>CAUJEC010000073.1 GCA_963169245.1 Actinomycetota bacterium
ACTCGCCATAGTCGAACTCTGCTAACTCCTCGACGATCACATGAGCTACATCCGGGAGGGCCAGCGTGGCCGTGTCGCGAGTTCGACGCCTAGGACTCACCAGCACCAGCGGCTCACGTCCTCGGAGGATCTCGGCGATGACGTGGCTTTGGGCTTGGGCCTGTCGCCTGCCGGCTTCGGTGAGGTCAACCTCGGCAAAGCCCGTGTGTTGTCCCGAGATCGTCCAAGGGGTTTCGCCGTGTCTAAGAATAAGGAGTTCCAAGGTCCAAGCATCCCATGGCCCGACTCACATGCGGTCACCCGAGTCCCGCGTCGCGTGCCCGGACGATCGCCTGACCGCGGTCGCTGACCTGAATCTTGACAAAGATGTTGGAGAGGTTGTTGGCCACGGTCTTGACGCTGAGGCCGAGTTCTTTGGCTATTGCAGAGTTGTTGCGGCCGCCCGCCAACAGGTCGAGCACCTGAAGCTCGCGCGGGGTCAGGTCGGGGAAGGGCGAGGGTTCGGCGTGGTCGCGGGCATGGCCGAGCCGGCCCAGAATCCGGGTCGCGAGCCCCTGCCCCAGAATCGTCTCGCCATTGACCACTGCGTCGATGGCGCGAAGGATCTCCTCCTGCTCGGCGCCCTTGAGCAGGTAGCCGCGGGCACCGGCACTCATTGCGTCGAGGACTGTGTCGTCGTCATCGAACATTGTCAGGACAACTACACCGATCTCAGGATTGTCGGAAACGATGCGGCGGGTCACCTCGATCCCGTCGATATCACCCTTGTTCGGGTCACCCATCTTCAAGTCGGTTATCACCAGATCCGGACTCAGACGGTGAGCAAACTCAATGGCATCGGACCCATTGTTGGCGGTGCCGACGACTGACATGCCCTCCACCGACTCGAGCAGCACCCGCAGACCATCGCAGACGACAGGGTGGTCATCGGCGATCAGGATTCGCAACGGATGGTCCATCACAGTGATCCCTTTCGACGGGCGGGGGTGGACACGAAGTCCTCGTTGGGGCTGATCTCAGGAGTCGTCGGACCTAGGGGGATCAATGCGACAATCCGGGTGCCGCCACCGGGGACGCAATGGATGACCAGTGACCCGTCGAGTTCTGACACCCGCTCGCGCATGGAGGTGATCCCCACGCCGGGTGTCCAGTTCTCGTGCAGGCCGGTCCCATCGTCGCTCACCTCGATGCGGAGTTGGTTGCCGACGGCGAGTCGGACCGAACATGACTTCGCCCTGCCGTGCCGGGTGGCGTTTGTGATTGCCTCTGTGACAATTCGATATGCCGCCAGTTCCACCGCTGCAGAGAGCTCGCCCAGGTCCCCGACGACATCGAGCGAGACTACCGGCCCTGCAACAGAGCGGGACTCGCCACCAGTCAGTCGTCGGATTGCGCCATCGAGGCCGAGTTCGGCGAGAGCAGGTGGCCGCAAGTCATAGACGAGTCGGCGGACATCCTCGATGGCGTCCCGAGTGTCCTGGCGAACCTCGGCCAGGATCACATCGGCAAGCGGCACGTCGCCCAGCAGGTGGTTCCGGGCGGCATCGATCTTCAGGGTGATGGCGGTGAGTTGCGGCCCGAGTCCGTCGTGAAGGTCGCGCCTCAAGCGTCGACGTTCCTCTGCTTGTGCAGTCACCAGGTTGAGTCGAGACCTCTGAAGTTCGGCCATCAACTTCCTTGCGGTTGCAATCATACCGCCCTGTTGGGCAAGGTCGGAGAGTAGTCGGCGGTCTTCGGTCGAGAATGTCGATTCACCGTTACGAAGGGCAACCCGCAGATGGCCACGCTGTGACCCCAGGTTGATCATCGGGAACTCCTCGACGCGCCTGGGTGCTTCGGCGGAGGAGCCGCGAAGATGGGTTGACTCTGGATCGTTCGAGTTCGAGGAGATTGAGCCCGAAAGTGTCGTCCCGCTCAGGTGCTCGCCCGAGATCACGGCTGAGTCCTCAAGGGTGAATCCGGCCCATGGGACCCTCATCGCAGAACAGATCAGCAAAGCAAGCTCAGCCAGTAGCTGCTCGGGCGAACGGTCCGAACCGATCGTCCTCAAGTGGGACGCGATCAACTCGTAGGGGCGGTCGCGGTCGCCATAGAAGCGGCGTCTGACCAGGTCCTGAACTCGGTCGCGGACCGGAAAGCCGACGAGGACCGATAGTGCGATCACGAGTGGGTTTCCCCTCTGGTGATCTGTGACGAACAGGAGGCTCATCAGGGCTATCGATGCTGCATAGATACCGATGACTGTTACCGAAACGATTGAATACACAACGGTTCTCTCGACGACAACGTCGATGTCGAGCAGTTGGTGTCGCATCATCGCAACCGTCACCCCGGCCATAGTCATGATGACCTGCAGTACGGCGAGCGCTGGGCCGATGTCGGAGCCGGGAGCCACGACGAAGATGATCACCGGGACAGCTATCCCCATCACTTGGGTGTATGCCACCCATTTCAGCTGTTGGCGCTGGTGGCCACGGGCCCCTTTGAGCCTGACGATCGTAACCAGCGCTACTGCTGTGCTGATCGCCACCAGTGGCATGCCCCATCTGGCACACCACGAGGTGAACCAGACCCCGACGTGCAGAGCGAGCGAGTTGTCGATGACTTCACCTCGAACATCGACGGGCGCATCGGTGACTCCGACCGCGCCCGGCGTCAACGACCCGATCGTTGCGATCAGTCCGGCTCCCAGAGGAAGCGCGGCTGCGAGACGCCAACGTGGTGATGGCAGGGTCCCTGTGGGAAACATCAACAGGGAGAGCGAGAACGCGGGGAGGTGCCAGATCCACAGCCAACTGACCAGCCACGCGCTGACCTGCACGCCAGGCAGCCCCTTTGCCTGTGCCCAGGTTCCATAGAGCCCGGCGTTCGCCCAGAACATCAATAGAACCCCGGTCCAGACGAACCATCGTCCGAAGTTCAGATCGGCTCTGGCTCGGGTGATCAGCACGCCGGGGATAGCGAAGCTAGGGATCAACAGCGTGAGGAGTCCGACCGAGTCGTATGCGTATTCCAGATAAATGGACCCACTCGAAGCGACCATCGCTGCCAGGAAGACGCCCATGACGCCGAGCGCGACGAGGCTCCAGAGTCCACCAACTGCTGATCGCCGGTGCCAGGTGTTCATGGTGACATTGATGATGTCAGTCACGAGCCGTTGACGTCACGGGAACTTCTTCCCGAGTTCTCGGGAGGATCTCCCGCCATAGAGGGAATGGATCCTCATGACAGGAGACTGGCTGAGTTCGAAGATCTCCTCACGGGCATCACGGTTGCTGTCCCGTCGTCAGTCGATCGCCCATCAAAGGAGATTCCGGTGCAACTCAGAACCAGCAAGTTCGTAAGCCGCAGCGCAATGATCATGGCCTCGGGAGTGCTTCTCGTCGGCGTGGTCGCCTGCGCGGATGACTCGCCCAAGGCGGCCGGTTCGGGATCCAAGACGTCAGGCTCAGCCACGTCAGGCTCGGCTGGCTCGAAGTCGGCTGGCTCGAAGTCCGACTCGGACGGGGCATCATCCGAGCAGGCCTCATCGGGTACGGACTTCTGTGGCTCATTGCTGGCACTCAACCGCATCGACCCGCCAGGTGAAGGGCCAATTCCCCCGACGCCAGACCAACTGAAGGAATGGTCCAAGACGATAGCTGGGCCTTTCGCCGCTGTGAGTGCCGCAGCTCCAGACGCCGTCTTGGACCAGGTTGCATCCCTCTCGAGCGCCATCACCAAGGCCAGTAGCGGCGATGGCACTGTGTTCGACGACGGCTCGACAGAGGAGGCGCACGAGGGCCTCGAGGATCAGGCTCGCAAGGACTGCGACTGGCAACGCGCCGATGTGGAGGCATCCGATTTCAAGTTCAGTGGGGTCCCAGCAAAGGTCGATGCGGGGGCGTTGAGCGTTCGACTGTCGAACACTTCGACTGCGGAACCCCATGTGTTTCTCCTGCTGCGCAAGGACTCTGCTTCGACCCAGAGCAATGAGGAGCAGGTGACTGCCATGGTCAGTTCCTTCGATTCGGGCGATCCCGCGACGATCAAGGAGGCGACCAAGAACTCGGTCAGCGGTGGCGGACCGGGTGGGGTGCCGGGCCAGAGCCGCACGCACTCCTTTGATCTGGAAGCTGGCGAGTACATCTACTTCTGTCCGATTCCGGTGATGGCTGGCGGAGACGGCCAGACCCTGCACTATCAGGCCGGAATGATCGGTGAGTTGACGGTCTCGTGAGACCCATCCAAGTTCACGACGTATAGAAGCCGTCGCCGAGGTCGAGTCCGGCGGCAGGTGATCGATGGGCGCTGTGACTAGGGCTTGGGACCGGTCGCGGTGACCAGGCGATGCGACTCGGGCTCCGCAACCGGGCCGGCGACCGGCTGGCGACTCGGGCTCCTGCGACCAGCGCTAGGACCAGCTGACACCGCGCCCGAGGGCGACCGCACCCACTGCTTCACCCCGCAGAGTCCGACCGGCACACCCTCCGCTTGCCCCCCCAGAGTCCGACCAGGTTAGTGGGCGGTTAGCGCAGCTTGTTAGAACGGCTCATGCGCCAGAGGTGACACGGCCCGGGCGGGCAATACCCCTAGCTGGGAGGGAAAGCATGGAAACCAAGCAAGGCACGCGTCCGGTCAGACGCAGGAGGGCACTACACGTGGTGGTCGCGCTTGTCGCGGCGACAGGCCTGGTGTCGTGCGTCCAACCGGACGATCCGCCTGCAACTACCACGACTACCACGACCTCCACAACAACCACCACGACCTCCACGGTCCCGAACGACACGACGACTCTGTCGATCACCGGCCACCTGGAGTACTTCGGCGAGGCGCAGGTTGGTGCTCGACAGATCCGGGTGAGGACCTACGGCGATTCGGGCGAGACCATCCCGGGTGGTGTCCTGATCACGGTGAACGCGTCGGCCCCATATGGAAGCTTCTCGACTGTCATCAACCTGGGTGACGACGTCGAGTCGGTCAACCTGATCGCCCAGACCGAGACGCCCAGCGGAACCGCCTACTTCCCGTCGAACTCCTATCCGATTGTCACCGATCAGGCGAACTCGGGTGTGTACAACACTCATGGGTCCTACCTGAGCTTCGAAGGATCCTTCACCAGAGACGGCGAGCCATATACGCAGTCGTCGCCGTTCATGGTGCAGGTCCAGGCCTATGACGCTGACGGTGAGCCCTATGGCATTCCCCTTGTCGGCGACGTGCACTTCGAGCCGAATGGGAAGGTCTACCTGACCGACTTCCTAGCCTATGACTCGTTCGCGGGTGGTGACTCGTCGACGGATCCAACGTCCATCTATCTGTTCTTCACCGACTTTGAGAACCCAGACGATTCGGCGACCTACGTCATCGATCTCACCGACGGGGCTGCCTTCTACTCGGTCGACGACACCGTCAACATCGAAACTGACATAGGCGCTGCCTGACAAGTCGGGCACGCCGGATTGCCCGCGGACACGCCGGATCGCCCCGGCAGCGCCCACGGGCACGTCAATAACGCTCTGCGTAATCCGATCATCGCTATAAGTGGTCTGGACGCGCCCGCGAGCGCGTGGGCATCGCTCTCCGTAGCGTTGCTGGCACACTGCGCAGCAGCGACGCGCCCGCGGGCGTGTCAGACGCAACGGGCCTTTGTGCCAACCCTGAGTGTCACACCTCATAGGTAGGCTTGATCTGGTGATCGACCAGATGGTCGATCACCAGACAGGCCCGAGGTTTCAGCTCAGTGAGAGACCAGCGAACGGCAGGTTCGCCAGGGCTCGACCGTCGATAGCGGCCACCAATAGCAGGCGTCCGTAGCAATTGGTCGTCGAGCCTCGAGGCCCTCCTCCCAGAAAGGCCCTCAGGTGGTCTGTCTGCCTGCAACGATTAGTGCCCACATGTCGGTGGTCTCCGAGATCGACCCGACTGATTGGATCGCACACAACGAGCTTGCCTCTGCGCTCGGTCGCGAGTTCCAGCGCTTTCCTGACGACGACTGATCATCGGTGGGTTGAGCCACACCTCGAACTCGGCGAAGGCGCGGATGTCGAGGGACTCCAGAAGTTGCTGCTGCGATCGACGGGGTTTCCGAGTTCCACTGCTGCAGGGCTCGAGCGTCAATGTCACACCAGTGTGAGAACGTGTGTTCGGCTTCGGATCGTCCGACGTCGTGATATTGAGCAAAGAAACAGAGGCCCTCACATGACAGGCATGGACAACCCGATAGACATGGACAACCTGATCGATATAGAGAGCGCGACCTGCATCGAGAGTCCGCCTTGGAAGGTGATGGCAGTCTTCGATCCCGACGGCAACGGCAGCGACTTTGCCTACACAGTTGGACTGAGGGACTTCGGTTCGCCGGAGTTGCATCTCTGGGCGCGCCCCACTGATGGGTTCGACCCGGGCTACGACTTCGTGCTGTCGGCAAGAGATATGTGCGGAATCCTCAACCGTTGTGCATCACAGAGACTGGGTGGCGAACTTGGCGTGGGGACCAGGTTCAGCCTCGATTTCGACGACGGCATGGCGACGGGACATTTTGTGGCCAAAGGGGTGGTGTCTGCAGCCAGTGTTGAGGCCTATCTCGCAGGAGATGACACCGAAGTGATCTCGATTCGATGGAGTTTGGAACGGTGAGGTAGCGGCCGAGATACCCGCTCCGTATGACAGTGCTGGATGCATCTGCGTTGCTTGCAGTGATGCACGACGAGCCCGGTGCAGATCTGGTGGCCAGTGAAGTGACAGGCTCCATCCTTGGAGCAGCCAATCTCGCCGAGGTCGTAGGAAAGCTTGTCGGTGCTGGTGTGGACACGACTGGTCTGATTGATGTGCTTTCGGAATTGGACGTGCTCATCTGCTGAGGACCAACCGACATCGGAGATCTCGAGAACCCGGGTACGCCCCTCGGACTCAAATCCACCAGCATCCGCATCCGCACCGTTGCCAGTATCAGTACTGATACCGCGGTAGAGCGGTTGTGTGATCGCCGCAACTAGCGCTCGGCGAGTTGGACTACAGATTTTCCTCACATTGGCCGCGGGCGAGGGCGGCGATTCCGGTGAGGTCACCATTTCCGTAGCCGAACAGACCGGTGTTTGATTCGTTCATCAACTCACCGGGGTCATCAACGTGACCTAGGCCTATGAGGTGGCCCAGTTCATGTAGAACCACTGCCTTCACATAAGCGCGGCCATTGTCATGAGTCACCATGCGCGCAGCGTCATCGCCGTCTAGGTAGACGGTGCCTGAGACGTAAACATGGTGTGACCGCGACACTTGGATTCTTGCTGAACCACCAAGACCCGCGACGTTTTCGCCCAGTTCTCCATGCTCGTCAGCGTCTGACCAAGCGATTAGAACTGGTGCCCACCGGTCTCCGTAGCGCTCAGGTTGGAAAGGCTTTCGGTTCTTTGATGGGCCTTCATCTGTATACCCCTCGATGTTGAACCGAAATCCGCTTATCCCGGATAGTTCATTGAGTGCTTCCTCAACGACTCCTGTAGCCGCGCTAGGCATCGTGCGTTCATTGATGACCATATTGATAGGGCGACAGGGGTCATAGGTAACGGGTGCTGCACTGTTGGGTTGGGTGGCTATGAATTGATACTTCCCACCGGTAGTTGGGGGAGGATCAGGTATCCCTAGGGGGATGTCTGAGGTGGCCGGCGCTGGCGTAGG
>CAUJEC010000074.1 GCA_963169245.1 Actinomycetota bacterium
GACGAGCGAAACATCGCCATGTCGCTGACCAACGAGTCGGCGACTGTTCTGGTCAATCTTCGTACCGGTCAACTGGTTCCACACTGGGCCGAGCGTGACTCCCATGCAACCGAGTCCGGTGACGAACTGTTGATCATCCACCCCGCCGTTTCGCTCACCGAGGCGGGAACCTTCGGTGTGGCTGTGCGCAACGTCAAGGACTCCTCGGGTGAGCCCATCTCGCCGTCGTTGTCGTTCAAGGCGCTTCGTGACAACAACACGACCGATATTCCCGAGATCGAGAACCGTCGGGCCGATACCGAAGCTTTGTTCAAGACGCTTGCTGACGTCGGGGTGAACCGGGCCGATACCTTCCTGGCGTGGTCCTTCACGGTCGCCTCGGCTGATTCTCTGGCCGGTCGTGTCCTCAGCATGCGTGATGACGCGTTCGGACGTCTTAATGGTCAGTCGCCGAAGTTCAATGTCACAGAGTCCAACTCGAACGGGAATCAGCCCGGTGTTGCACGTGTCGTAAAGGGCACCTTCGAGGTTCCGCTCTATCTCGGCGACTCAGGTGCCCCCGGCTCTCGCATGGTCTTCGACGAGGTGACCGACAAGCCGGTCTCCACCGGTACCTACACAGCGAACTTCGTCTGCTCGGTTCCCGATAAGTCGACCAAGAGCGGTGGTGCCACACCGGTCATCTACGGCCATGGACTGTTGGGTACCGCCAACCAGGCGTCCTCCTCGGCGATTCAACACACCGCTGCAACCAACAACGCGCTCTATTGCGCAACCGACTGGATCGGCATGTCCGAACAGGACGTCGACAACGCCGTGGTGGCGCTCGGCAACCTGAACCAGTTCCCAACCGTTGCTGATCGGCTTCAGCAGAGCCTCATAAACACGCTCTTCCTCGGGCGCCTGATGATTCATCGTGACGGACTCGGCACCGCGCGGCAGTTCCAGACCGACAAGGGCGCGAGCCTCATCGACACCACCTCCGCCTACTTCGATGGCAACAGCCAGGGCGCAATTATGGGTGGCGCGGTGACCGCTATCGCTCAGGACTGGACCAAGGCCTATCTCGGTGTCGGCGGAATGGCGTATTCCACTCTGTTGAACCGAAGCGTCGACTTCGACGAGTACGCAGTCGTTCTCCGCAACGCTTACCCCAACACCCTGGATCAGCAACTGGCCTTCGGGTTCCTCCAGATGCTCTGGGATCGGGGCGAGACCAGTGGGTACGTACAGCACCTGACCGACCGTCCCTATGACCTGACACCGGCTCATAAGGTGGTTCTGGATCTGGCCTTCGGCGACCATCAGGTTGCGAACGTGACGGCGTTCAATATCGCCCGGACCCTCAAGATTCCGACCTACTTCCCGATCATCTCGCCCGACCGCAAGGTTCAGGGCGACATGTTCTACAAGCTGAGCCCGATCCGGAAGTTCCCACACGACGGCTCCGCCGTGTTCGTCTGGGATTCCGGAACTCTTGAGCCGCCGTTGGGCAATGTCACTCCGGCAACCGGTGAGCTATATGAGACCGAGTGCGCAGGAATCGAGGACCCGGAGCAGCCGCCGTGCGCAGATCCACATGAGGACCCGCGTCGTCAGCCAGCGTCAATCGAACAGAAGAAGAGCTTCTTCGCTCCGGATGGCAAGCTGAACGGCGTCTGTGACGAGCACGCCTGCAAGGCGAAGCCACGGGCGGACTTCGACTTCTGATCCTCTCGACTGTAAGACGGTCCGCCTGATAGGCGATCCATCCGACAGTCAGCCGTGGACAACACAACTCCAAGAACTGAGGGGTCCGGATCATCTGATCCGGACCCCTCAGTTCCTTTTGGATTCAAGTCGTTCTGGCGCTTCTGAAAGCAGAGCCTCAGGCTGAAAGCAGAGCCTCAGGCCTCGATGTTGAACAGGCTCATGTCGCGTTCGAGACCCTCGCGCAGCGTTGCGAGGAGTTCGCCCCGGACGGTTCTGCGGGTGGTGCGGAATGGTCCACCATGGATCGCCTCGGCCAACTCGCTAGCGATCTCGATCGAACGAGCGCTTACCTGATCCAGCTCGACGAGTTCGTCGAGGAAGCCTGCTGCCAACGCCTCGGCGGGTGAGTGGATATGGCCAAGCTGGACCGCCTGGGTGAAGAACGGTGCTGCGAGTCGGTCGCGACAGAGTTCGACGGCGAAAGCCGGTACCGGCATGCCGATTCGGACCTCGTTCAGGCCCAGCTTGTAAGGGCCGTCTGCGCCCACGCGGACGTCTGCGCAGCACAGGAGAATCGCTCCCATAGCCAGCGCATGTCCGGTGACACCCAGGATGACAGGACGATCCGAATCGAAGATCGACATGCCGAGGCGTGCTCCACGAGCCAGCAGATCCCTTGCCTGTTCGGGTCCACTCGTCATCACGGACAGGTCGAACCCGGCGGAGAACTTCCCCTCTCGGCCAAGGATCACGATCGCCCCGGCGCTGTCCGAATCGGCCCTGTCGAGACCGGCCTCGAGACCTGCGAGCACCTCATGTCCCAACGCGTTGGCCTTCCCGTCGTCGACACGTATTACGGCGACCTTCTCCTCGAGGTCGTATGTGACGGTCGCGGAGTCGTTCAGTGCTTGGCTCATGGTGTGACCGTAGGAGGTTAAGGGCCCGACGGCAATAAACTCATGGGTTGAACCAAGCCTTGAGCAACGGAGCCTGATTGATACTCGTAGACCTCGACACCGTGACAGCAACCCGACCCGGAAAGCCGCTGTTCGAGGACCTGTCCTTCACCGTCTCGGATAGCGACAGGATCGGGATCGTGGGAATCAATGGCACCGGGAAGTCCACGTTGCTGCGGGTGCTCACGGGTGAGTCGGAACCCGAGTACGGCGATGTGAGGCGCGGTAGAGGCGTGCGGGTTGCGTCGCTGGCGCAGACACCTGGATTCGGAACCGCAACCCTTCGTGATGCAATCACATCTGTGCCGAGCGCTTACGTCTCTGGCACCGCCGAGTCGGGCGGCGGGGCGCACGGAACGACGCCCGGTTCGGCCGCTGAGGGAGCTTGGGAGTCCCTCGCGATTGCTGACCGGCTCGGATTGAGTCCGTATCTGGACAAGTCGGTCAGTGAACTGTCCGGCGGTCAACTCAAGCGCGCGGCGCTGGTTCAGGTCCTGGTCACTCCGGCTGACCTGCTCGTGCTCGACGAACCGACCAACCATCTGGACATCGACGCGATCGCCTGGCTAGAGGATCGCCTGGCCGAGCACCGCGGAGGGCTGGTTCTGGTCACCCACGACCGTCACTTCCTCGACCGCGTCACCAACCGGATCGTCGAGTTGGATCGGGGCCGTGCCTATGTGCACGAGGGAGGATACGCCTCGTATCTGGAATCACGCGCGCTGCGTGAGGAGGCAGCGGCGACCGCTGAACGCAAGCGGCGGAATCTGGCGAGGACCGAACTCGCCTGGCTGAGACGGGGTGCGCCAGCACGCACTTCCAAGCCCAAGGCCCGCATCGAGTCGGCCAAGGTGACCATCAACACCCGTGCCGAGAATTCCGCGAGACCCGACCATCTACCGCTCCATGCCACGGTCCCGCGACTCGGTGACAAGGTTGTGGAACTGGAAGGGCTCAGCATCGGTCACCCAGGTCAGGACCCGCTCTTCACCGGACTCGATCTGCTCCTCGACAACCGGGAGCGCCTGGGCATCGTCGGACCCAACGGTGTGGGCAAGTCGACCCTCCTCGACGTCATGGCCATGCGGATCCGGCCACTAAGCGGAAGCGTCGAATGGGGTACGACGGTTCGCCTCGGCTACTTCGACCAGAAGGGCCGTGAACTGAACCCGAAACAACGGGTGCGCGATGCAGTCGCGGGCGACAAGGGCGAGGTCGACTGGACCGACAAGGCCCTCCTCGAAGCCTTCTGGTTCGACGGCGACGCCCAGTGGGCGCCGATCGAGTTGCTCTCGGGTGGCGAACGACGGCGGCTCCAATTGCTCTTGACCCTCGCGGATAAGCCGAACGTGTTGTTCCTGGACGAACCGACCAACGATTTGGACCTCGACACCCTCCGTGAGCTCGAGGACTTTCTCGACGACTGGCCGGGAGCCCTCGTCGTGGTGAGCCACGATCGGGCGTTCCTCGAGCGAACGGTCGCCGATGTCATAGTCATGGACGGATCGAGTGCTCCCACTCGGCTGCCTGGCGGCTACGCAGCCTACGAGGACGCCCGTCGAGCCAGCCGGTCGCGACGACGAGTCGATGCCGGAGTTCGGCCACCATCGGGGGCCGGTGCCCCGTCGACGATGGCAACTTCGACGTCGCCCCCAACCGGGAGCGGCGGCCCCGACGGTGCGCCAAAGGCGGCCTCACCGTCAACGGTTCGCTTCAGGCTGAAAGCCGCCGAGAAGGAACTCCGTGCGGCTCAGAAGGTGATGGTAGGTCTTCGGGAGGACTTCGAGGCGGCACTCGATGATCACGTCCGCCTCGCCTCCATCGCGGAGGAAATGGCCGATGCCGAGCGACAACTCGATGCGGCGGAGGAGCAGTGGCTCGAGTTGGCGGACCTTGCCGAACAATTGGGGTTGCGAGTCTGAGGGAGTTGCAGTGCCGTGAGTTGCGATGCTGTGGCTCCTGGCCTGCTCTGTGATTTCGAACCAGTGTGTTCGGATCCCGCTTAGCCGATCGACATTTATCCAATTACGATTGTGAAATTATGAGCCTCGATGCCACCCGCGAGTTGGATTCGCTACCTGAGCAGGCCACAACAGGAGACGTGGTGATGACAGTGACTGCGGAAGCCCTCGACCTGGTCATGGAGATCCTTTCGACCGAGGATCGACCCGACGAACTCGCTCTGAGGGTGGAGATCACGGGAACCCAGGGAGTCGAGTACACCTATGACCTGTGCTTCGATGACATTGACTCCATGCTCGACGGCTACCAGAACTACACCGTCGAGGGTCTTCCGATCTCCATTCCCATCGGCTCAGTCGACAAGCTCCGTGGCGCGGTGCTCGACCTTCCGAGAGCCGGGCGACAGGGAGGCCTGGTCATTCGCAATCCCAATAGATCCGACCCCATGGCCGGTATCGACATCGAGTTGTCCGGCGAACTTTCCGACAAGGTCCGCCAGCTTCTGGAGCACGCCATCAACCCCGCACTCGCATCACATGGCGGTTACGCCGAACTGAAGGGCATAGACGAGCAGAACAATGTCTATGTGTTCATGGGCGGAGGATGTCAGGGATGCTCGGCGAGTGCGATGACCCTGAAGATGGGTATCCAGCGATCCATCAAGGATCACATCCCAGAGGTGCTCGAGGTCATCGACGCGACGGACCACTCCCAAGGTGAGAACCCCTACTACAACTAGTGCGGCCCGACTGATGCCATGCGACGCCTGAGATGGCTCGGGCTGTCGCTCAGGCGTCGGTGAGGGAGCCTTCCCAAGCGACAACCTCGTCGATTATTCCCTTGGCATCGAGACCCAGAGCCGAGAGGATCGAGTCGGGTTTCGCCTGACTGAGGTGGACCGTGGGTATGCCGAGCACCCTGA
Organism: Actinomycetota bacterium; assembly: GCA_963169245.1. Classification (GTDB taxonomy): domain Bacteria; phylum Actinomycetota; class Acidimicrobiia; order Acidimicrobiales; family Microtrichaceae; genus JAGQSZ01. The sequence goes on from CAUJEC010000074.1 coordinate 5,533, forward strand.
CGGTGGGGCCATTGGGCGAGCTCAGCTTGGAGAGGTTGTCAAGGATCGACTCACCGATTCCTCCGTCGCGCAACCCGTCCTCGATGGTGATGACGAGCTTGTGCCCCGCTGCGTCGTGGAGCATCTCGGAATCCAGTGGCTTTACGACCCGAGGGTCCCACACGGTGGCTTCGATGCCCTGAATCGAGAGCTCATCGGCGGCGGTGATGGCAGCAGCGAGCATCTTGCCCACACCAATAATGCAGATGTCGTTACCGGCTCGGACGCGACGTGCGGACAGTCCCGTCCCGGTCGTCGGGTCGTCGATCTCGGGGAAGGTCTTAGGGAACCGGATCGACGATGGGCCATTCGTACACAACTCGAGCGCATCGTCGAGCATCTGGGCGACCTCGGCGTAGCTGGAGGGTGCAAAGATCGTTGCGTTGGGGATCTTTGACATAAGCACCATATCCAGGATGCCGTGGTGGGATGGCCCGTCGTCGCCGGTAATTCCGGC
>CAUJEC010000075.1 GCA_963169245.1 Actinomycetota bacterium
GGATTCAGAGCATACACGCCCTCAGGCGTCGACTCGAAAGCCCATCTGCTAGTAACTTCTCTTGGCCCGCCCTCGTAGCTCAGCTGGATAGAGCATCGGACTTCTAATCCGCAGGTCGCAGGTTCGAATCCTGCCGAGGGCGCAATTGTGATGTCGCGCGACGTTCAGACACCCAAGCCCTCAGGGGGTCGGGCGTCTTGTCTCTTGGTCCAGAGATTTTCTGGTTGCTTGGTGGTTGGTTACGGGCCATGTCGGGGCGGTTTCGCCCCCGGTGCCATGGCGGAGATCCTGCCGATGACCCGCGCCAGATCGCGATGACCCGCGCCAGATCGTGATGGTCAATAGTGTCTGGTGATGGCTCTCGTGTACTCGTTCAGTCACCGTCATCGCCGACCACCCCGTCAACTCGCCGGACTGCTCGGCGGGAAGGGGGCGAATCTTGCCGAGATGACCTCGGTGGTGAAACTGCCCGTGCCGCCCGGCTTCACGATCACGACCGATGCGTGTCGCAAATACATGGATTCGGGTTGGCCGGGTGGTCTCGATGAGGACGTCGAGCGGCACCTCGGCAAGCTGGAGCGACAGATGGGCAAGCACTTCGGAGCGGTCGATGATCCTCTGCTGCTGTCGGTGCGTTCAGGAGCGAAGTTCTCGATGCCGGGAATGATGGACACGATCCTCAACCTGGGACTCAACGACCGCACCGTGAAATCCTTCGCCAACAGCACCGGCGACGAGGCGTTCGCATACCGCTCCTATGCCCGACTGATCTCCATGTTCGGCAAGGTCGTGCTCGGTGTGGACGACTCGGCGTTCGATCAGCCCCGCGAACAGGCTCTTCGAGACGAGAGTGTCGAGGACGACTCCGACCTGAGCGCAACCGCCTGGAAGGGGCTCTGCAAAGCCCACAAGGCGGCGATCCGGTCGGCGACCAGACGCTCGTTCCCCCAGGACCCGACCGTTCAACTGCACCAGTCGATCGAGGCTGTGTTCAAGTCCTGGAATGGGGAGCGCGCAATCGCATACCGGGAGCGCGAACACATCGCCCATGATCTGGGCACCGCCGTGAACATCCAGGCGATGGTGTTCGGGAACCGCGACGACGAATCCGGCACCGGAGTCGCGTTCACCCGGGATGCCGCCACGGGAGAGAACGCCCCCTATGGCGATTTCCTGGTCAACGCTCAGGGCGAGGATGTTGTGGCCGGTGTCCGCAAGACAGAGCCTCTCGCAGCCATGGGTCACCATTTCCCCGAGATCTACGACGAGTTGCTCGGCTACATGGATCGTCTCGAAGCCCACTACCGGGACATGTTGGACCTGGAGTTCACCATCGAGGAGGGACAGCTCTGGATCCTTCAGGTCCGGATCGGTAAACGCAGCGGTGTAGCAGCGCTGCGCATGGCTGTGGAGATGACCAAGGACAAGGCGATCAGACTCGATCGCAAAGAAGCTGTCTCGAGGATCACCCCCGATCACATCGATCAGATACTTCATCCGACGCTCGCGAGTATCGATCTGGAACCGCTCACCAGTGGACTTGGCGCCTCGCCCGGTGCAGCAGTGGGAGCTGCGGTGTTCTCTGCGAATGAGGCGATTCGCCGCTCCAATGCAGGGGAGTCGGTGATACTCGTTCGTCGCGAGACGAGCCCCGAGGACGTCCACGGGATGCTCGCCGCAGAAGGCGTGTTGACCAGCCGTGGAGGGCTCGTCTCCCATGCGGCGGTAGTGGCTCGCGGTTGGGGAAAACCTGCTGTGGTCGGGGCCGACCAGGTTGTTGTCGAGGACCACTCGTTCAGCGTCGGTGACCTCACGATCAACGAGGGTGAGGTGATCTCACTCGACGGATCCTCAGGTCATGTCTTCAAGGGCGCGGCGACACTGGAGGAACCTGAACCGACGCCCGAACTCGAGATCATCCTGTCGTGGGCCGACGCGATCAGACGGGGACGGATAGGGGTGCGCGCCAACGCGGATAATGGACCTGACGCTGCTCGGGCCAGACGCTACGGAGCAGAGGGCATTGGGCTGTGTCGGACCGAGCACATGTTCCTCGATCCTTCACGCCTGCCGATTATGAGGCGAATGATCCTGGCCGAGACCGAGGCGGAGGAAGCCGAGGCGTTCGATGAGCTGCGTCGAGCCCAGCACGAGGATTTCCGCCAGATCCTGGAGGAGATGGACGGCCTTCCGGTCACCGTTCGTCTGTTGGACCCGCCGTTGAACGAGTTTCTGCCCGATCCGGTCGAGTTGGAGGTCCTGTCCGCCACAGACGGGCTCAGCCCGGAGGAGGACCGTCTTCGTCGGGCGGTGACCGAATGGGACGAGGCAAACCCGATGCTCGGGATTCGCGGGGTCAGGCTCGCGGTTATCAAACCGGGTCTGTACGCTATGCAGGTCCGGGCGCTGCTCGACGCGGTGAAGGACCGTGTCGCGGCCGGCGGCAAACCGATCGTCGAGGTCATGATCCCTCTCACCATCTCGGCCGCCGAAATGCGACTCGCCAGATCGTGGGTCATAGCGGCAGCAGAGGAGATGAATGTCACTTCGACGCTGCTGATCGGGACGATGATCGAGACACCCCGCGCCGCGTTGCTCGCCGATGAGATGGCTCATGTGTCGGACTTCTTCAGCTTCGGTACCAATGACCTGACCCAGATGACATTCGGCTTCAGTCGAGACGATGTGGAAGCCAAACTCATGCCCCGTTACAGGGCTCTCGGGCTGTTGAGCGGGGACCCGTTCGAGTCGATCGACACCGACGGGGTTGGACGACTCGTGACATCGGCGGTGAAGCTGGCCCGATCCGCCAAACGCCGCATGCCGATCGGAGTCTGTGGTGAACACGGAGGCGACCCGGCGTCGATCAAGTTCTTCAGCGAGGCCGGGTTCGACTACGTGTCGTGTTCTCCCTATCGGATTCCTGTGGCCAGGCTGGCTGCCGCACATTCCATCATCGGCACCACCGGAGACAGTCGCTGAGAGGCCGCCCTCACATGCGGCCTGCGCGCCGGGTCGCCTGATTACCGCGCTAGTGGACCGTGAGCGGACTCAGTCGAGAACCTGTTCACGCAATTCCCTCTTGAGGAACTTGCCGTTCGCGTTGCGGGGCAGCGGTTCGGTGCGGAACCACACGACTTCGGGCACCTTGAAAGGAGCGAGGTCCTTGCTGACGAAATCGGAAAGCGCTGCCTGGTCGAGTTCACCATCCGCGGCTGTGACCACCACAGCCGCGACTTTCTCGCCGAGGCGCTCATCGGGAACTCCGAACACCGCAGCCTCGAGAACCGCTGGGTGACGGTAGATGGCCGCCTCTACCTCTGCGCAATAAACGTTCTCTCCGCCACGCAGGACCATGTCCTTGGCCCTGTCGACCAGAGTGACGAACCCGTCCTCGTCGATGAAACCGATGTCTCCGGTGTTGAACCAGCCGTCCTTGATCGATTCGGCAGTGGCGTCTGGCCGGTTCAGGTACCCCTTGATCACAACAGGACCACGCACACAGAGTTGGCCGATCGTGTCGGGCCCGGGCGGCAGATCGTTTCCGGCCTCATCGACCAGTTTCGCCTCCAACGTGGGTACCAGCGGCCCGCAGGACGTTGGTTTTGACGTGAAGTACTGGGCACTGTTCACGGTGACAATGCCGGTCGTCTCGGTCAGGCCATAACCGGTCGATGGGGCTGCTCCCGAGAGCTTCTTTTCGATCTTCTCCACCAGATCCGGCTGCATCGGCGCACCGCCACCGGCGATCGACTTGAGCGACGACGTGTCACGCGTGGCCCAATCGGGATGCAGAATCAGTTCGCGGCCCATGGTCGGAACTCCCGAGAAATTGGTGACCCGCTCCCGTTCGATCAGTTCGAGTGCACGCGCTGCGTCCCACTTGTACATGAGCACCAGACGTCCGCCTGCCAGTGTCGCTGGGTGAAACAGGCAGTTGCAGGCTGTCACATGGAAAAGGGGAGTAGGTGCCAGAAACACGTTCTGGTTGTCGCCCGAGGTGTCGATGAGTTGGGTGCTCTCCTCGGGCTCGTTGTCAGGATCGACAGGCTTCTTCGCCTCGGCGCTCCCCTGTACGAACGCCCAGAAGATCAGATGGAAGACATTGTGAACCGAGCCACGGTGTGTGATCTGAGCGCCCTTGGGGAACCCGGTGGTACCGGACGTGTAGAAGATCGTCGCGTCGTCATCGGGGTCGATCTGCGCTTCGGGAAGGCTCTCGGGCGCAGATGCCGGGTCGATCACATCCTCCCAACGCAGCGCCTCGGCTGGCAGATCGCCATCGAAGCGAACCGTGATCACCGGCAGCGGCGAACTCTCGCGCAGACGGTCGAGTTCCGGTCGGAGCGCTTCGAGACGTTCCTTGTCACAGATGAGCACCTTGGGTGTCGAATCCTCTAGCGCATAGGAGAGTTCGGTCCCCGTCCACCACGCGTTCATCCCGACAACAGCCGCCCCTAGGGAGATGGTCGCCCAGTACGAGATGATCCACTCCGGGTAGTTCCGCATCGCGACCGCGACTCGGTCGCCGCTTCCGATGTCATAGGTGTCGCGCAGCAGATGGGCGAGGGAACGGACCCGGGCGCCGATCTCGGCATAGCTGTACTGCTCGTCTTCGAAAACGATGTAGGGCTTGTCGCCATTGAGTGACGCCAACTCCCACATCGCTCGCATATTCGGCAGTACCGACTTGAAGGTTCGCATAGGGATGCCCCGAACGTCGGCCTCGACGACCTCGAACGCTCCGCCCTCGGCGATCAGTTCATTCCATGCCTCGTGAAGTCGCTCGACTGCCGCGCGGTCTTCCGCTTCCATTACTGCCCCCTGAATTGATGCGATCTGGCTGATCTTGAACCTCGCCGACGGACTCGATGGAGAGATGCAGGATAAGTTCTTCCCATGGTTCTAGCCGAGTTGAACGCGTATGTGTCGCGTCCAATCGCACCGACGAGACGCATTGCCCTCGGCCACGCCAAACTTCCATGCACACCCGCTCCGGGGATGGGTTCGGTGTTACTCGCAGGAATCGTCGCCAAGTACGCCGCATTCCTCGACGATGACTCGCAGGTTGACCTCGTCGCTCTGATGGGCCAGATCGAACGTGGCGAACGGGTGCCACAACCCCGACTCAGGCACAGATTCCAGGTTGACCATGTCGGGCTCCAACCCATCCGTTACCGGTTACTCGCGGATGGTGACACGGTCAGGTTTCACATCGAGGACGAGAAGGCCACACCCGCTCAGCATGCTCTTACGGCGGTTTATGGTGCCGGAACCATCGGTCAGGGGTCGGTGCGCGGTGTCGTGAGGGTTATCCGTCGGGCAATGTCGTTTCCCGGTGGCAGTGACAGGGACCTGATCCGGTTTTTGACCGGGTACTCACATGGTGGCGTGAGTGCTCTTGCCGATCCGGTGCTCTGGGCGATGGAGGTTCTGGATCTGAGGCTCGTCGAATCCGTACCGCTCGATGATCATCCACGTGTCGGTGGGTCCCACAGGGCTCGTGTGGCGGAATATGCGGATCAGGGTCTGGCACCATCAGGGGACGCCGAACTCAGGTGGACGAAAACGTCGGGACCATCGGCGTCCACCAGCCGATCTGAGCCCGATGACACCCGAGCGCTGCCGGCTGGGCTGGTGAGGTTCCCGACGAGGTCCGAGGTGCAGCGGGCGTTCCGTAGGCAACTGCGTCACTCTCACCCGGACCACGGGGCGGAGCGGATCGGAGCTGCTCAGCGCATTGCCGAGTTGGCCGAAGCGAGACGCATACTGCTCGATCACTGAGCCGTGTGCCGACCGGGGTCCTGGCCAAAGTGACAACTCAGGCGCTGGTCTCCTCCAACTCTCGCCCGTGTGTTCTTGGCAGCAGAAATGCAGCGCCTACTGCAAGGAGCGGAGACACGGCGAGCATCGCGAACGCGCTGGCATAGCCGACGGCCTCGATCAGTGCCCCTCCCACTAGGAGACCGATGATGGATCCGCCGACGGCCAGACCAGTCACGACACCTCTGATCGTTGCTCTGCGAACGGTTGGGAAGAGTTCCGCTGTGATGACGGCAAGCGCGGGTGCGGCCATTCCGCCGATGATCGAGGCAATCAGAGATGAGAGCCACATGAGAGCGTTCGTGGTGGAGAAGAACACGGTGTAGAACACGGCGAGGGCGCTGAGACCCGGGATGATCGCCCAGCGTCGGCCATAGACATCCGCCACACGCCCGCCAATTAGGACACCAATTCCACCGGGCGTCGACGTGAGCAGTATGAAGATCGCGATGGTCGTACCGCTGAACCCGACTTGGGTGCGCATGTAGTCGTTCTGCAACTGGCTGGCTGGTGCGAGGAACACGTTCATCAGTACGAAGATCGAGCCGACGATGAGGAGTCGTCGTGGCGAGATTCGCTGTGATGAGTCGATCAAATGTGGGGCTGAAGTCCGTGACACAGCTTCGGTGTGGCGACCCGAACGGCCCAGGTCCATCATCTGATAGCGCCGACTCTCGGGTAGATGTCGACGGCAATGGAGGATGAGCGGAAGCGAGCATCCCGCCACGACGAAGGTCAGCCGCCAGCCCCACGGGCCGATATCCGCCAGTGGCAGGGTCATCACGACAATCCCCGCGCCAAGGCCATAGGCCAGAGTCCCGATACCTGCGACCATCGCACGCGATCCGGCCGGCATCTCCTCGATGGCGATCGTGTCGGCGCACAGCAGAGCTGCGATCGCCAGATTCCGGGCGATGAACTGCGAACCTGCCACGAAGGGCATGCTCGGCGCTAGAGCCGCCAACAAGGTGATGCCGGCGGACCCGCAGAATGCCCATATGGCCATACGACGCCTTCCGACGCGATCGGCGAGTACCGACACGATCAGCGTCACGATGATTCCCGCGCGAACAACGGCAAGCACAGTGGTCTGTTCGCCGCTCGAACCGTCGCCCAGATCAGCCGACACGAACGTGAGAACCTGGGTCAACAGTCCATAGAGCATCCCTCCGACCATGTTGAGAAGGGTGGCTGCAGCAGCGATCCTGGCCTGCTGAGGCGAGAGCCGATCAGGTGTCGCCCACCAGGGTCGAGCGCCTGGCCGTAGACCCTTGCGAAGTGCAATACCTGCGGGGACTCGGTAGAGCCAACCCCAGTAGGGGAGTGCAAGTCGAAAGCTGACGCGTTGGCTGATCTCGATACTCGAGCGGGAGCCATTCGCGCCGGATCCGCTCCAGCGGACCTGTCGCTCGTAGTGCTCGAATGGTCCGTCCTGGTTGATGAATGTGACCACACCATCGCTTGGAACAGTTCCGAACTCGTCGGGGCCACTCTCGGACGGGTGGCCTGAGTTGTCCGCCAGTGCAAAAGGCGTCGACCCCAACGCCACAATCTCTCGGACCAATACGTTGTCGCGAGGCCGGAGCATGGCCACCAGGTCGGCTTCGTCGCCCATCAGAAGCTCTCGTGACACGGGAGACGATCCTATCTTCCATAATTGAGGGAGTGTCCCGGCTACTGGTGCGCCCATCTGGCCCTCTCACGGGAGCGGTGCAGATCCAGGGTGCGAAGAACTCAGCTCTCAAGCTCATGGCAGCGTGCCTCCTCGCTGAGGGGCGGTACGTGCTTCGAAACGTCCCTCGGATCTCTGACGTCGATCACATGTGTGACCTGCTCGAGGCGATGGGGCTCAGCACGCGCTGGCGGGAGGATGGTGCGCTCGAGATAATCCGAGGGCACGATGTCATCCCTGCTGCTCCCTATGAGCTCGTCGAACGCATGAGGGCATCCAGCGCTGTTATAGGCCCGCTTCTGGCTTCTGTTGGTCGAGCGAGCGTCGCGATGCCAGGTGGGGATAACTTCGGGTCACGGCCCATCGATATGCACCTTCAGGGGCTCGAGGAGATCGGCGCCAGCTTCGAGGTCGATCGAGGAGTGATCCGTGGAAAGGCCTCGCAGCTGATCGGAACCGATGTCGTTCTCGACTACCCGAGCGTCGGAGCGACCGAGAACCTGCTGATGGCAGCATCGACGGCCAAGGGTGTGACCGTCATCCACAACGCGGCACGGGAACCCGAGATCGCGGATCTGGCGGCGTTCCTCAACCGGATGGGTGCTCGCATCATCGGGGCCGGTGGGCCCACTATCTCCATCGAGGGAGTGGAGGAACTCCGAGCTGTTGAACACAGCGTCATCCCCGATCGGATCGAGGTCGCCACGTTCCTCTGTGCACTCGGCGTTGTCGGCGGTGAGATCTCGCTGGTCGGGGCGCGGCTCGACCACATCGAACTACTCGTCGAGAAGCTTGGGATGATGGGGCTGCGTGTCTCCCCCGAACGTGGCGGGATCTGGGCCATGGCCAAGGAACGACCCAAGCCGGTTGACATTGCAACCCTTCCGTATCCGGGGTTGGCGACCGACTATCTGCCAATGATCGTCACGCTGTTGTGCTTCGCTGATGGAACCAGCTATGCGACCGAGAACGTGTTCGCCGGTCGGTTCCGCTATCTCGCAGAGTTGGAGCGGATGGGGGCGACAGTCCGCATCGAGGATCACCATATGGTGATCGACGGGGTTCCTCGTCTGACTGGTGCGCCAGTCAAGGCCCTCGATATTCGCGCCGGTGCGGCCATGGTCATCGCTGGGATGGGAGCCGAGGGGGAGACTGTCATCGCCGATTCCCAACATGTCGATCGTGGATATGAGAACTTCGAGGACCGGCTCCGCTCCATCGGTGCTGACATCACCGAACTCGACGACGAGTAGGCGAGAGCCTCCCAGCTCGGAAGCATCCGGCGACGGGCGGATCGGGCTGCAATCGGTCTGTTTTCGCGTGTCGGGCCCCGTGCGAGTGGGTATCAGATAAGCCCGTGGGGCTGGTCGGATTCCTTGTTGTGGTCCGAACGGAACGCCGCACCCTCGTCGTCGCCCAGATGACTGGCCCGGCGGTTTGCAGTCCGCAACAGTACGGCGAAGATCACAACGGGGGCCGCGACCATCAGGAACTCATCCCAACCGCCCTGATGGGCGAGGATCACTGCGGTGGCGGTAACCAATCCCATGATGATGTCCTAACCGTAGCCCCGATGAGCCGGTACCACCTAGCCACCGCCTAGTTTCTGCGAGTGCCTATCGGGTACCGTCTAGGTGGCGTTCCGAGAGTGCCGGGACCAATCCGACGAACATGATCGAAGTTGATGGAGTGGTCGGTTGAACCCCGACATTGAAGATGTAATCGCCGATGTTCGCCCCGGAATTCAGGCCGACGGGGGCGACGTCGAACTTGTCGGCGTTGACGAGTCGACCGGTGTTGTCACAGTCAGGCTGTCGGGCGCATGTGTTGGATGTCCCTCCTCGACACTGACCATGAAGTTTGGAGTGGAGCGGATCATGAAGGACCGTGTTCCGTGGGTCACCTCAGTCCAGCAGGTTGAGATTGACCAGCATCCTGACTGGGCCATGTCGTGACTGCGTTCGATGCCAGCGGTAACACGGTGGCTCAGACCCGATTGCGAGCAACGGTCGTCATCGCCGCCCTCGTGGTATGTATCGCCATGGGAGTTGTTTCGTCATGCTCGGTTGGGGATGACGTCAAAGGTCATCCCCGGACTGGTCAACGCTCTCAGGTGATTGCGATTACGGGAATCTGGGCCGACATCATCTCATCGGTCAGCTGTGGGCGGATACCGGTGGAGTCGCTCATCCCTGCAGGGGCCGACACCCATGACTTCGAAGTGTCCATTCAGTCGGCCAATGATTTGCTAGGTGCGGAGGTGGTCTTCGCCAATGGACTCGGCCTCGATACTGCGTTGCTGCCCACCCTTGAGCGAGCCCGGGAGTCGGGTGTCGATGTCGTGGACCTAGGGGCGCATCTACTGGGCGATCTGAAGCCGATCGAGGGGGATCCTCATGTGTGGATGGACCCTGGTCGTGTACGTGCGCTCGTCCCGATGATTGCGTCGCAACTCTCGGCCCTTGACCTGATGGACGAAGCGGACCTGACACAGTGTGCGGAGTCATACGCCGCTTCCCTGGAGGCCCTCGTCAAGGAGATGGAGTCCGTTCTGGATCCGGTACCTGTGAAGATGCGGCAGTTGGTGAGTGAGCATCACAACCTTGGGTACTTCGCTGAACGTTTCGACTTCAGTGTCCTTGGAGTTATGAACGCTGCGCCCGGATCACTGTCCGAGACGGATCCCCGACATCTTGACGAACTTGCGGATTCGATGCTCTCAGCAGGTATTACCACGGTGTTCGTGGAGAGTGGTGAGGGTCATCACGGTGCGGAGACCTTTGTGAAGGACCTGGGCGTTCGGGGTGTCGTCGTTCCGTTGTATATCGAGAATCCTCCCCGTCGATCGGCAGACGATGGTCCAGCGGGACCAGAGGACGCCGAATACGTATCGATGATGCTCACCAACGCGCAGCGGATCGCCCGGGCGCTTCAGAAGTAGATCCGCATCGGGCTAGTTTCAATCGGTGCTCGCCTCGGTGCCCATCCTGGAGTGGTTTGATCCATTCTTAAGCTCACCCGTGATGCAACGCGCCCTGCTCGCCAGCCTGCTTGCCGGAGTTGCCTGTGGGTTGATCGGAACTTGGATAGTCCTGCGGGGACTCACCTTCATCGGCGACGCCCTTGCGCACGGTGTCGTTCCGGGGCTCGCAGCGTCGGCAGTTCTCGGCATCAATCCCGTCCTCGGCGCCGTTCTCAGCGCGGCGGTGATGGTGGGCGGGATCACGATCGTTCAACGGCGGGCACGCTTCGGCAGCGACACGGCGATCGGTCTTCTCTTTGTCGGGATGTTGTCGGTCGGGGTCCTCATCATGAGTCGATCGACGTCTTTCGCTGGCGACCTCACCGGCTTTCTCTTTGGTGGAATCACGGGTATCCGGACCGGTGACCTGCTGCTCGGCGCTGGGGTTGCGGTCACGGTCCTGGTCGCCACGGTCATTGGTTTCCGAGCGTTCCTGGTGCTCAGTTTCAACGCAGATGCCGCAAAGGTGATGGGACTTCGGCCCGGGCTGACCCACGCTGTCATGCTTATTCTTGTAACCGCAACGATTGTCGCGAGCTTCAAGTCCGTCGGCTCTCTGTTGGTGTTTGCTCTGATCACCGCTCCGGCGGCTGCCGCCGTGCAGGTTGTGCGTAGGGTTCCGTTGGTGCTGGTGGCCTCGGTGGTCTTTGCCGAGATGTCGGTCGTCATAGGACTTCTGTTGGCCTGGCATGCGAATCTGGCGCCGGGTGCAGCGATGGCATCGACCGCGGTTGTCATATTCCTGATCGTCCTTGTCGGCTCTGAGGTGACCGCAAGGTTCCGTCGAAGGGCTGCTGTAGATGACCTGGAAGCCGACGGAGATGACCAAGTTGTCGGCGATATCGCTGGGAGCGGTGTTGCTCAGGGCGATCTTGCAGAGCCGTCATTGCCTTGAGATCACAACCAATACCACGGCTGCCCAGCCGATTCAGGCTGGTCGAGGAGATTGGCGTCGGCCGGACATCAGTGGTGTACCTGGCACGAGATACCCGGACCGGAACCTCGGTGGCGGTCAAGGTCATCGATCTGGGTGATGATCCCACCCGGGAGGATCTGGGCGCCGTGATCCTGGAACGGTTCGAACTCGAGACGCGGTCACTCGGTCGGATCAGAGGAGTTGGCGGGATTCAGCGTGTACTCCATGTCGGGCTGAGTGATCGAGGAATTCCATGGATCGTCAGCGAGTACCTGCCCGGCGGCTCGCTCCGAGACCGGATGACAGCCCATCGTGTCGGCGACGAATCGAGTGATGGAGATGACTCGAGTGCGGTCGCTGAGTCGGAACGCTCTAGCGGGTTGGGTCCGGCTGATCCCTCTCGATCTGGTCCCTCTCCATTTGCACTTCCGCGATCAGTGATCCGAGTGCTGTTCGTCACGCTTGCCGAGGCCCATCGAGTCGATGTCGTACACGGCGATATTTCGCCTAACAACATCCTCTTCAACAATGCAGGGAATCCCGTCATCACGGACTTTGGGATGGCCCGACTGCTCGATGCTGGCGCCCAGGGACCCGCTGGGGGACTGACGCCCGGTTTTGCTGCACCTGAACGACTGCGGGGCTCTCATCCCACAGCTGAGTCTGACGTCTACGCCATGGCCAAGACCCTGATGCCCTTCGCTGAACCCGAGGTCTGCCGAGTGCTCGTCCATGCAATGGTTGCGAATCCGACCAAACGTCCTTCGGCCCGAAAGATTGCGCGGCGGCTTCGCTGACGACGTGATCAGCGCCCGAGGTGATCAGCGCTCGAGGTGATCAGTGCTCAACAGGACGTTGCTCAAGGTGGTCGGTGCTTGACGTACGAGGCAGGACGGGAGAGGCAGGGGCATGAGCATGCGCCTAAGGTTCTCGGCCATGTCTCCTGCTGAATCTTCTGACGAATCGGGTCTCGCCGCAACACAGTCCGCAGCGGCACAGCCTGCCGCAACACAGTCCGCCGCAGCCGGTGCCGATGGGGAGTTGGTCCAACATGACGTCCCCGTCGATGGCGTGCACGTGCTCACCCTCTCGAATGGCAAGTTGAATCCGCTGAGCGTCGAGGTACTCAACGCTCTCGCCGACGCGGTCGGCGCTGCTGAGGCCGCAGGATCCCGAGCGATCGTGATCACCGGTAACGATCGGGCATTTGCGGCTGGTGCGGATATCACCCAGTTCACATCGAGTGTCGAACCGTTCGAGATCGCTCCTGCGGATCGGGTTCGCGAGATCGGCGGGGCGTTCCTCAGGGCTCTCAACGCTGTGGCGCACGCACCGTGTCCGACGATCGCTGCGGTCTCCGGGGTCGCTCTCGGAGGTGGATGTGAACTTGCCCTCGCATGCGACTTCCGTGTCGCAACAACCGGCTCGAAATTCGGCCAGCCAGAAATTCTGCTCGGAATCATCCCCGGCGGCGGCGGCACTCAGAGGCTGACGCGTCTGGTGGGCACATCGAGAGCCAAGGACCTGATCTTCACCGGGCGGATGATCGGCGCGCCCGAGGCCCAACAGATCGGACTGGTGGACCGAATCGCTGACGACGGAGCCTCCGCACTCGACGTCGCGCTCCTTTGGGCCGGCGAGTTGGCGGTTGGCCCCAGAGACGCGCTGCGACTGGCCAAGCAGGCAATCGACGGCGGACTGGAGCAGACCCTCGATGCCGGCCTTCGTCTCGAGCAGGATCTGTTCGTTGACTCCTTCGCGACCTCTGATGCCCGGATTGGTGTCGAGTCGTTCCTCACGCAGGGGCCGGGCAGGGCGCGCTTCGACCACGGCTGAGGCCCGTTTGGAGCACCACGTGTGGCAATGAGTTGCGGACCTGACGGTTCATGGCCAGGCGACCATCCCGAACTCGAGCGGCACCCTGACGCGCGGGTGACATGGCACCACGCGCACCGTCACGCCCATCCGACCCGGCCGCGACAAGCTGACCTCGGCCCTGTAGCGAAGATGGTTCCCATCAACAGGACCATCCGAATGCATGGGCAGTACCTCGGTCATCTCCAGTTCGCCTGACTGGCCAACGCTTCCGACGACGAGTTGAACCTCGATCTCGTCCTGGGAGAGCGAGCCCGGATGCACTGTTGCGATAACGGTCCTGGTGGAGTTCATGTCCGCGAGCGACTCATCGGTGTCGACCGAATCGACGTGCACGTCATGCCAGGTCGAGTTGAGTCGTTCGTGGAAGCGTGCAAGTTCCCTCGCTGCTTCAAAGCCGTTCTCGCTGAGTTCCCGATCTCGTTGGGCTGCAGGAACGTAGAGGTCGGTCACGTAGTCCTGCACCATGCGATGCGAACTGACGAAGGGTCCGAGGGTGGTGAGGCTGGACTTGATCCGTTCCACCCAGCCGTGGGGGATCGAGTCATGCACATCCTCGTAGTAGAGCGGAACAAGTTGGGTCTCGAAGAGCTCGAAGAGGCTGTTGGCCTCGATCTCGAGCCGTCTGGCCGGGTCCTCGACCCCTTCGGCCGAGGGAATCGCCCAACCGTTGGCCCGAGTGTCATCGGAGCCCGGAACAAAGCACTCTGCCCACCATCCGTCGAGCACCGAGCAGTGGAGACTGCCGTTGAGGACCGCCTTCTCCCCGCTGGTTCCCGATGCCTCCATCGGTCTCACCGGTGTGTTCAGCCAGACATCGCACCCCTGGACCAGCGCCCGGGCGATTGCCATGTCGTAGTCCTCGACAAAGACGAATCGGTGTCGCACATCGATCTGGGAGGCGAAGCTGAAGATCTGGCGGATCAGTTCCTTGCCCTGGTCATCAGCGGGATGTGACTTGCCAGCGAAGACGAACTGCACTGGCCGCTCGGGATCCGACAGCAACGCCTTGAGACGCTCGGGCTGACTGAGCAGTAGGGCTGCTCGTTTGTAAGTGGCCATTCGTCGGGCGAACCCGATGGTCAGGATGCTCGGATCGAGTGCGTCCTGGACCCACTCGAGACCACTCGTCGCCCCACCGTTCTGAGACAGTTGTAGCTGCAATTGATCGCGGACTGTTTCCACCAGGCGCTGCTTGCCGGTGACTCGAGCAGACCAGATGGCGTGATTATCCGCATCGACAATTCGCGCCCAGTCGTCGGCACCCTTTACGTGCCAATCGAAGCCGACCTGTGAGTCGAACAGGTCAGACATCTCGCGAGACACCCACGTCGGCCCGTGGACCCCGTTGGTGACCGACCCGACTGGGACCTCCTGCTCGGGCACTCCCGGCCAGAGGTGCGCGAACATCTCTCGACTCACCTCGCCGTGGAGCTTCGAGACGCCGTTGCGGAACTCGGCGAGATGCATGCCCATGATCGCCATGTTGAACGGCTCTCCTGCCGATTCGCCGGGTCCGTGACCGAGCGCCATCAGGTCGTCGATCCCGATTCCACAGCGTTGGGCCCAGCCCTGGAAATACTTCTCGATCAGTTCCCGCGGGAACTTGTCGATGCCCGCAGGGACCGGTGTGTGGGTCGTGAAGACCGCTCCACCCCGCACGGCCTCCATCGCCTCCGCCAGGCTCAGGCCATTGCTGTCCATGAGCATCCGAATCCTCTCCAGACCCAGGAACCCGGCGTGCCCCTCGTTGGTGTGGAACACATCTGCGTCGATTCCGAGGGCCGCCAACGCCCGCACGCCGCCGATTCCAAGCAGCATCTCCTGGCGCAGTCGATGCTCGGTGTCGCCGCCGTAGAGACGATCGGTGATCGTCTGCAGGTGCTCCGGATTCTCAGGAATGTCCGTGTCGAGGAGATAGAGCGGAA
>CAUJEC010000076.1 GCA_963169245.1 Actinomycetota bacterium
CGCACGCGACTGGCTCGCACACCACTGGCTCGCGTGTCGGCGCCAGAGCTCTGCGCGCCAGCTCTCGCAGCAGACGTCGAGTGTCACTTGGACTGGCATCACTGGCCGCTGTCGCGAGCTTCGGCCTCATTGCGGCCTGCACACCGCCACCGTCGGATCCGGGCAGTCCTCCGACGACGCTCCATCCGCTGCCAGAACCACCGAGTGAGTTCAGCGTGCTCACCTACAACGTGGCGGGCCTTCCTCAGGGCATCTCGAGTTCTAACCCCGAGTGGAACATTCCGCTCATCAGCCCTCTACTCAACGCCTATGACGTCGTCCTGACCCAGGAGGACTTCGACTGGTGGACCCCGCTTGCAGGCATACTCGACTTCGCCAACTACCACCGCCGGCTCCGTTCTGCCGTCGAGCATCCATATAGAACAGACGTTCACCCGGGCCCGGAGGCTGTCGGGGTGGATGCTGGTGCACGGGGGATGCTCGTGGGTGACGGTATCGGGATCATGTCCCGCTATCCCTTCACCGGTGAGGCTCAACACGCCTGGAAGGGCTGCTTCGGTGGCGTACTACCGGATGGCGGGGCTGCGGACTGCCTGGCGATGAAGGGTTTCCGGGTTGTCACGATGACACTGGCCGACGGTCGGCTCGTCGACGTCTACAGCCTTCATGGTGAGGCCGGCGGCACTCCTGAGGACCAGCGTCTTCAGGAGGACGACTATGCCGAACTCGCCCAGTTCATCAACGCTCGTGGTTCCGATAGGGCCGTCATCGTCGGCGGGGACACCAACCTGCACACCGATGACGTCCACCCCGACGGCGGGTTCGGTGCCGACACTGCAATCTGGGCGAAGTTCCTGGCCGACACCGGTCTGAGCGACGTCTGCACGGCGACCGACTGTGGCGATCCCGGCAGCATCGACAAGATCGCCTACCGGTCGAGTCCGACCGTGTCGCTGAGTGCGATTGCCTCCGAGTTCCCCCTCGAACGTTTCCAGGTCAACGGTCAGGATCTGAGCGACCATCCGCCGTTCGTGGCGACGTTCCGCTGGGACATTCCCGGCGACTGAGTGTCGACTGACGAACCAGTCGCCAACCCATTGGGAGGGCCTGAGCGGGGCTCCGGCTAGCACGGTGCTGACGATGAGCCCGAACCCGAATCCCTGCCCACGGGTCGAGTGGGTCCGAGCGGTAGAGTCCACGAGCAGTTGACGGCGTCATGTCGGTCTGTGGCGCCGGACCGTCTACACTTCCCCGGAGATTTCTGTCGCTCCGAGCACGGAAACCCGGCCCGAGTAGCTCAGTTGGCCAGAGCAGCTGTCTTGTAAACAGCAGGTCATCGGTTCGAATCCGATCTCGGGCTCCACAACGGGCCTCACGCCGACCTCCCTCCGATGTGACATCGACCCGTCCGCGGAGTTCATCGGGGCTCCCTTGAGCCCTCCCGCCTACAGTGTCGCCATGGGTGCCAGCGTGGAAGTGGATGTCCCCGAGATCGAAGGCGACGGCATGTCGTTGCCGCTGCCAGCGGCTGCGCCACCGAATGGATATGTGCTGGAGGAGGTTTTCGTTGCCGGTACAGCCAAACGGTTCATGTCGGCCGCTGAGCCTGATGATGGCCACTGGACCGTCGGAGCCGACGGCGAAGCCCCGTTTCGCACGCGGCTGATCGTCCGACGTCCAACGGACGTTGCTGATTTCAGCGGAACGGTCATCGTCGAGTGGTTCAACGTGACGGTCATCGAGGCGTCACCGGAATGGACCTATCTCGTCGATGAGGTCGGACGAGAGGGACACGCATATGTCGGTGTGAGCGCCCAGCGGCAGGGAGTCGAAGGAGGTGCCACGGTTCTTGATGTCGACGTCGACGACGACGTGGTCGCCGATGCCGGTGTCAGCACCGATACCGGGGGACTGAAGAACACCGACCCGGCCCGCTACGGGTCGCTCACGCATCCGGGTGATGCCTACTCCTTCGACATGTTCGCCAAGATCGGCCACCTGCTCGCAGAGAACCCCGAACGGATCCTGGGTGACCTGGTTCCCGAGCGAATCATTGCAGCGGGTGAGTCACAGTCGGCTGCGTTCGTCGCGACCTTCATCAACGCCATCCATCCCATAGACCCGGTTTTCGACGGCTTTCTGGTTCACAGCAGATCCGTGATCGCCGCCCCGGTCGACGGCGACTACGCCCGAGTCCGAGTGGAGGCCGGCTTCCACGGCGTCGGGGGAGAGGTCCCGTCGGCCACCCTGATCAGGGACGATATCGACGTTCCGGTCCTGATCTTCATCACCGAGACTGACCTGACAGCCCTGCGCTACGCACTTGTGCGTCAGCCCGACACCGATCATCTGCGCACTTGGGAGGTCGCCGGAACTGCTCATGCGGACGTCCAACTATTGCGGACGATTGTCGGTGGGCACCGCGACGCGATGCTTGGTGACCTGTTGGGCTGTGGTGCGATCAACACCGGCCCCCACAAGGAGGTCCTCTCGGCGGCGTTCCACCACCTGGTCGACTGGGTCGCTGGGGGAGATCCACCTCCGGTCGCGCCGCGGATACAGATGGTCGAGGCCGAAGGTCACGACGTCGACCCATTGATCGCCCGGAACGACCTGGGCATGGCGATCGGCGGTGTCCGAAACCCGCTGACCGACGTGCCGGTGTTCATTCCCACTGGAGACAGGGGAGGTGTGGATCCAGCGGGAGTGGACGGCGACGTGTGCGCCCTGTTTGGGTCCACTCGGCAGTTGAGTGCCGAGACACTGGCCCGGGTTCATGGCTCTGGCGAAGCATATGTGGCTGCGTTCAGGGAGTCTGCTCATGCACAGGTCGATGCCGGATTTCTCCTCTTGGCTGACGCCGAAGCACTGATAGCCGAGGCTGAGGAGAACCGGAAACTGTTCGAGATGTGAGTTCTGGCAAATACCTCGCGTCGCGATTGCCCTTTCCGGGAAAGTCATACTTTCCGATGGTTGCGTTGTGAACAAGAGGTTTTGAACGACCAGATCAGCCCGGTTGCATGCGGTTGCCGAAACCATGGCCACAGCATCCCGTCGCTCGATGGCAAGTCCGGACAACCTTGAATGTGTCCAGATGGTCGGCGAACTGAAGGTCGAGGGAGGGGAGACTCTAATGAAACTGATCGGGAACATTCTGTGGTTCGTGCTCGCCGGTTTCTGGTTGGCGGTCGGCTGGCTGTTCTGGGCGTTACTACTCACTGTCACAATCGTGGGATTGCCCTTTGGGTTGTAGTGCTTGAAGCTTGCCCAGTTCAGTATGTGGCCCTTTGGTCACATGGCCGTCAAGGACTCTAACGCTCCCAAACTCGGGATCCTCGGGGCGATTCTCTGGTTCATTCCAGGAGTCCTGATGTGTGTTGGCTACATAGTCT
>CAUJEC010000077.1 GCA_963169245.1 Actinomycetota bacterium
GGAACTCGACGTTCTTGGGATTGAACCCGGGTGCGTGGTCCTCGACGTGGGCGACGAGCGCCTTGACCGACGGTTCCATACGGTCGATCAACAACTTGGGATACAGGCCCACGAAGATGATCAACACCAACAGCGGTCCGATCACGAGTCCCTCGGAGAACCGGAGCTCATGGAACTTGGAGTTCTCTCCCTCAGCGGGACCGTGGAACACACGCTGATACGCCCACAGCAGATACAGCGCTGCGAGGATCACACCTATCGCCGCCATGATCGCCCACCAGCGGGCCGTGTTGAATGCTCCGAGCATGGTCAGGAACTCGCCCGGGAACCCGTTGAGGCCGGGCAGCCCGATGCTCGAGAACATCACCAGGGTGAACACGCCGGCGAAGATCGGGGCGACCTTCTGGATACCTCCGAGTTCGTCGATCATCCGTGTGTGGCGACGCTCATAGATCCATCCAACCAGGATGAACAGTGCACCTGTCGAGATGCCGTGGTTGAACATCACCAGCAGCGCCCCGTCAAGACCCTGTTCTGTGAGCGAGAAGACGCCCAGGATCACGAAACCGAGGTGCGCGATCGAGGTATAGGCGATCAGGCGTTTGAGGTCCTTTTGCATCGTGGCGCAAATCGCCCCGTAGAGGACGCCGATCACCCCGAGGGTCAACATGACCGGTGCCGCCCAGTGAGCGGCCTCGGGGAACATCTGCAGTCCAAAGCGTATGAATCCGTAGGTGCCGAACTTCAACAGCACAGCAGCGAGCACGACCGACCCGGCGGTCGGAGCGTTTGTGTGTGCATCGGGGAGCCAGGTGTGAACCGGGAACAACGGGACCTTGACGGCAAACGCTATGGCGAAACCGGCGAAGACCCATCGTGCCGCGCCCACCGACAGAGCCTGGTTCTTTGTGATCTCGACAATGTCGAATGTGATGGGCCCGCCAGCGCCACGAGCATTGAGCACTGCTGTCGCCACAAGAGCAACGAGCATGAACGCCGAGCCGAACATCGTGAAGATAAAGAACTTATTTGCTGCATAGAGACGATCCCCGTGACCCCACGCACCGATCAGGAAGTACATCGGCACGAGGACGAGTTCGAAGAAGGCGAAGAACAACACCAGATCGAGAGCCACGAACACACCCATCGATGCGGCCATGAGGATCATGATCCAGCCGTAGTAGGCCTTGGGGTTCTCGTCGATGCGGGCGCACATCACCGCTATCGGGAAGATGATCGCGTTGAGCACAAGCATCCAGATGGAGATGCCATCGACGCCCATGTGGAACGAGATACCCAGATCGCTGATCCAGTTGTGGCGCACCACGAACTGGTAACCCGCTTCGTGACGGTCGAACTGCAAAAGCAGGTAGACGACCAGAACCGAGGAGAGCAGCGAGGTGACAAGCGCGATGTTCTTGAAGACGTCGCCGCGCCGCGATGGCACAGCGAGGATCAGGGCACCACCGATGAGCGGAACCAGAATGATCGCCGGGAGCATCGGGAAAGTGAGCGCGGCGCCAGCGGTGCTGGCGAGGAGGGTACTGATCACAGGCTCATCCTCGTGACGACGAATACCAACAACAGGACTGCGCCGACGCCGAAGCCGAGCGCGTAGGTCCGAATGATCCCGCTCTGAGCAGGTCGGATCAGTCGGCCGATGCCAAGCGATCCCTTGCCGACGCCATTGACGACCCCGTCGACGATCTTGGAGTCGAAGTCGGCGACGCCCTGATAGAAGGCTCTACCGGGTCCACCCATGAACTTCGAGTAGCTCTCGTCGATGAACCAGCCACGGGCGAGCACCGACAGCTCGATCTTGGATGGGTCAGCCTTACGCTTCTCATAGACGGCATATCCGATCAGGATGCCGACGATAGACGTCGTGATGGCGCCTGACGCGAGCCCGAAGAGGACCGGAGCATTGGGCATGTGGTGCTCGCCGATGATGACCGGGTGAAGCCAGTTGCCGAGGCGTTCGAGCTTGTCGCTGAAGGGCAGGTTCAATACCCCTGCGACGATCGAGAACCCGGCGAGAACTACCAGAGGGAAAGTCATCGTCCATGGCGACTCGACCGGTTCGTGGTCCGGGGTGAGGCCATGGTGATCGTCGTGCGCGTGATCAACTGCTGCGACTGCAGTCGCGACCGGAGCGCCAGTCGCCTCATCGCCAGCCTCAGCGGCTTCGTCGGCTCCGGCGTGTGCCTCAGCGTGAGCGTCCTCGCGCCATTTCTCATCGCCGTAGAAGGTCATGATGACCTGACGGGTCATGTAGAAGGCTGTGAGCAGCGCCGTGATGAGTCCAAGCAGCCACAGTACTGGACCGGCGGGCCCAGCGTTGAAGGCACCGGCGAGAATCTCGTCTTTGGACCAGAACCCCGACAACGGTGGCACACCAGCAATGGCCAACCATCCGATGATGAACGTGCCAGCGGTGATCGGCATGTACTTGCGCAGGTTGCCGTATCGACGCATGTCCTGTTCGTGAGCCATACCGACGATCACCGATCCGGAACCAAGGAACAACAGCGCCTTGAAGAACGCGTGGGTGACCATGTGGAACATGGCTGCGACATAGTTGTGCGTTCCGACAGCGAGGAACATGTAACCGAGTTGGGACACCGTCGAATAGGCAAGAACCTTCTTGATGTCGTTCTGGGCCACAGCGATCGTTGCAGCCACAAGTGCAGTCGCCACTCCGACCCAGGCGATGACATCGTTGGCCCAACCGGCTTCATGCAGGATCGGGTTGAGACGCACCATCAGGTAGACACCAGCGGTGACCATGGTTGCTGCATGCATAAGCGCAGAGACCGGTGTCGGGCCGGCCATGGCGTCGGGAAGCCAGGTGTAGAGCGGAAGCTGGGCCGACTTGCCGGTCGCACCCAGGAAGAACAACAGCGCCATTGCGGTGGCAGTGCCCGCAGCCAGATTCGGTGCGTAAGCCCGGATGTCGGCGTAATTGATCGATCCGACAGTCACCCATACCAGGAAGATGCCGACCATGAAGCCGAAGTCGCCGATGCGGTTCGCAACGAACGCCTTCTTGGCGGCCGAGGAGTTGGCCAGGTCGGTGTGCCAGAAGCCGATGAGCAGGAACGAGCAGAGTCCCACGCCCTCCCAGCCGAGGAAGGTCAGCAGGAGGTTGTTGCCGAGCACCAGGAGGAGCATCGATGCGACGAAGAGGTTCAGGTAGATGAAGAACTTCGAGAAGTTCTCATCGTCGCGCATGTAGCCGATCGAGTAAATGTGGATAAGCGTCGCGATTCCCGTGACGAACAGGCACATCATGATGGAGAGCGGATCTGCCATCAGACCGAATGTGGCAGTAAAGCTGCCGGCCGGCATCCAGGTGTAGAGCTTCTGTTCGAAGACTCGCTGTGCCGACTGGGTCGAGAGCAGATCCAGGAACACGACAAGTGTCGTCGCGAAACTGCCCGCAACCATTGCGGACGCGAACCAGCCTGCAGCCGGCTTTCCGAGCAGGCGACCGAACAGTACGAGAACTACGAAACCGACTACCGGGAACGCAGGTATGAGCCAGATAAGTTCCATCAGCTCAGCCCCTCATCAGAGATAGGTCATCGGCATCGGCGTTGTCCTGACGGCGGAGGATCGCAACGATGATCCCCAGTCCGACGACGACCTCGGCCGCTGCCACCACGAGTACGAAGAACACGCTCGCCTGTCCACCCACATCGTTGAGGGCCTTGGAGAACGTGACGAAGGTCAGAGTTGTTGCGTTCAGCATCAACTCGACGCACATGAACATGACCAGCGGATTACGCCGGACGAGCAGTCCAACAGCACCGATCGTGAAGATCAGCGAAGCAAGAACCAGATACCAGGTTTCGGTGAGTTCCAGCATCAGCTACCCACCTCTGCTTCTGTGGAGTCGTCGCTGGCCTCAACCGTGGCGTCATCATCGGCCGTGGCGTCGAGCTCAGCTCCTGACTGTTCCATCTCTGGCTCTGGCTCGGGCTCGTCGATCACAGCGGGACCGTCGGGGAACTCTTCGAGGTCGATGACCGCTCCCCCACGCTTGGCGAGGACGATGGCGCCGACAACTGCAATGGTCAACAGGACCGACGTGATCTCGAAGGCGAAGACATGATCGGTGAAGATCGCCTGTGCGAGCCCGTTGATATCGGGAGCCGTTGGGTCGAGTGCACGGTTGGCGGAGGCCTGACCAGTGGCGGAGGCGCCAACCGAAAGCAGCGCTGTCACGCTGAGTCCGAGAATTGCGACACCCACAGCTACTGCCGCGAAGCGTTCACCCTTGAAGACCTCTCGTTCTATGTGATCCACCTTGTCGACTCCGAGGAGCATGATGACGAAGAGGAACAACACGACGATCGCGCCTGCATAGACGATGACCTGGACCGCTGCCAGGAAATATGCGCCAAGGCTCATGAACAGCACCGCTATGCCGAACAGAGTGGCGATAAGGCTCAGTGCGTTGTGAACCGTGTTGCGCAACAACACGACCCCCAGCGCTCCACCCAGGCAGATGATTGCGCTGAGTAGGAAAGTCAGCATCTCGACTCTCATCGGCGGAACCGCCTTTTCTTCTTCGGCTCAGGCTCGTCGACCTCGGGTGCATCAAAGTGCCCTGCGTGATGAACTGGCGCTTCAGGCTCTGTCGGGCCATCGCTGTCGGATGCGCCACCATCGGATGCGCCACCATCGGGCGCGTCGGTTACTGGGTCGACTGTTGGTACAACAGCTGGTGCCGACGATGATACATCAGACCCCAAAGCGGACTCTGCGGCGGCCTCCGCGGTGGCCTCGGGTTGGGCTTCGGTCGAGCTTGCCTGAGAACCACCGCCATCGTCGGCGCCATCGTCAGAACCGCCGCCAGAACCTTCGTCGCCAAATGATGCGTCAAGGTCCTGGACCACCTGGGCGAGTTCTTCATCGGTTGCCCGATCACCAAATGCGGACTTCGACCGCAGGGTCAGATCGTCATCGTCGGGACCGAGCAGATCATCACCGAGCGCCGAGCCGGCGGCCGCAGCAGTTGCTGGGTCAGAGTCCGCTCTGCCACGACGTCGACGGGAGCG
This sequence comes from Actinomycetota bacterium, assembly GCA_963169245.1. GTDB lineage: Bacteria > Actinomycetota > Acidimicrobiia > Acidimicrobiales > Microtrichaceae > JAGQSZ01. Next base: position 5,064 of record CAUJEC010000077.1, read on the forward strand.
TTTTGTCGTCTCATCCTCGACGACAGGTGCATTGAACTCGGCTGCACCCGCGTACGGGGCATCAGTAGCACCCTCGACATCATCTGGTGAGAACCATGCCGGCTCAGCCCCCGCAACTGGGTCAGTGCCCGAAGTATCCGCGTCTGTGGTCTCGACTCCTCCAGTGGGGTCATTGAACCGTGCTGCTGAGTCGAAGGTCGAGTCGTCGTCAGCCGCTATCGGTGGAAGATCAGACTCGCTGCGTCCGGCGACCGGTGCAGTACCGAGTTTGTCACTGACCTCGAACTTGGCGGCCGTCGCCGGCAGATCCTCCTGACCGATCAGCGACGCTGCATCTAGGTCACCAGCAGCTTCGTAGGTCTCAGCGGCCGTAGCGGTGACATCACCGACATCGAAACGCATGGCGTGTTCGAGAGTCGGCACGTCGATGGTCTGCGCCTCGACTGCGTCAGCGCCAGCGTCAACATCGGGGGTCTCGGCGATGTGGTCATCGTGATCGTCATGGTGGCCATGTGCCACCGACGGGACCGGTCCGGTCTCCTCGAGCACCAGTGCACGCTCGGGAGGACGAACGCCGTAACCGAGTTCACCGGCCCATGCGACCAGGCCCTTGAAGTTGGCGTCGCCCTGAGGGGCGGTGGCACGCATCCAACCGGAGGTGTCACGGGCGGGATCGAACCCGCCCTCCCAGTTCTCCCACGGGAGTTGGCGGGGTCGACCGTCATCACCGACGAGGAGTTCGTCCTTGGTGTAGATCGCATCGTCACGGTTGGTAAAGGAGAACTCGAAGAGCTTCGTCTCGGTGATCGCCTCGGTCGGGCAGGCCTCGACGCAGAGGTCGCAGTGGATGCAGCGCAGATAGTTGATCTCGTAGACGTAACCGAAGCGCTCACCCGGAGAGGTGGGGTCATCTGGATCGTTGTCCGCTCCACGCACATAGATGCACTTGGCTGGACACACACCGGCGCAGAGTTCGCAGCCGATGCATTTCTCCATTCCGTCCTCGTAACGGTTGAGGACGTGACGACCGTGGAATCGTTCGGGCTTGGGGCGAACCTCCTCGGGGTACTGGAGGGTGACCCTGGCTCCGGAGTCCGTGTTGACTCCGAACCATTTCTTTACGATTACGCCGAATCCGTCGAGGTAGCCCATCAGCGCACACCTCCGGTTTGCTTGAGCGCAGACCGTTCCGCTGCAGCCGAATCAGCCGCGAGCCGTTTGGCCTGTGATGACTTGAGCGCCAACAGCAGTAGCCCGCCGCCGGCCATGATCCCAGCGCAGCCCGCTCCAATGACCGCCAGTGCGTTCCAACCCTGATCGGCCGCCACACGAACCCCGGCGAGCACCAGGAACCATGCCAACGCAAGGGGAATGAGCACCTTCCATCCAAGGTCCATGACCTGGTCGTAACGGAATCGGGGCAGGGTCGCCCGGAAGGCGACGAACATGCACAGGAAGACGAACATCTTGGCGAAGAACCAGACGAAGGGAAGGACATAGACGCCCACCCAGTTGGTCAGACCGAAGGTCGGTCCGGCCGGTCCACCGAAGAACAGCGTGACGATGATTGCCGACATGGTGACCGTGTTGAGGAATTCGGCCAGATAGAACATCGCGAAGCGGAATGACGAGTACTCGGTCTGGAAACCGCCGACGAGTTCCTGTTCGGCCTCGACCAGGTCGAACGGCGGTCGGTTGAGCTCCGCGGTTGCGGCGATCACGAAGATCACGAACGGAACGATTCCGGTCATCCAGATGTTCCACTCCCACCCGGACTGGGCTCGAACGATGCCGTTGGTGGAAAGAGTGCCGGACAGCAGCAACACGGTTGCGAGCGACAGACCGAGCGCCGCCTCATAGGAGATCATCTGGGCGGTCGCACGCACCGAGCCGAGCAGTGGATACTTCGATCCCGATGCCCAGCCGGCGAGCATGACGCCGTAGATCGCGATTGAGGACATCACCAGGAACCACAGGATTCCGACCTGCGGATCGGCGAGTTGCATGAACGTCTTGTGGCCGAGGATCTCGACCGTACCGCCCAGATCGTCGTTGAAGTTCCCGGCGAGCGGAACGATCGCAAAGGTCAGGAACGCCGGGACCAGCGACAGGAACGGTGCAAGGGCGAACACGAAGCGATCGGACTTCTCGGGGATCAGGTCCTCCTTGAAGATCAGCTTCATTCCGTCGGCAACGGTCTGAAGAAGACCGAAAGGACCGGCACGGTTGGGGCCGATGCGGTTCTGCATGTCCGAGATGAGCTTGCGCTCGAACCAGACCATCAGGATTACCCCGACGAGAATGCCGACGAAGATGACGAGCACCTTCAACAGGACGATGAGAACAACCGTCAGGTCGACCTCACCCGAGAGAAGCGGATCGCCACCGACAGCAGCGGCCAGAGGCCCGACGCTATCGACTAGGCGGGCAACAGACATCAGCCGACCTCCACTCGGATCTCACACACGGCGTCATCGGAGGCCACAAGCGCTCCCGGGTCGGCCTCGGCGAGGTTGTGGACCAATACCGCGGTCCCCTTGGGAACCGACGAATCCAAAGCAACCCGAGCCGACAGCGAACCATTGGGCGAGGTGACCGACACCCGGTCCAGATCCTTGAGCCCCAAGGGACTCGCGTCGGCTGGTGAGAGTCGCAGAGCCTGCGCTGGTGCCAGGGCGGAAGACGAATCGCAACGAGATATCGAAGCTCCGGCGTCGTAGAGCTTGCGGTTGACGACCAGACGCAGCGAGTACGCGCTAGTCGGAGAGACATGTGGCGCCTCGACGGTCGCGAGTGGTCGCGGCTCTGCGGTGATCACGATTCCATCGGCGTTCGCTGTGTCTGCGAGTGCGTCGACTCCAGCGCCGGCAAAGGTCTCGGTGCTTGCCACGAGTTCTGCCCACAGTTCGGAGGACTCGGTGTCCACACCCAGGTCACCACCGAGCTTCCAGGCGAGTTCGGCTGCGATCATCCAGTCGGGACGAGCGGTGCCAGGAGGGGTCACCTTCTGGTTCAGCACGGTGACCCGACCCTCGAGGTTGGTTGTCGTGCCCTGTTCCTCGGAGTGCCCAGCGGCTGGGAGAACGACATCGGCCTGGACGACCGACGCGGTCGGGAACCGGTCGATGGCTATGACCGTGCGGGCACCGGCGACACCGCGACGTGCGAGTGAACGGTCTGGGAAGTCCGAGAGCGGATCCGCACCGAGGAGGATGAGCACGTCGAGTTTGCCCTCGGCCGCAGCCCAGAGAATCCCCTTGGTGTCGAGGCCCTGCTTGGCGGGAACGTTGCCCCACAGCGACTTGAATGCGGCGACCTGATCGTCCTGTCCGCCGGTGAGCGACACACGTCCGGGCAGGTAACCCGGAGCGAGGCCCGCTTCGAGCGCACCACGGACGTTTCCGCGGCGCAGGGCGACCAGGAACTTGACGCCGGGAACAGCGTCACGGATAGCAGTTGCGGCTGCAACTACACTCTGGGCATTCTCGGCGAGGTTGGCCCTACCGATGACCACTGTGAGTGAGTCGCCCGCTGCGGCGATCAACTTTGCCGCTGTGGACAGCGCTGCGTTCTCGCCGGTCGAGTTGGACCCGGAGACGAGCGAGTCGACAAGTTGACCCAGTTCGCCCGGGCGGTAGTTGAGCGACACAGCGGAGTGGCGGGTCAGGCCCGTGCCGGCCGGCGCGAGCTCGATGATCCTCGCTCCGTCCTCGTCGACTGCGTGCTTGAGACGCAGGTACAGGACAGGCAGTTCCTCCTTGGGGTCGGGCCCTAGGTAGAGGATGGTTCCGCCGGGTTTGCAGACCTCGTCGATGGTCGCCTGAGGCAGGCCGAACACGACATCGGCTGGAAGGCCGTCGCCGAGTTGAGCATCCACGTTGTCGGTTCCGATGACGCCCTTGGCGAGCTTCGCCCACGCATACGCTGACTCGTTGGTCAACCGGGAGCCACCGATCACACCGATCGAGCCGGGGGACGCCGCGTTGATCGCTTCCGCAGCTGTGGCCAACGCCGCCGCCCACGAAGCTGGTTCGAGGGTCTCCCCGGAGCGCACGAGTGGTTCACGCAGCCGATCCGCCGCCTCCAGGGACTCGAAACCGAATCGACCCTTGTCACAGAGCCAGGACCAGTTGACCGGATCCGAATCGACGCCGTTGTAGCGCAACACATGGTTGCGGCTCGAGTCGATCTCGATGCGGCAACCGACCGAACAACCTGTGCAGGTCGATTCGACGGTCTGCAGGTCCCACGGTCGGGCCTTGAACCGGTACGGCTTGGCGGTGAGCGCGCCCACCGGGCAGATCTGAACCGTGTTGCCCGAGAAGTATGAGGCGAAGGGCTCGTCGGGGAAGGTGTTGACCTGTGTGTTGGCGCCGCGATCGATGAAATGGATCAGCGGGTCACCGGCTACCTCTTTGGCGAAACGGGTGCAGCGGTCACAGAGGATGCAGCGCTCGCGGTCGAGATAGACGGTCTCCGAGATCGGGATCGGTTTCGCGTAATGACGCTTCTCCTCGACCCAGCGGGACTCACCCGGACCGTGCGAATAGGCCTGGTCCTGCAGCGGGCACTCGCCGCCCTTGTCACAGACCGGGCAGTCGAGCGGGTGGTTGGCGAGCAGGTACTCGATGACACCGTCTTGGACCTTGGAGACCAGGTCGCTCTTTGTATCGACGACCATCCCGGGGGTGACCTCGATCATGCAACTCGGCTGGAGTGCAGGGCCCCGTCCTGTGTCGATCTCGACGAGACACATGCGGCACATGCCGACGGGGTTCATGCGCGGGTGATAACAGAACCGGGGAATGTAGGTGCCGTTTCGGTGGCACGCCTCGATGAGCAGTTCACCGTTCTGGACGGTTATCTCCTCACCGTCGACGGTGATGTTGACCGGTTCTGTGACGACTGTGGGTAGCGGCTTCTCAGACATGGGTGTCTGCTCCATGGTCTGTCGACTCCGCGAGCGTCGGGGCGTCCTCGAAGGACTCGACTGACACGGGAATCAGGTTTCGCTTGACGATCTTGGCGTCGAACTCGTCGCGGAAACGACGGATCGCCGAGGTGATCGGTGCAACCGAGGACGGCCCGAGCGGACAGATAGTGGTCTGCTTCGGGGGGTAGGGAATGGCGTCGAGACCCTTCGCCGCATCAGACGCCACCGGGTACGGACCGGGTGAGATGTTGTCTCCGACGTCTAACAGCAGGTCGATGTCACTCGGCCGGCCGTGGCCATCGAGGATGCGCTGAAGGATCTTCTCCTGCCAGGTCGTACCCTCACGACACGGCGTGCACTTGCCACATGATTCCCGTGCGAAGAATCGGGCGAGACGCAGCGCTGCACGCACGGCATCGGTGGTCTCATCCATGACGACGATCGCACCCGATCCGAGCATCGATCCCTCACCACCGATGACGCGACCCTCGAGGGGAAGATCCACGTGCTCGGGGAAGAACCAGGGGGCCGAACCGCCACCGGGGATGAACATCTTGAGCTGATGACCGGTGCGGATGCCGTTGCCGTAGATCGGCGATTCGAAGAGTTCCCGGAACGTGGTCGTACCCTGGGGGATCTCAAAGACGCCCGGGTTGTTGACGTGACCTGAGACCGCAACGAGACGAGTACCGGGTGACGCGTCGGTGCCAATAGCCCGATATGCGTCAACGGAATTGTTGAAGAGCCACGGCAGGTTGGAGAGAGTCTCGATGTTGTTGACGACCGTCGGCTTCAGATACAGGCCCTTGGCAGCCGGGAAGAACGGGGGCTTGAGTCGTGGCATTCCACGGTTGCCCTCGAGCGACTCGATCAGGGCCGTTTCCTCACCGACGATGTATGCACCCGCTCCCCAGTGCAGGACGATGTCGACGCTGAAGTTCGTGCCGAGGATGTTCCGGCCGACGAGGCCAGCGGCATAGGCCTCGTTGAGCGCCGCTGCGATGCGCTCCTGGGCGTGGGCCATTTCGCCACGCACATAGAGGAACACCTGGGCCGCACCGATCGCATAGGCGGCGATCAGACATCCCTCGATGATCTGGTGAGGATCGCGCTCCATGAGAACACGATCCTTGTATGTACCGGGTTCTGATTCGTCACCGTTGACGACGATGTAGCGGGGCCACACTCCGGCCGGGGTGAACCCCCACTTGATACCGGCTGGGAATCCGGCGCCACCACGACCGAGAACGGTTGCGTCCTTGACCGTTGCTGCTACCGCGGAGGGGCCCATGTCCAGCGCCTTGCGGATCGCCTCGTAGCCTTTGTAGCTGCCGGTGCTGCGGTAGCCGTCGATCGTGTGACCGCCCTCGACACCGAAGCGTGAGGACACAACTGCCGGAACGCCGTCGATGAGTGTGGGAGCGGGTGTAGTCGCACCGATCACGCCTGACCCCCTTCGCTCGCGGCTGGGTCGTTCTTGGCGGCCTCGTCAGCGATCCAGCGGGGCATCACCTGGGTCTCCGGCGGGGTGATGTTCGCGATCTGCTCTTCGGCGAGATCCTGACGGACCTTGGCGAGCACACCGTGGGGCGGAACGACGTCATCGAGCCGGCCACTGCGCAACTCGTCGATCATCTGATCGAAGTCGTCGTTGCTGATCCGGTGGAAGTAGCGGTAGTTGACCTGCAGGGCGGGCGCCTCGGTGCACGCTGCGATGCATTCGACGTCCTCGAGGGTGAACAGGCCGTCGTTGGTGGTGCTGCCAGATCGGATACCCAGGGTCTGCTCGGCGTGTTCGAGAAGCTCCTCGCCGCCCATGAGCTGACAAGAGATGTTGGTGCAGATGTTCACGCAGTACTTGCCAACCTCGTGGCGCTTGAACATCTCGTAGAAGCTGGCGGTGCCGAGCACCTCGGCCGAGGTGACTCCGACGAGTTCACCGATGTGGACCATCGCGTCGTCAGCAAGGTGGCCGTCCTGTTCCTGGGCCAGGTGGCACAGCGGAATCAGCGCGGACTTGGGCCGCGGATAGCGGCGGATGATCTGCTTTGCGAGTTCGACGTTCTCTGGGGTGAGCCGGCTCATCTGTCAACGCCTCCCATGATCGGATCGACCGAGGAGATAATGGCGACCGTGTCGGCCAGGAACGAGTCCTTCATCAGGTGAGGGAGGGTTTGGAGGTTCACAAAACTTGGTTCACGGATATGCATCCGGTACGGCTTACCCTCGCCGTCGGAGACCATGTAGCAGCCGAGCTCGCCACGGGGGCTCTCGACGGCAACATAAACCTCACCCTCGGGCACCTTGTAGCCCTCGGTGTAGATCTTGAAATGGTGGATGAGGGCTTCCATCGACTCGTCGATGCGTGCCCTCGGTGGTGGGGTGACCTTCTTGTCCTGGACCTTGTAGTCACCCTCGGGCATCCGCTCCATGATCTGGCGGATGATGCGGATGGACTCGCGGATCTCCTGCAGACGGATCGCATAGCGGTCGTAGCAGTCGCCGAAGGTTCCGACGATGACGTCGAAGTCCATCTGGTCGTAATAGAGGTAGGGCTGCTCGCGGCGCAGGTCCCAGGCGAAACCGGTGGAACGCAGGATCGGGCCCGTGGTGCCGAGCGAGATCGCCTCTTCAGCGGTGATCACTCCGACACCCTGCAGGCGGCCTCGCCAGATCGGCTGGCCGGTCATGAGCAGGTCGAATTCTTCGAGACGGCCTGGGATGACGTCGATGAGAGCGGTGAGTTCGTCCTCCCAGCCGCCGGGCAGGTCTGCTGCAACTCCTCCGGGACGGATGTAGTTGTGGTTCATCCGCAGTCCGGTGACGGCCTCTAAGAACCGGAGGGTCTCCTCGCGCTCGCGCCAGCCGTAGATCATCATGCCCACCGCGCCCAGGTCCATGCCGTTGGTGGCGAGGAAGAGCAGGTGGGAGCTGATGCGGTTGACCTCGGTCATGAGCATCCGGATCCACTGACCACGCTCGGGAACCTCGATACCGAGGAGCGCCTCGGTCGCCATCGAGAACGCGAGTTCGGTGAAGAGCGGACTGACATAGTCCATACGGGTGACATTCGTCGGACCCTGCAGGTAGGTCAGGTTCTCGCCCGTCTTCTCCATGCCGGTGTGCAGGTAACCGATGACGGGCTTGGAACGACGGATCGTCTCGCCCTCGAGTTCGAGAACGAGTCGCAGAACCCCGTGCGTCGATGGGTGCTGAGGACCCATGTTCATGATCATGCGTTCTGGTTCTGAATCGTCAGCTGTCGGCTGGTATCCCGAACGCGCCTCGGCCTCGGTCTCTGAGAGGCGCAGGACCGATTCGTCTGCATTGAGACGCTCAAGGGCAGAGTTGAGGACTGATATGTCAGTAGCTGTCATATGAACTTCTTCGACGAACGCTCATCAGATCGAACTGTGGAGCGAGGAATCATCGGACGGTGGGCGCTTCCTTGAACTGGACCGGGATGGACCCGACCGAATAGTCCTTGCGGAGCGGATGCCCTTCCCAGTCATCGGGCATGAGGATTCTTGTCAGGTCGGGGTGACCATCGAAGCGGATTCCGAAGAGGTCATAGGCCTCTCGTTCGGGATTCTCGGCACCGGGGTGGATCTTCGAGATGGTCGGCACCGTCGGGTCGGCGGCTGGCACCTGGACCCTGATACGCAGCCGGCTCCGTTCGGTCATGTTGAGTAGACCGACGACCACCTCGAAACGCTCGGGACTCACCGTTGCGGGCAGCGTGCGCTGGGCGTTGGCCGTCAGATAGTCGACGCCACACAGATCTATGCACATCCAATAGCCCTGGTCGCGGAGTGTGCCGACGAGATCCGCATACTCCTCGCGCGAGGGGTGCAGAACCGTCTGGCCACGCGAGTACGACACGGGAACGCCGTGCAGCTTCTCGACCTCTGGCGGTGCCGGAGCGGGCTCTGGCTCCTCAGCCACTTCGGGCTCCTCAGCCACAGCCGCCTCGGGCGCTGCTTCCTCGGGCGATGCTTCTTCTGGCGCAGCTTCGTCGTCTGATTCGTCGGCGGTTGTCACTTCGTCGTCTGCCATCAGCGTCTTCCGATGGTTAGCGGAGTGGCGGCCTCGCTCGAGTCGAGGTGGATCTGCGCACCAGCACCGGTGGCCTCACGACGTCGCATGAGTTCACCGCTCTGGATGGATTCGTGCAGGGTGACGATCGCGTCAAGCAGGGTCTCGGGGCCTGGGGGACAGCCGGGCGCATATACATCGACGGGAACGATCTGGTCGACGCCCTGGACGATCGCGTAGTTGTTGAACATCCCACCTGACGAGGCGCACACGCCCATCGAGATGACCCACTTGGGTTCCATCATCTGGTCGTGGATCTGACGGAGGATGGGAGCCATCTTCTGGGATACACGCCCGGCGACGATCATGACGTCGGCCTGACGTGGGGAGGCACGGAAGACCTCCATACCGAAGCGGGCCATGTCGAAGTGAGGCCCGCCCGTGCCCATCATCTCGATGGCACAACAGGCGAGTCCGAATGTGGCGGGCCATGAGCTGCGCGCGCGGGCCCACTTGACGATCTCCTCGATCTGACCGGTCAGGAAGTTGTGCTCCAGACCACGAATACCGTCGTTTCTGAAGGTCTCGATGTTGCTCATCGTTGCGCCATCCCGATCATCAGGCCACAACCTTCTCGGCATCTCCGATGTGAGACAGACCGTCGGCACGACCCTCGGTGCCAACACGGCGAATGGTCGTCTCGACCGTGCGATCGCGGCTCAGAGCCAGGTTGGACTTACGAACGTGACGGGCTGGACCCCAGTCGAGAACGCCATTGCTGATCAGGTAGAGGAAGGATTCGAACACAGCAGCCGAGAAGATAACGATCGCGGCGATGCCGTATCCACCAAGTTCTCGGTAGATCATTGTGAACGGGTAATAGAAGATGATCTCGATGTCGAAGATCACGAAGATCATCGCAACGAGAAAGAACTTGACCGGGAATCGTTCGGGTGGATCCTCTAGGTCGACGATTCCGCATTCATATGGCATGACCTTGGCAGCGGTCGGTTTGGGCGGGTTGAGGAGTCGTGACATGACGACGCTCACCCCACCGAAGGCCGCCGCGAGGATCAGCAGCATGAACAACGGAAGGTACTGGGCCATCAGGCTGCCTTCGGATCCCAGTCCGCCCTGGTGGCCATCGCACGCTTGTCACGTGTGTGGAGCATCGAGCAGAACACAGCAAAGAGGATTCCGCTGAAGAGAGCGAACAGGAACGGGATGACCCGCTTGTTGCCCAAGTTGCGCTGAAGGACCACCGTCACGATGCTCGCCTGCTGGTCGACCTGAGCAGGAGGCGGGGCCTCGCCCGGAGCAACGGTCACGGCAACGTTCTTCTGAAGCGTGACGGCCGCGTACTCGGTCGGATTCTTCAACTGGACCGTGGTGACGATGCGATTCCATGCCTTCTGGAAGATGTTGCGTGAGCCGGGGATCGTCTCTGGCTCGGCGTGGGCCTTACCACCGAAGAAGAACACGTCATGAACGGTGTAGGACGACGATGTGGTGTTGGAGCCGAAGACCTGATTGGCCGCCATGGCCGCGTCCGATGAGGCCACGGCCTCACCACGACGGGAATCCGACTCTGGAAGGATTCGCCAACCACCCAGCTTGGGGTCGAGCTGCTCCTTGAGATGGGGGACCTGGGTGACGGCCTCGGTGAGCGACTCGGGCTCCCAGCCCTGACCCTCGGTCTCCTCAATGCGCTCGCGGGTACCTGGGTTCTTCTGCTCGTATGCGAGCAGGAAGTCGATCGGATCCGGGAGCTTGGAGGTTGCCGGCAGTGAGGCGACCTGTTCGGTGACCATGGGTGAACTGCGGTCGAAGTTGAACTCGAGGGTCATCCACGAAGGTGAATGGCCGACCATGCCGATCCCGTAGATCGTCCAGAAGATGCCGAGCGACATGCACCACCCCGTGAGGGCCGCCAGGGCAATGAGCAGACCGTTACGGATTCCGGTGTTGGTGGCGACGATCAGATAGACCGAGCCGAAGAGACAAGCTACGGCGACGATGACGACCAGGACACCCCTGATGGTCGGGTCGAATGCGATTGCTGCAAGAAGTGACATTCGTTCTCCTGGCCCTTACTTCCCACCGGCGAACGTCGGGGATTCAGCGGTGCCTGCGACCGCTGACTTCACCGTCGAATCGTTACTGAGATTGCGCTCGTAGCGGACGACCGCCCAGAGCTGTTCGATCGAGAGCATTCCTTCGGGCCCCTTGTCGGGAATGCCCTTGTCGGCCTGACCTGCGTTGGGGTTGGTGCCGAACGCCGGCATCTGCGGGTTGCCCTGCTTGCGGGAGAAGTACCCGATGCCGGGGACCATGCCGGTGTTGACCAGATCGAAGTGCTGCTGTTGGGTGGCCTCGTTCTCCACACCAGCAAGATCGGGACCAAAGGCGGACATCGGCACTCGACTGAATGACGTGTACGCCTTACCGAACGCGGCACCCGGGACGTGACAGCGTGCACATGAGTATGAACCCGAGGCGAGGCTCTGGTTGTTGAAGAGGATCTCGCCAAGTGCGAGTTCGTCCTCACGGGAGAGTCGATTGGCCTTGAGAGCGTCAGTGACCTTCTCGTTGGACTTGCGGACCTTGAGCATCCGGTCATAGAGACCCTCGTCGATCTGCTTGATGAAATCATCGGCGGTCGAACGGAGTTGCTTCGGTGAGACCTGAACGGTCCAGAGGTAATCGATGATGTTGTCGATCTGCTGTGTTGTCAGCGGACCACCACCGGGAGCACCCCAGGCCGCCATGGGCGTGCCCGGACGTCCATAGTTGAGGACGTAGCGAACGCCCTCCTCGCTGTAGCGGTACAGGACGTTGTCCAGGGCCGGGGCGATCCAGGAGACCTGATCGACGAACTGACCGTTCTGGTCGTTGATGATGAACGTGGCGGAACCGCCCGAACCGTTACCACCGTGGCAGGCGACGCACTGGGCACCTGTCTCGTAGAGCTCGAATCCTCGCTCGACGAAGATCTCCTGGTACATCTCTTTGGCACCTGCCTGACGGCCAGGCTCTGCGAGCCAGTAGAGCGGCAGGGCCACACCGATGATGGCCAGCAGCCCCGCTGCGGAGAACAGCGCAAGGTTCAGTTGCTTGGTCTCGAGTTCATCATCGGTCAGATATGGCCGACGGTTTGGCGCCAGTTCGATCTCCGAGCCCGCCTCGGCGCGCGCGCCACGCAGGTTGGTGACCAGCCACACCACGAATCCCGCCACAACTACGGCGAAGATTATGTAGCCAATGATTCTCTGTGTCGTTGCTAGGACGATCATCTAAATGCTCGTGTGTCTTCCTCGGGTGAAGCCAGTGGCTGCACGGAATGAATTTGCACTTCTTGCGGGGTCAATCTTGTGATCCGGGGTCTTCGATCCGGGTTACCGGTCAGTGGCCGCCTGTGGAGCCGCCGATGCAGTGGGCGCCTTCGGCTTCCTGGCCTGTGGTGTTGGTTCCGATCGGTGGGCCCTGGATGACCGCACCGGTGTTGACGACGAACTCGCCACCGGAGACCTCCATGGCGAAGCGGTCCATACCGCGTGGCGCCGGGCCACCCTTCTTCTCGCCGACCTGGTTATAGGTGGAGCCATGGCAGGGGCATTCGAACCACTGTGAGCTGTTGCACGAAGGCACGCGGCAGCCCAGGTGGGGGCACTTCTGATACAGAGCGATGAGCCCTGCCTCCATACCGGCGAGTTCCGGCGGGGAGTAGGTCGTCTCGGCCTTGGGGAGCGCCGTAGAGGGGTAGGCGGTGATCCACGCACGAGCCTCTGGCTTGTAGAGGAAGCCGTTGTTGGCACGGATCTCAGCGAGCAGGTCCGAGACCTTGCCCATCTTGATCTTGGAGCCGAAGCCGCTGGAACCAGTTGGCCAGAGGTAACCGATGATCGCCACGCCGAAGACGCTGATACCGAGGGCGAAGAGTCCGACGATCGAGCGGTTCATGAACTGGCGACGGGTGACACCGAAGCTCTCGACGTCGGGAGCGGTCCAGGGGGCCGGAGCCTTGGACGACACCGGAGCGACAGCAGGAGAGTGACGCTCTGCAGCGACGCTCCTCTCCAGTGAACGACCGGTCGTCGGCTGATCGGCCGATGCGCTGGCCACCTTGCGGGCAGCACGGTCGCGCTTGAGTGTCTCAGACGACAGGTCGCCGGTGGCGGATAGTCCGTCCTTGCGACGAGCACCGCCGATGAGAGCAACCACCGCCAGGGCGATCACTACGACTATTGCGAGAACGATGAATGCAGTCATGTCTCAGATCACCTCAGAGCTCGAAGAACACGCCGTCCACCCAGGGAAGCGTGAAGAGGAAGCCGGGGCCACGGAAGAAGGAACCAATGATGACGAGAACCGTCCAGAACATCAGGTGCACGGTCATCAGAGAGAAGGCGAACTTGCGATCCTCGGGCTTGTTCGACGGGTTCTTGTCCATGTATGGAGCGAGGATCAGGATGAAGATGCCCATACCGGGAATGGTCACACCAGCGACCATCGGGTGGAACATCGTGAGGAGTTCCTGCAGACCCAGGAAGTACCAAGGGGCCTTCGAGGGGTTGGGCGTCTGGTTGAAGTTCGCAAGCTCCAACAGCGGAGCGTTGACGACCCACGAGAAGATGAGCAGGAAGGTCGTGCAGACGAGCGCTGCGACGAACTCGATGACCAGGAGGTGGGGCCAGACATGCACCTTGTCTTGGGGCTTGGACTTGACGTCCTGGATGGAACCGGCCTTGACGACTGTCAGCAGACGCTGGGTGTGTCCACCGGGTCCACCACCGACAGGGGGGCCACCGGCAGGCACGACTGCGCCGCCAGCGGGTGCAGTGGCGACCGCTGTGGCTGTGCCACCTGCTGCTGGCGCGGCCTCGGCGGTGCCACCTGCACGCTTTGCCTTAGCGGCCTGGGACCGGGCGAGCAGATGCGCTGGGATGCGGCTGTCGGACGCCGCGGGCGCCTCGGCAGCTGCCGGCTCTTCGGCTGCTGGGGCAGGAGCGGACTCCGCTGCCTTGGCTGCGGCCTTGTCCTTGGCGGCCTGTGCTCGCTTGAGGAGGTGCTCTGGAACCTCAGTCATGCTTGCTCACTCACTCTTTGGTCGATCATGTGGCTCGGGTCGGTCAATCGGGTCAATCAATGGGGTCCGGACGATCACAGCGGTCCGGAGATTCCGCCGTCCTTACGGACACGCCAGAAGTGGATGGCCATGAAGATGACGGTGATGAACGGGAAGAACAGGACGTGGAGTACGTACCATCTCAACAGAGTGTTGGTGCCGATCTCGGCGCCGCCGAGGAGCACGAACCGCACCTGATCACCGAAGACCGGGGTGTAGCCGATCATGTTCGTACCCACCGTCACGGCCCAGAGTGCCAGCTGGTCCCATGGCAGCAGGTAGCCGGTGAAGGAGAGGAGAAGCGTGAGGGTGAGGAGGATCACGCCGATCACCCAGTTGAATTCACGCGGGGCCTTGTATGCCCCGTGGTAGAAGACGCGTGCCATGTGCAGGAACACCGAGATGACCATCAGGTGCGCACCCCATCTGTGCATGTTTCGCACAAGGAGTCCGAAGGTCACCGACGTCTGAAGTGTGTAGATGTCATCCCAGGCCTGGGCTGCCGTTGGCCGGTAGAAGAACATCAAGAAGATGCCGGTCACCGTGAGAACGATGAAGAGGAAGAAGCTGAGTCCACCGAGGCAGAGGGTGTAGCTGACCTTGACCGCGTGACGCTTCACCTTCACCGGGTGGAGGTGATACAGCACGCTGTTCATGATCACATAGGAACGGTTCCTCGGGCTGTCCGAGTACCCCTTGCGGAAGATCGAACCCGGTCGGAAGATCGAGTTCCACGCTTGGGAGCTCTGGGTCGAGTCCCAGACCTCGGTCAGTTTCTGCTGCATTTTCTGGCCCTTGGAGCCTTGCATCGTCTTGGCCACCGGTACTCCCTACCTTGTTCTTTCCTCGTCCGTCGAATCCGTCTTGACTGCTTCGATCAGGCGAGGCGCATCCCGTAGCCGTAGCCATGGGAACTGGTTCTCTGATGCGGATCGCCGGCCGGTGCCGGGTCACCAATCTTGCCGAGGATGATCACGCCCGTCGGGCAGCGATCCACGCAGAGTGCGCAACGAGTGCACACGTCGTCGTCAATGAGGAACACCACGTTGTCCGTGGGGTCGAGTCCGGGTTGATCCACCCCGACCGCCTCTTCGACGATCTCTGGGCGGAGCATGAAGATGCATTTCCACGGACAGATGTCGACACAGCCCTCGCACTGGATGCACTCGGACTGGTCAATGTGAATGAACTGCTTCGGCTTTACGGCGCGAGCAAGGTAGTCGGCGTTGACCTCCTCGAGGACATAGTCCTCGCGGAATTCCGGCATTGGCGGATTCGCATCGGTTACTGCCATGACGCCTCCTTGACTCTCAGGCCCGCTTCACCAGCGGACGGCCATAGGTGGATGTTGGTTCGACTGCCTTCGCGGAATCTGCGCGCTTGCCACGGTTCTGCCACCAGGCCCAGATCCACATCTGGCCACCCAGGAGGCCGACGTAGAGGACCACAGCGACGATGTCTCGCACGGCACGGGCGTTGATCATGATCGGGAACCACGGGGTGGACCATGACCAGCCGACGAAGGGGAGGGTGATCGAACCCGTGGGCCCGAACCAGATGACATCGGGACGCCAGCCGAGCTCAGCGTCAGCCCATGTGAGCCACTGGTGCGGGACGACGCCATAGATCCAAAAGAGGATGAAGAAGATGTAGACGGCACCGGCCATCGACTCGCCCCAGGTGAGGGGCGTGCCCACCGGACGCTTCTTCGCGTACGGGAACACCGGTGCGACCAGCAGGGCCATCACGATCAGGGATGACAGGAATGCGACCATCGACTACCTCCGGGTCCCCATCTTAGAGAGCGCTGGACGTCGAACGGAGTTGCCGACGGCCGCCAGGTCTGGACAGGGCATTTCGTCATGCCGGTAGGCGCTCGAGCCCCGGTCTGTTCTGTGATTCAGATCATTCATACTTCGGGTTCCTGACCCATCTGAGTCTCTCATCAGCTTTCGGCGCAACCGCAAACCGAATCTCGTCTTGTGAATGCTCTCACAAGACGAGAGGGCGTACTTCATCGAGAAGATCGACCCGAACTGTTGGGACGTATCTATCACGGTCGGAGCACGCGAGGCACATTCTGGGCTGGTTCAAGATGACATGCACCAGAAATCCAACCATCGGACACCTTGTGTGTAGCCTCTGCCCATGGCCGATACTCGCGCCGTGAGCGATCTTGAGATGGACCTTCCGAAAGCATTTGTCTCTCGGCTTGGTCTGAAGAGGTACTCAGTGCGTAATGTTGACCTCGATCTTCAGACACTGATAGTCGTCGCCTGACGCCGCGGAGGCAGCGTTGACCGAAATACCAGAGCATCTTCTCGCACGAAGCAAAGCCCGCCGATCAGCGATCGGTGGCGGCGGAGCAGACAGCGCCCCTGCACCAGCAGCCTCAACAGAGGCCGCTGCTGCGCCGGCTGCTAAGGCGGAGGCCCCAGCGGCCGCCGCAGCACCGGCCGCCCCTGTGGTCAAGGCGCCCGAGCCCGTCGCACCATGGGTCGAGGCAGCCAAGTCCAGAAAGAAGATCCCCTTCTGGGCGATCCCGGTTCTGGTCGGCATCGTCTTGTGGGCACCCGTCTACATGCTGACTCTCGATCCACCCACGGCCAAGGAACTTGGCCCGCTGGACGCCGGTGCGCAGGTCTATAGCGGCAAGGGCTGCTCGGGCTGCCATGGCGGAAGCGGTGAGGGTTCCGGCGCCAACCCGCCACTCGTCGGCGACGAAGGCGTAGCCGAGGTCTTCACCAAGCCTGCATCGCAGGTTGCTTGGGTTGCACTTGGCTCGGCCGGATTCCAAGCAGCAGGACTCGCCACCTATGGCGATGACGCAATCACCAAGCCTGTTGCCGGCGGTATGCCCGCATGGTCCGACTCACTCACCGCCAACGAACTGATGGACGTCGTCCTCCACGAGCGCACCACGCTCGACGAGGAGGAGTTCGACATCAACAAATGGTCCGAGGGATTCGAGGAGACACTCTCCGAGCACCTACCTGCCGACAAGGTCGCAGAGTACGTGGCAGTTCTCGAGGAGTGGAAGGCCAGCCCGCCGGCCTGAGCCCTTTGGCCCGAGTCAACAGCCCACCTGACTCCTTTGACCCAAGTCGGCAGCCCGCCTGAGACTGGAGTGTGATGGCCAAGCGCATCAGCCCCAGGGTCAATGTGATCATTGCGTTCGCTCTGGCGATCGGTCTGGGCCTTTCTGTCACGCTCATCGTGATGGGAAGTCGCGAGCAGGGCGACACCGGAACCGGCGGCTCCGCAGAGTCCAACGGCACACAGTCTGGCGGAACCGGGTCGGGTGGATCCGGGGCGACGCCCAGTTCGCGACCGCCGACGGCTACGCTCCCCGACCACGAGGCGACGGCCGCTGGGATCGCCGAGATGGCAGGGCTTGTGTTTCCCACAGAGATGATCGAGTTCCGCAGCGCGGCCAACCCGAACCGTCAGCAACTCGACTTGATGTTCAGTGCCCCGCCGGCATCGGTCAGCAGGTTCCTGTCCGACTCGGAACTGCCCTCACCCACAGAGGGCGAACGGTTGATCCTTCACGGATCTCCGCTGTGGGAACTCAATCCCGGTGAGAACACTGCGATCTCCTCCACCGAGGATCGCAGGAACAAGATCGCACGCACGGTCGAGTTGGTCACCAACACCGCGGATCCCGCGGCGAACGTCGTGGTGCGCATTTCGCTAGTGCCGGTCGGCTGAGCGGCCGAGCGCCCGGGTAAGCGCACGCCGGACCCTGGCCAAATGGCATCAGGCCAGGTCGAACAGCTCCTTGACCGAAACCCGAACCGCACGCTTACCTGCCGCGTGCAGTGCTGCCAGATCGCCGTCGGCCTGAGCGTGCTTGAGCTGGCCGAAGGTGAATGACTCACCCGGAACGGACAGGTCGAAATCGTCTGACCCGACAACCTGGACCATCACATGACGATCCGGTCCGCCCTTGTGGAGCTGCCCTGTCGAATGAAGGAATCTTGGCCCGATTCCCAAGGTCGTCGGAAGCTGAACCCGTTCCGAGAGCACCTTTCTGGCAGCTTCGAGCCGGGGTTGCAGGGCCGGGTCCACGAACGCTCCCAGTACCAGGGCATCGCCCGGGCGGAGCAACTCGAGCGCATCATCGAGTCGAGTCTCATCCACCGGGTCACCAGGTGAGGCCAGACTGGCTCTGGCCGCCTTCTTAGCGGATTCGACATCGGGCTGGTCGAACGGGTTGATGCCCAACACGATGCCGGCAACCGCGGTGGCAAGTTCCCAGAGGAAGACCTGGGCTCCCAGGTCCTGGGGTTCCTCGACCAGCAGGTTCACGCTGGGTCCGGGCGTGACACGTCCCTCTCGACGTCGTCTGGCCAAGAAGTCAGCCGATCCGAGGACCACATAGACCCGCGACGTCGAATCGGGCGACGTCTCATCCTCACCGACCACGGGCAGGATTCCCCTGCCGTGCTTACCGGTCGACTCGGCAATGAGCTGCTCGAGCCACGAACCGAATGCGGCTATCGCGTCGTCGAGGATGAAGGTCAGCTTGTCCCGACCGGCCTGAGCCGCAACGCCGAGCAACGCCCCGAGTTGAACGGCGATGTTCTCCTCGACGTTGCCGTCTGGGCCGAGGATGTCCTGGGCCTCCTCGGCTGTGTCGATGAGCGACAGTCCGTCGAGGCCCATCATGGCCGCCGGCACCATTCCAAAGGCACTGAGGGCGGAGAATCGACCTCCGATGTCGGGGTTGCCGTGTGCAACAAAGCGGAAGTCATCACCCAGGGCATGTGTCTCGAGAGCAGATCCCGGGTCGGTGACCACGGCGAAGTCGCGACCGAAGGGGTGACGAGACCAGAAGTAGCCGAGGTGGGACCTGGTCTCGACCGTCGTTCCAGACTTTGACGACGCGAGGATCATTGTGGCGTTCGGCCCGCATTCCTGTGCAGTGCGAGCTACCGCTGCGGGGTCGGTCGAATCGAGCACCCTGATATCGGGGAAGTCCGCCCCGGACTGGAAAGTACTTGCGAGAACCTCTGGGAAGAGGCTCGACCCACCCATTCCGAGCACCAGAACCTGATCGACCCGGGCGCCTCCCACAGCAGCAGGAGCCTCGACCGCCTGATCGGCCTGAAGGACCCACTTGGGCCAGTTCTTCCGGGCATCTGCGACCGCGTCGAGCCAGCCCAGACGGTTGGAGACCTCGGTCAGGTCAGGCCCTATGACCGTGTGGTCCTTACGCCAGAGCCGTTTGATCACATCCCTGCCCGCGAGTTCATCAATGACTCTGGACCAGTCGTCGGACAGTTCTCCTGGGTCGAAGTTGGCGGTGATCACGCCGCCAAAGCTATCGGTTTCCACGGCCACCCATTATTCGCTTCGCAACGTCTGTCACACTCCGTCTCATTCCCGGAGGTTCTCCGGATGAAACAAGTTCGAAGATTCGATTCAGTTCTACACGAACAGTCGACACTGTTCGTGCGCGTATGAACATGACAAAACCCGCCAACCCGAAGGAGAACGGGACCCCAACCAGCGGTAATACCGCCTGGTCGATGAGCGCCGCACCGACCACCGAGACCGCAGATCCCACACCCGCGACTCCCGTTCCCGCAGCGATGGTCAGTATCCGCTCCACAGCGAGATCGGCCTCGATGACGAGCACGGTCCGGCCATTCGGCTCAGGGCTGACCCGGACGTCGAGAGAGGTCACCCGGGAGAGATCCGGCGCCCCCATGATCGAGCCAGTGGATCGCTTGATGGACGCAAGCATGTCCTTGCGCCGGACATAGGTGATTCCATCGGGTCCGCTCGCTATCCGGTGGAACATGAGCGTCTTGGTCAGCCACGCCTCGGTGACCTCAAGGACCGTTGCACTGTCGGCATCGATGGTCCTCGAAACGAGAATCTGCGCCGGACCGACGAGTGAGTCCAGGCGTCGCTGGCTGGGGGTGAGCAGCCCGAGTCGCTCCTCTGCGATGGCCGCGTGGATGTGTTCGACGTCGACACCGAGTTCCTCTGCTGCGGCGGTGAGAGCCTCGGGACTGACTCCCAAGGGCTTCACGACGAGCGCCTCGCTCTCGAGTTCCATGGCTCGTCGAAGGATGCGCTTCGCAGCGAGAGTGTCGAAATCGACGCCATCAGAGCCAACAGAGCGAGGTGTGACGCTGGGAGGGGCTGTGGCTGGGACGGCAGAGGTGACAGGGGCGGTAGAGGCGGCTGGAGCGGTCTGAGCGGCTGGGGCAGCCTGAGTTGATCGGCTATCGGCCCGAGCGCCGTGAACTGCCTTGGCGTCCCCGGCCATCAGTCGTCGACCAGTCCTCTGGCGACCTCGAACGCCGCTTCGATCGTCGCCTCCAGATCCTCTGAACTGTGCGCCAGCGACGGGAAGAACACCTCCCATGGTCCGGGTGCGAACGCCACGGACCGTTCGAGCATCCCATGGAAGAACCGGGGATATATCCCGAGCGCGACCGACTCGCCGGCGCTGGCGTAGTCAACCGGCGTCCTCGACCCGAAGAACACCCCAACCAGTGGCCCGAACCGGGGCACAACCGCTGAGACCCCTGCCGAGTCGAACGCGTCGCGCAGTCCATCGGCCAGGCGCATCGCATTGTTCACGAGTTGTCCGTAGGCGTCGCTGGTCAACTCGGCGAGGACTGCGAGCCCGGCGGCGGTCGCAAGCGGGTTCCCCGACAGCGTGCCCGCCTGATACACGGGTCCGAGTGGCGCGAGGTTCTTCATCAACTCGGTCGAGGCGGCGAATGCTCCGACCGGGAGCCCGCCGCCGATGACCTTGCCATAGCACCAGATGTCGGGTGTTATCCCGAAGAACTGACTCGCGCCGCCCACGCCGATACGGAACCCGGTGATCACCTCATCGAAGACCAGAAGTGCCCCTACTCGGTCACATTCAGCGCGGAGACCTTCGAGGAAGCCCGGCTCCGGAGTTACCAGACCCATGTTCGCCGCGACCGGTTCGACTATCACGAGCGCGACCGAGTCATCGAGATGCGGGACGACGTTGTAGGGCATGACGATTGTGTCGGCCACCGCCGCGCCCGGGACACCTGCTGAGTCGGGGTGGGAGTCGGTCACCACACCCTCGGCCACGCCTGACCCCGCTGCAGCCAACAGGGCATCGGAGTGCCCGTGGTAGTTGCCCTCGAACTTCACGATCCGACTGCGACCGGTCGCTCCCCTGGCCAGGCGAATCGCCGACATGGTGGCCTCGGTCCCGGAACTGACCAGACGGATCTGTTCGGCACCGGGCACTCGGGAGCAGATCTCCTCGGCAAGGGCTACCTCACCGGGCGTCGTCGCACCGAATGTGGTGCCCTTTGTGGCCTGCGCCTGGATGGCGTCGACCACTCTCGGATTAGCGTGACCGAGAATCGACGCGCCGTAACTCTGGACGTAGTCGATATAGCGGTTGCCCTCGACGTCCCACACGTACGCTCCCTGACCACGCTCGACGAAGTACGGGGTTCCGCCCACCGAGCGGAAGGCACGTACGGGCGAGTTGACCGCGCCGGGGATTCGCAGCGCAGCACG
>CAUJEC010000078.1 GCA_963169245.1 Actinomycetota bacterium
CAACTCGAGCGCATCGTCGAGCATCTGGGCGACCTCGGCGTAGCTGGAGGGTGCAAAGATCGTTGCGTTGGGGATCTTTGACATAAGCACCATATCCAGGATGCCGTGGTGGGATGGCCCGTCGTCGCCGGTAATTCCGGCTCGGTCAAGTGCGAAGACAACCGGCTGGTTGTGCAGACTCACATCCAGATTGACCTGATCGAATGCCCGGCTGAGGAACGTGGCATAGAGGGCCACCACAGGACGAAGCCCGCCCATGGCCATTCCGGTTGCCGAGGTGACAGCGTGCTGCTCTGCAATGCCTACGTCGAAGAACCGCTCAGGGAACTCCCGCATGAACGGCAACAGGCCAGTTGAGTCGGGCATCGCAGCGGTGATCGTAACCAGTTCAGGTCGACGGCTGGCCTGAGCGAGCACCGCCTCGGAGAACGCAGCGGTGAAGGATCCCTGCTTGAGGTCCGACAGGTCGTGCATGTTCTTAATCGGGTCGTTCTCCGCAGGGGGGTAACCGTTGCCCTTGTTGGTGAGACAGTGGATCACAACCGGTCCATCGAGTTCCTTTGCATTGCGCAGGACCTCTTCCATGGCGGCCAGGTCGTGGCCGTCGTAAGGACCCAGGTACTTGACACCGAGTTGTTCGAAGAAGACTGGCGGCTCGAAGATCTCTCGGATGGCGGCCTTGGCGCCCGCTGCCCCCTTTTCCAAGAGATTGCCGAGCGGCAGGTCGGGCAGAATTTTGTCGAGCCTCGCGCTTTGGCGTCGGTAGGTGTTCGACGAGCGGATCTTCGCCAGACTCTCACTGAGTTTCGAAGCCGTCGGGGCGTAGGAACGACCGTTGTCGTTGAGAATGATGATCGCCTTGGTCTGGGAGTTACCCAGATTGTTGAGCCCCTCATAAGCCATGCCGCCGGTCATCCCGCCGTCGCCAAGGATTCCGACAACGTGGCGGTCGGACTCGCCCTGCAGCTTGAAAGCGGTGGCAAGACCATGTGCATAGGACACCACGGTCGAGGCATGGGAGTTCTCGATCCAGTCGTGTTCGGACTCGTTCCTCGACGGGTAGCCCGAGAGGCCGTTCTCACAGCGGAGCTTGTCGAAGTCCTTGCGCCTGCCGGTCAGGAGTTTGTGGACATACGCCTGGTGACCCGTGTCCCAGAGGATGACGTCATGAGGCGAGTCGAACACCCGGTGCAGCGCGATGGTCAACTCGATGACCCCCAGGTTCGAACCCAGATGCCCGCCATGTGTGTTCACGGCATCGACGATGAAGTCTCGGATCTCGCTCACCAGTTGTGGGAGTTGCCCTGCATCCAGATTGCGTAAGTCCGCAAGGCTTTCGATTTCATCCAACAGCATCTGTGCCCGGTCCCTGATCGATCAGCCCCAAACTACCGCCCGCGGGCACCATCAGACACGTCGTGAGTCGGTGGGGGTAGAAGGAATCTTCAGTGGTGTCCTGTGGAACGCAAAGCTGGGCGCCCCGGCAAGGCTCGCGATTATGAACACGACATAGACCGTCAGGCCTAGCGCGATGGCAGAACTGTCTGACACTCCGACAGCACCGAAGAACAACACGAATGCGGCCTCGCGCACTCCGAGGCCTCCTAGCGCGATCGGCACGTTCTGGATTATGGCCGCAGGCGGGAAGAATGCCATGACCACGATCAGGTCGACGTGATGAAGGTTGAGCGCCTTCGCTGCAGCCAGAACCGACAGGCACTGCATGAACTGAAAACCGATGCCGGCGAGCAAGACCGAGGCGACCTGACCGCGGCGGTGACGGAACGCGACAACTCCCAGGTGGACTGCTCCCAGATACCGTCTCCATCCGGTGTTGTCGACCATTCGACCGGCGCCCCGGTGATGTCCTGCGGCCCAGAGCACTCCCACCAGGCCAATGAGGGTGATCACGTTGGTCAGGACAGTCAACAGCGACGCCCCACCGAGTTGAAGCAGCGACGGTCGGATCCCAAGAGCGACGCCCGAGATGATTGGCAAGACAAGCCACCCGGTCAGGCGCTCTAATCCGGTTGCCGCGAAAGCGTCCGCATAGTCACCCGAATCCGCACCCTGGCGCACAACCCGCACGACGTCGCCACCGAATGACGTCGGCAGGGCGTTCGATACGAACTCACCTGCAAGGAGATATCCGAACATCTTCTTGAAGGGAGTCCGGAGCCCCAACGTCGTGGAGACCTGATACCAGCGCAGGCATTGCAATACGTAGGCCACTACGTGGATCCCAACTGCGATGGCCACCCATTTGAAGGTGTTGGGTGTCATCTCCGGGACGACCTCGGAGAACTCCACATGTGGCAGCCGCCAGATCAGGATGACCAGCAGGGCGACGCTTGCAAGCATCCTCACCGCGATGGTCTTCCAGTTGTTCTTGGGCAGTGCCTCGTCGAGGGTCGACTCGTCGATCTCGGCGATCGCCTCCAGGCGCTCTTCTTCCTCCTTCATAGCGCTGGGCGAGTCCGACATGACCAACGACTCTACCGATACTCTGCTCGTCGGCGAGGTTGGACGGCGCCTAGCGCTCGGCAGGAGGGCCGTGGCCAGTTTGTGGCCCATGGGGTGCTGGGCCGCTGACTCAGCGGGTCTTGTCCAGAAACTGCTCGACGTTGACGAGCACTCGGGTGACCTTGCCGGCGGCAACGAGACCGCGACGATCGCGTGCGGTCACCTGGAAAGTGAGTCGACGACCCTCGACCTTCTCGAGAGTCGCTTCGGCAGTGACCGAATCTCCAACAGCGGTGGGTGAGATGTGTTCGACCTGTACCCGCACAGCCACCGTCGTCGTTCCCTCATCGAGGAGCGAGTGGACTGCAGTTGCCGCGGCCTCCTCCAACAGGGCGATGACCCGTGGAGTCGCCAGAACCGGAACGTCGCCAGTACGAAGTCTGATGGCGGTGTCATCGTCGGTGACGACCAGCGTGGTCGTTGCTGATGGTCCAGGCTTGAGGGGCATTGGCGAAAGAGTAAACAGAGCGAGCCCGACTTGGCACATCCGGGCTGACCACTCTCTGGTCGGCCGAGTCACTGGAAGTGGCACGTAGCCGCCGCTGCCCCGACTTCTGGCTACCGTCTCCATGTGGACCCGGACATCGCTGAACTGATGGAAGCTGCGCTGGGCTCCTCGATCATGCGAACCGACAACGTGCACGGTGGCGACTTCGCCCGAGCGTTCAGGGCGAATCTGGCCGATGGAAGCAGCGTTTTCGTAAAGACCCACTCGAACCCTCCCTCGGGGTTCTTCAGTACTGAGGCCGCGGGGCTCGCCTGGTTGAGGGCGGCCGGTACTCTGCGGGTTCCAGAGGTTCTGGCGCTCAGTGATGAGCCGGCCTTCCTTGTTCTCGAGTGGATCGACACCGGTTCCCGCCATTTTCGCGTCGGTTCTGGGACGGAGGCTCGGTTCGGCCGCCGACTCGCCGGGCTGCACGCAGCGGGTGCTGAATCGTTCGGTCGTCAGGACCAACGAACCACGGGTTCGCTGGCGCTGCCCAATGACCCGGTGGAATCCTGGGCTGACTTCTACGGCCACCGTCGTCTGATCCCCCTCTCAGAGATCGCAGAGCGGCGACGGTCCCTTCCTGTCGACTCCATAAGGCGACTGCGAGAGGTCGCGATGCGTCTGGAGGATCTGTTGGGACTGCCCGAGGCTCCGGCGCGCCTTCATGGTGACCTGTGGGCCGGAAACCGGCTGGTGGATGTGAACGGGAACAACTGGCTCATAGATCCTGCGTGCTTCGGGGGACACAGGGAGTTCGATCTGGCGATGATGAGACTGTTCGGCGGCTTCGGTGACGACGCCTTCGCCGCCTATGACGAGGCCTTTCCCCTTGCTGACGGCTGGCGTGATCGCATCGCCTTGCATCAGATCGCACCATTGGTGGTGCACGCGATCAAGTTCGGCGGGGGATATGTCTCAGCGGTGGCCGAAGCGCTCGACCAATATGGCTGAGGTGGCGGCGAGCTGGGGTGGCGGCGCCTCGTGGTGCCCTCAGGCTCCTACACTTCGATCGGCCCGAAACCGCAGCACACGAGGCCATCCACAGAGGCCGACAACTGAGGATGAGTCCCCGGGAGAACAATGATCGACGAATCAACAATCAGACGAGTCCTCGATGAGGCGGCATCTCGGGGAGCGGATTTCGCCGAGATCTTCGCCGAGGATCGGCAGTCATCATCGGCTCTACTCGACGACGGACGGATCGAGGAACTCAGTTCTGGGCGCGATCGAGGAGCGGGAATCCGTGTGGTGGTGGGCGAGTCGACCGGATTCGCACACACCTCGGACCTGAGCGAACACGGTCTGTTGGCTGCTGCGACAACTGCCGCTGCGGCCGCAAGGGGATCATCCGGCAGGGGGCGATCGGCCGGGGACTCCGGTGGTGGATTGCGGGCCACTGCGGACGTAGTCATTGCGCCCTATGAGGTTGACAAGGCGCGCAAGGTCGGACTCCTTGTCACAGCAAACGAGACCGCTCGAGCGGCCGGGGATGCAATAACTCAGGTCTCGGCCCGCTATGCGGATTCGAGGCGTCAGATTCTCGTCGCCAACACCGATGGACTCATCTCATCGGATGACCAGATCCGGACCATGTTCTCGGTCTCGGCGGTGGCCAGTGGCGACACCGGAATGCAGACCGGTCGGGAGTCGGTCGGTCACACGGTCGGCTTCGAACTCTTCGACGAGTATGACGTGGCCGAACTGGCATCGCGAGCCGCCCAACGTGCGATCACCAAACTGGCGGCTCGACCGGCTCCATCGGGTGAGTTGCCAGTCATCATCGGGCCGGGTGGCGGTGGGGTCATGTTCCACGAGGCCTGTGGGCACGGTCTCGAGGCCGACCTGATAGCAAAGGGGGCGTCGGTCTTCGCCGGGCGGCTCGGCGAGAAGGTTGCATCCGAACTCGTCACGCTTGTGGACGACGGCACCATGGCTGGTGAGTGGGGGCGTTTCGCTGTGGATGACGAAGGCCGTCCGGCACAGCGCAATGTGCTCATAGAGAATGGGGTGCTCGTCGATTACATGTGGGATGGGCTCAGGGCCAGGGCGGAGGGCCGCCAGTCCTCGGGCAACGGGCGTCGCCAGAGCTACCGCCACCTGCCGATGGTGAGGATGACCAATACCTATCTGCTGGGCGGGACCTCCAGGCCCGAGGACATCCTCGAGGACACCGAGACCGGCGTATATATCGCCCACCTCGGTGGCGGTCAGGTCAACACCGCGACTGGTGACTTCGTCTTCGGTATGACTGAGGCCTATCTGATCGAGAACGGACGCATTACCGAACCCCTCCGTGAGGGGAACCTGATCGGTAACGGGCCCGCTGTGCTCAGCGCGATCGACGCCGTCGGTGACGACTTCGCAATGGGGGCACCCGGGACCTGTGGCAAGGACGGACAGGGGGTTCCCGTTGGTGACGGTGTGCCGACGCTGCGGGTTATGACCGGTCTCACAATCGGTGGAACCGCTGCGTGACCGGTCACATACGCCGCCGTTTCGCACACGCGGGGGTTCGGGTGAAAGGTCAGCGCCGATGAAGTCCTCGGAACTGCTCGAGGTTGCCGAGCGGGTCCTCGCCGACGCGAAGCCGGGCGAGGAGATGGAGGTCGTGGCCTCGTGGAGCCTCGACACCGAGGTGCGCGCCTATGGCGGCGAGGTGGAGCACCTGGTCTCCGCGGACTCGGCGGGTGTCGGCGTTCGCATACTCGTCGATGGTCGTCAGGGAACAGCCTGGGTGGGTGGTCTCGAGGAGGCTTCGCTCAGGGCATGTGTCGCCGATGCCAGGGACAACACGCGTTTCGCAAGCCCAGATCCGTTCGCTGGTCTTGCAGTGCCCGACGGACACCCGATCGAGGGACTTGAGCTCTTCGACGACCGTCTGCTCGCAGAGTCGACCGAGTCGAAGATTGCGCTCGCCTTGGACCTCGAACGTCGGATCATGGAGAGCGACCCTCGAATCGTCGGGATCGAGTCTGCGGACTATGCGGACTCGATCAGCGCCGGAGCGATCGTCTCCACGACCGGTATCCGTGCATTCAGCTCCGAGACATCGACGTATCTGGGTGCCTATGTCCTGGCTGGCGATGATGCGGAGACCACCAGCGGATTCGGGTTCTCGGTCGGTCGACGAGGTGAGGACCTCTCGGCCGAGACTGCAGCGACCGACGCCGTCGAGAAGGCGATAGCTGCGCTGGGGGCCACCAAGGTGCCGAGCCAGCGCCTCACCGTCGTTTTCGATCCGTATGTGACGTCGCAGTTCATATCGCTCGTGGCGGAGATGCTCGCCGGCGATGCGGTTATCCGCGGCCGTTCACCCTTTGCTGACAGACTCGGTGATCAGGTCAGCTCGTCTCTGCTGACACTCTTTGACGATGCAATCAACCCTCTTTCGCCGACCTCATCTGAGATAGATGGAGAAGGCCTGGCGTGTCGGCGTGTTCCGCTCATCGACGCCGGAGTGCTGGCGGGGTTCATGCACAACTCGTATTCGGCCCGTAGTGCGGGTGCGGTCTCGACCGGATCGGCACAGCGGTCCTCCCTGCAGTCGCCGCCGTCTGTCGGACCATTCGTCATCACGGCGACTCCCGGTGAGCGGACCCACGGGGACATAGTCGCCGCAGTGGGTGAGGGTGTACTCGTCCGGGAACTGTCGGGTCTGCACTCGGGGGTGAACACCATCTCGGGCGACCTGTCGGTCGGTATCGAGGGTCTGATGATCCGTGGTGGTGAACCGGCGGAGTCGGTGGCCGAGGTTACCGTCGCCTCGACGATCCAACGGATGCTCAACGACATCGTGATGATCGGTTCCGACGTCACCTACTTCCCGTGGGAAGCGACCGGCGTGACGATGGCCATCGGTGACATGGCCCTATCGGGGAAATGACAGTGGGTTGGGGTCGCTGCGGCCGCACGCGCAAAGGGTCACGGGAGCAAGCAGGCAGTGAAGTGAGGGCAACACAGTGACCGATGATTTCGCCGCCGACCTCTTGGATATGGCCGACCGGCTGGTGGCCGACGCGAAACCGGGAGAACAGATAGAGGTTGTGCTCAATCGGGGATCCTCCACATCGGTGAAGGTCTACAACGGCGAGGTCGAGTCGCTCACCTCGGCTGACGGTTCTGCTGCCGGGATCAGAGTCATTGCCGAGGGACGTGTCGGTTTCGCCCACTGTGGAACAACAGACGAAGCTGTTC
Source organism: Actinomycetota bacterium (assembly GCA_963169245.1). Taxonomy (GTDB): domain Bacteria; phylum Actinomycetota; class Acidimicrobiia; order Acidimicrobiales; family Microtrichaceae; genus JAGQSZ01. Next base: position 7,208 of record CAUJEC010000078.1, read on the forward strand.
TCCGCGAGACGCTCGCTGAAGCTCGCGACAATCTACGGTTTGCCGAGCCGGACGAGTTCAATGGCTTGGCAACTCCCGATGGTGTACCCATGGTCGATCAGGACCAGTGGTCGCCGTCGGTGCTCGAGTTTCCGGTCGAGTCGAAGATCGACCTCGCGCTCGAACTCGAGGCGAAGGTCCTCTCCGGTGATCCCCGGATCCGCAGTGCCCGGTCGACCTCCTATGGTGACGGTTGGGGCGAAGGCGTGATCGTCACCACGACCGGAATTCGTCTGGCCGATCGGTCGACATCGGTGTCGATCGGCACCCAACCGCTTTCGGAGTCGGACGGTGAGACCCAGATCGGTTTTGGTTACGGCGTCTGGCAGGAACCATCCGACGTGGACGTCTCGAACGTCGCGGCCGAAGCGGTCGAACGTGCTGTGAAGCTGCTCGGCGCCACCAAGCCGGCCTCCGGTCGCATGTCGATCCTGTTGGAACCGCGACTCACCATGACGCTGCTCGGGGTGGTCTCGGGGATGTTGGCCGGTGACACGGTCGTGCGTGGCCGATCTCCGTTCGCCGAGAGACTCGGTGACCAGATCGCATCACCGCTGCTGACTCTCACTGATGACCCGACTCGATCCGAATCTCTTGCTGCAAGCTCCTTCGATGGTGAGGGGCTCGCATGTCGAGCGAACCCGCTCCTGGTGGACGGTGTGCTCGACAGGTTCCTCTATGACTCCTATACCGCCAGACGGGTCAAGGGAACCTCCACTGCCTCGGCGGTCAGAGGGGCGCGCAGCCTGCCCGGAGTGTCAGCACAACTGCTGGTCATGGCTCCCGGTGAGGGCACCTTCGATGAGATCGTCGCCTCGATGGATCATGGCCTGTGCGTCAACTCCTTCAGCGGTCTGCACTCGGGCGTCAACGCCGTCTCGGGCGACTTTTCGGTGGGCGCCGATGGCATCATGATCCGCGATGGTGGGCTGGCGGAACCCGTGCGAGAGATCACCGTCGCTTCCACCATCCAGCGCCTGTTGCAGAGCATCGTGCGAATAGGTGGTGACTTCGAATGGTTGCCCTCGGGCGACGGCTCGGTGTCGATGGTGATCGAGGACGTGTCGATCTCCGGCACCTGAGGCGATCTCCGCGCTCAGTTGGAGATAACCACGAAAACCCTGCCAGCCGCCTCAGCTGCCAGCACAGCCACCACTTCGGACTGAGAGACGATGACGGTCATGGAGTCGTCGTCCAACCCGACCACGCGTGCCGATGTGGCGAGCCGGCTGATCGCGCTGTCGCCGCTGCCGCTGCCGCTGGCGCCGAGACCGAATCCGTCGTCGGTAGTGAAACGTTCGCCGTAGATATCGATCAGATCACCGACCTCCACCGGAGGTTGACGCTCATCGACCTGAATGGTCACGGCGGCCGAGCCGCTCGCGACCTGCGCTGAGATCCGACCCCCTGATCGGTCGGCAAGATCCTTCTGGGTGAGTATCTCGCCGCGTTCGAGAGTGGAGGCGACCCGTAGGCCAACGAGGGCTCCCACCTGGCCACCGGGTTGGCGGCTAGCCACGACGACGCCAGCGGGCACAAGCGCACGAGGAACACGCTCCACGCGAAGGTCGGAGCGGCTCAGCATCTCGCCCGGGGCAATGGGGCCAGTCATGATCACAACTGCTCGAGTGGACCCCCAGTCGGCACGCGCCTGTCGCGCCTCGGAGATCGAATTGTGGACGGTCGCCGCGACCACGGTCGCGGTTGCTCCGATGATGACCTGCCTAACGGCTCGCCGTCGCGCAAGAGACGTCCCCAGGTACTTGAATTTGAGATGTCTCCATCGGGAAGTAATCAGTGATGGGTCAGGGAGTCGTCTGGAGCCCGAGCCGGACATCTGCGAACAGTTCCTCCGCTGGAGGCCCCTCGGCGGGGATCGTAAGCAAGTCGAATCCGGTTTCGGTGACAAGGATCGTGTGCTCGAACTGTGCTGAGCGTTGCATGTCGCGTGTGGAGACTGTCCAGCCGTCGTTCCACATCTCGAGGCGGTGCGAGCCGCGGTTGATCATCGGCTCGATGGTGAAGGTCATACCCGGTAGGAGGACCGTGTCGTTGTGGGGGTCGTAGTAGTGGGGGATCTGAAGACTCGTGTGGAACTGATCGCCGATCCCGTGGCCGATGAACTCCCTCACCACTCCGTAACCAAACGGTGCGACCGACTCCTCGATCGCTCGGCCGATCTCGAAGATGCGGGCATTCGGCCGAACCACCGAAATGCCGGCGTGCATCGCGGCTCGGGTCCGCTCGACAAGCTGGGCGGATTCCTCATCGACGTCGCCCACGAGGAATGTGGCCGAGGTATCGCCGTGCACCCCCTCTATGAATGCGGTGACGTCCACGTTGACGATGTCGCCATCCGCAAGCTTCCGTGAATCGGGAATGCCGTGACACACGATCTCGTTGACCGATGTGCACAGTGACTTGGTGAAACCCCGATAGTTGAGCGTGGAGGGGTATGCCCCTGCATCGACCATGAAATCGTGGCCGATCCTGTCGAGTTCGTCGCTGGACACACCCGGTCGGACATGGCGCCCGACCTCTATCAGGGCATCGGCCGCAACTCGCCCAGCGATGCGCATTGCATCGATCTCATCGGGGGTACGAATCGCTCTACTGGTTCGACTTCCCGGGTTACCCGTGGCCGCGTAATCGGGCCGGGGCACCGAAGTGGGCACCGTACGCATAGGGCCCACCAGACCGGCCACCACAGGCGAGGAAGGGGGAGGCGGGAGCTTCTGCTTCGATCTGCGCTTCGACATCGGCCAACAAGCTTATGGCACCGGTTCTGGGCTGTGTCAGGCGGGTCTAGGGGGAGCGGTGCCCGGTACGTGTCGAATCGATACTTATGGGCCGCATTTCTAAACCATCGGGGTGCAGTTGACGATCAGAGTGGAGATGAACGCGCGCAGATCGGATGAAGCGACCTCGGGACCCTCATCCAGACGACGAGGAATGAGGATCGGTGGACGACTTCTGCTGCTCCTTGCCGTACCACTGGTGGGGCTGCTCTCACTGACAGGACTCGGCGTCTACACCGGCGCCCAGGACTGGCAGGCCGCATCGGAGCTGACCGAGCGAACCGATGTGGCGCTCGCCGCGTACCAACTCGTCGATGAGCTCCAGGCCCAACGGTCCTCGCTTGTCGAAAGCGGTGGAGTGAACCCCGAGAGTCTCGAACGGGCGAAGGTGCAACGCGACATTCTCGATGCCGCCCGTGCCGAGATGGACCCGATAGTCGCCCGTCAGGCATCCACTGCTGTGGCGATGGTCGACGGCGCACAACGTGTCGCCAATCTGGGACTCTCCGACAACGCGGCGCTGTCTTCGCTGTCGCCCGCTATCGACAGCGTCCTTCGTCTCGCCAACCTATTGATCGACCCGGCCGGTCTCGTAGATGCCGGGCCGTCGCTGGTCACCCAGAACCTGGCGCTCGCTCGAGCCGCCTCGTCGGAGGAGTATGACCGGCTTCGAGTCCTGTCCCACACAGGCGACATCACCGCCGAGCAGTTCCAGACGCTGATCGGACTCGCGTCAGCCCAGCGCTCCTACCTGGGCCTTGCATCGGCCAGCGCACCAGATGAGTTGGCGGTTCGGATCGATCGGGCAGCACACGGAGTCACAGGAGCGGACCCGATCCGTCGTGCGACGTTCAAGAACAAGGCGGACGCCGACTTCGCAGCGTGGGAGAGTGGCATCCGGTCTCGTGGGGATGAACTTGCGGACCTTCAGACCGAGGCAGAGGCCTCGGCGGTCGCTGAGGTCGCCGCTCTGTCCGAATCCAGCCGCCAACTCCTAGTTGGCGCCGCAACGGCTGCAGCGCTGACTCTGATCATCACAGTGATGTTGTTGCGCAGGGCGCTGCGTTCAATCGCTCGCCCCCTCGAACACCTGGCAGCTCGGGCTGAGGAGATCGCCACCGTTGACCTTCCTGAGGCGGTGAAGGCCCAGCAGGATGATCCAGATTCGACCAGATCCCTTCCGAAGTTGACGGTGACCGGTGCTGTCGAGGTGGCTGAGGTGGCCGCAGCGTTCAACGACGTCCAGGACACGGCGCTCCGCCTTGCTGGCGAGCAGGCCGTCCTGCGAGTGAATCAGGCCGAGGCGCTTACGAACCTGGGCCGCCGCAATCAGACTCTGTTGGGCCGGCAGCTCAACTACCTCTCGACTCTGGAGCGCGACGAGACCGACCCGGTGTTTCTCGAGCACCTCTTCAAACTCGACCATCTGGCGAGCCGCATGCGTCGTAACGCTGAGTCACTGCTGATTCTGGCAGGATCGGAGACCCCGCGGATCCGTCGCAAGCCGGCGAAGATGACCGACATCATCCGCGCTGCAATGAGCGAGGTCGAGGACTTTGAGCGTGTGCGCATCGGAAATCTGCGCGACGACACGATCGTCGGTCCGGTCGTCATCGACGTCATCCACCTGCTCGCTGAACTGCTTGAGAACGCGCTCTCGTTCTCGCCGCCGGGCACAGAGGTCGTCATCGAGGGTGGACCACTGAATCAGGGCGGATATCACTTTGCGATCATGGATGAGGGCGTCGGCATGGTTGATGTCGAGTTCATCGCCGCCAACAAGCGACTCGCAGGCCAGGACGAGTTGGAGGGCATGCCGACCCGCTACTTGGGCCAGTATGTGGTGGCCAAGCTTGCCACCAAGACAGGTGCGCTCGTCCGACTCCAGCCCGGAATGAATGGGCGCGGCGTCGTTGCTCTGGTCTCATTGCCCACCAGCGCCATGGTCGGCGATCGGACCCGTGGGTCCGTCAGCGCTCCTCGGCCGGGCTCCAAGGAGTCCCGCAACACTGGGCCGGCGCCGTTCGCTCCAGGTTCTGCCATGCCGAGCTTCGATCATCAGGAGGCGCTCGAGCCGCTCCCGATGCCCGATCTGCGAGACACTGCCCGGGCCAAGGCGACCAGCGATGAAGCTTCACCGGACTTCGCGTTGGGCACAGGTTCGGTCGAGTCTCCGGATGCTCTCAGCGTGAGTGGCGAGGACGCTGTCGCCGAGGAGGCTGTCGCTGAATCCGTTGCCGTGTCCTCCTCAACAACGCCTGAGCCTTCGATTGATGACTGGCTCCCCAAGGTCGATGCTGTCACCGATGGCGTGGCCGATGTTGGTGTATCCACTGCTTCCGCCGCTGCGGCTGAGATTGCCGAGGAGAATGACGGCACGGTCTCAGACGATGAGATCAACCGCGTGTTCGGCGTCCGTCGCCGCAAGCCTCGCCGACATATCGAGTCGGTCACTGAGCCAGACTCGGGGATTGCATCGGAGAGCGTCCCGGAGGTGATACCGGCGCCCGCTGCCGAACCCACCGGAAGCTTCTGGCGTGAGCCGATCCAGAGTCCGGCAGAGCCACCTCTGATCCACCCCACCGAGCCATCCGAGGTTGAGGAGACAGCGATCGAGGCAACGGTCTCCGAGCCGATCCGTCCGCCGGCTTATGTAGCGCCACTTGCAAGCGCAACGACTGATGATATCCCAACTGATGATGTCCCAGTCGGCGACGTGACCACGCCCACAAGCCGTCCGGCGACTCCCGAACCGGCGGGCCTTCTCGGCGGGCCATCGCTGCAGCGCCGAGTCCCCGGGGCGTCGCTTGCCAACCGTAACCGAGGCCCTGCCGAGGGGGACGAACCGGCTCCTGAGAGATCAGCTGATCAGGTGCGTTCACGTCTGGCCTCGTTCCAGGCCGGACGCTCCCGAGGTCGGACTGGAACCGAACCGTCGTCTGACACCTCGAACGCCGCCAACTTGAACACGGCTCTGCTGACGCAATCCTCCGCAGAGACGCACGCAAGCCTCACCGAAACCGACAGCGATGTGACCAATGGTCCATCGGAGTCCGGTGACACAGAACGATCCCAGGACTGGAGGTCCACCCCGTGATGATCGACACCAGCGAACAGGTGCAACAGATTCCATGGCTCCTGACGCGCTTTGTTGAGCAGACCCCAGGCGTCAGCGACGCCGTGTGCGTCAGTTCCGACGGGCTGTTGATGTCCATGTCCACCAACCTCGATCGCGGTCGCGCCGATCAGTTCGCCGCCATCGCAGCTGGCTTGACGAGCCTCTCCCTCGGCGCTTCGCGTTGCTTTGGATATGGATCCGTAGACCAGATCATGGTTGAGATGAGTACGGGCTTTCTGTTCGTCGCCTCTATCTCTGATGGCAGTTGCCTGGGGATCCTCACTGACAAGGACGCGGATGTCGGCCTGGTCGGATACGAGATGACGATGCTCGTGGAGCGATTCGGCACAGTGTTGACCCCACAAGTACGCGCAGGGCTACGTAACGCCCTCGCGGTGCGCTGAGGCGCACAATGGGACCTTCGGACGCGAATCGGCGTGGAGGTAACGCCGCGTCCGAAGTGGACGGCGAACCATACGACGTCATCGACGACATCAACGGTGACGGCATGGATGATGATGGCCTCGAGGACGATCGCCTGGTTCGGCCTTTCATAATCACCGGCGGTCGAACTCGTCACCATCGGGTGACACTGCGTGTCGAGGCCCTTGTTGTTGTCACCGATGCCATCTCGGCAAATCCGCTGCAGTTCGAACACGCCCAGATTGTCGAACTCGCTCAGGCCCCCATCTCGGTGGCGGAGATCGCCGCCCGACTCAAGGTCCCACTTGGGGTGGCACAGATCCTTGTGGGTGACCTTGCCGACGCCGGCATCGTCCGGGTTCACGAAGCCGCGGCAATTGCGACACCCACCCTTCTCCTTAGGATGATTGATGCAGTACGAGCACTCTGACATGTCAATGGACTCCCACGGACCCCAAGCGGTGAAGTTTCTCGTGGCGGGCGGGTTCGGTGTCGGAAAGACCACGTTCGTCGGAACGATCTCCGAGATTGAGCCGCTGACGACCGAGGCGACCATGACCGCCTACTCCGAAGGGGTTGACAGTCTCAACGGGATCGGTCAGAAGACGTCGACGACCGTCGCTATGGACTTCGGACGGATCACGATCGATTCGGACATCATCCTCTATCTGTTCGGAACGCCCGGCCAGGAGCGGTTCTGGTTCATGTGGGACGACCTTGTCGACGGCGCGCTGGGGGCGGTTGTGCTGTTGGACACTCGCCGTATCGAGGAGTGCTTCGCCGCGATCGACTACTTCGAGAGTCGTGGCGTGCCGTTCATAGCGGTCGTGAACCAGTTCCCCGACGCGGGATCACACTCCCTCGAAGATGTCCGGGACGCGCTTGCGCTGTCGGAGTCGATCCCGCTGGTTCGGGCCGATGCAAGATCGCGGGAGTCAGTGAAGATGGTGCTGGTGGCGCTGTTGGATCATCTGATCCAGAGGGCGATAGCGGCGCAGTCCGTCCCCGTTGGCTGATCTGCCTGTCGGCTGAGCTGCCATTCGCCGACGCCATTCCGTAGACGTCAGAGCGCGACGGTTCAGTCGCCGCTGGAGGATGTTGAAGCGGAACTCGTCGACGTCGAGGAGGATGAGCCTGAGGATGAACCCTCTGATGAGCTTGACCCTCCCGAGCCCGAGTCCCCATTGCCCGAGTTCCCATTGCCAGAACTGTCGCCACTCGAAGAGGAACTCGACGACGAACTGCTTGAACTCTTCGAGGACGAACCCTTGGAACTCGATCTGGAGTCGTTCTTGTAGAAGCCGCTGCCCTTGAACGCTATGCCGACAGGCTGGAAGACCTTGCGTAGCTGGGACTCGCCACAATCGGGACAGTCCGTCAGCGTGTCCTCGGTGATCGCCTGTTGGATCTCAAACTGATGGCCACAGTTCTTGCATCGATATTCATAGACAGGCATTTGGTGACTCCACAGATGATGGTTGCACGAGCGTCCGACGACTCGGCACCGGTGCGGTCCTGTCGCCAACGGGTGAGGCCAGGATCGTGGGTCTGGCACTCGACGCCCGCGACTGCCAATGTTACCTGCTGGAGGTCAGCCTCCCAAGGTGGGAACGGACGGTAAGGGCGATAGTCTCAGTTCACTGAGTTACCCGTCACAACGACCAGACCAGGCATACACATGAGCGGCGTGAGAAAAGCAGTCATCCCAGCGGCAGGACTTGGGACCCGGTTTCTGCCGGCAACCAAGGCTCAGCCCAAGGAGATGCTCCCCGTTGTCGACAAGCCGGCCATTCAGTACGTGGTCGAGGAAGCCGTTCGTTGCGGACTTGATGACATCCTGATCATCACCGGTCGCAACAAGCGGAGCCTCGAGGATCACTTCGATCGCAACTTCGAACTCGAGTATCAACTCAAGTTGAAGGACAAGCAGGCGAACTACGACGAGGTCGTGGGCCTGTCGGAACTGGCGGACATCCATTTCATTCGTCAGGGGGAGCCGCTCGGCCTTGGTCATGCTGTCGGCGTCGCACGCAAACACGTGGGCGATGAACCCTTTGTGGTGCTCCTCGGTGACGACATCATGGATGACACCTCCACGGTCCTAGCGGACATGATCGCAGCCCATGACGACTCGGGATCCTCTGTCGTGGCGCTTATGGAGGTGGAACCAGCCAACATCTCGGCATATGGATGTGCCGATGTGTCGGATCGCGAAGGTGCATTTGCCCAGATCGTCGGCATTGTGGAGAAGCCAGCACCTGAGGTCGCGCCGTCCAACCTGGCGGTAATGGGTCGTTACCTGTTCACTCCGGCGATCTTCGACGAACTCGATCAGATCGAACCTGGAGTGGGCGGCGAGTTGCAGCTCACTGACGCGATCGCTGGTTTGATCCGCTCCGAGCGTGTTCTGGGCCACATATTCAGCGATGGTCGCTTCGATATCGGCGACAAGATCGACTACCTGAGAGCGACGGTCGAACTCGCTCTGCGACGTCCCGATCTGGGCGATGCCTTCCGAAGTTTCCTGCGCGAGATAGTGGAACGAGAGGGCTTGGCCTGACGGCTCTATTCGAGACGGTTCCGGCGACTAGTTGGTTCTAGACTCGGCGTCCATGTCGGACCAGGCGTTGACTCATCTCGATCCACTCGGACGCGCTCGCATGGTCGACGTGACACCGAAGGATCCGACGCACCGTCGAGCCATTGCCCGAGGGCGTGTGCACATGAGTACTGACACGACTTCGCTCGTTGCCAGGGGAGCCATCAACAAGGGAGACGTGCTCTCTGTGGCAAGGGTTGCAGGGATCCAGGCCGCCAAGCGGGCCTCTGACCTGATACCTCTTTGTCACCCGGTTCTCGTGGGGGCGATGCTCGTCAACTTCCGTATCGAGGACACCTTCATCGAGGTCGAATCGCAGGTGGAGACGGTCGACAGGACCGGCGTGGAGATGGAGGCTCTGACCGCTGTTTCGGTGGCCTGTCTGACTATCTACGACATGTGCAAGTCGGTGGACAGGTCCATGGTCATTGGCGATATCGCCCTGTGGGAGAAGACCGGTGGACGCTCCGGTGCCTATCGACGAGTCGGTCAGAGCGATGGGTTCGAGTGATCCGACTGCGGCCACCACTCGGTTCGTCGCTCGATTACTCATCTGGTCTGAATATGGTCCGACCACGGGTCCGCCCGTCACAGAACCAAAGAAACTACACTGTTGTAATTCGTAAGGGACTTGTAACACTCGTTGCAGGATCGTAAGGTTTTACGTAATGAATAACCCTTCCACGTTGATCTTCCTCGGCCTCGCCGTTGTGTGGGCCATCGTTCTACTGCCCGAGGGAATCAAGAAGCTCTCCAAGGCACGTCGTTCTGACTCGATTCGGTCGTTCAATCATCAACTATCGGTGCTTGATCGCTCTGGCTCCTCCCGTCGCCCGGCCGCCACTCGTCGCAGCGCCACTCGACCCGCAGTTCGTAACGCGAAAGTCATCGACCTTCGCGACCGTCGTCCCACCGCCCAGCGCCCGGTTGGACAGCGGTCGGTTGCTCAACGCCCCATGGCGCAGGGTCAGGCTCGTGTTCCGGCGTCGGTCAAGCGTCGTCGCCAGGAAGTCACAGCCGGACTCGCAGCCGTCGCAGTCCTGTCGTTGCTCTGCCTGATCGCATTCGGCTCCGCCTTCCTGTGGGTGCATCTCGTGTCGGTGGCGCTGCTCGTCGGGTATCTGTTCCTGGTGTCCCAGGCGAACAGGAACGCAACAACACCGCAGGGCCTTGGTTCACAGTCCTTTGGTTCACAGCGCAGTGGTTCACGGAGCGTTCACTATTCGCATCGTGGGGCCGCGGTTGGTGGGCTTCGCACCGTGTCGCCCCTCGTTGACTCACGCTCCGCACGTCGTAGCATCTGAGCATCATTTCCGGTTTCGGCGCTCTGCCTGGTGCGGGGTCTGCTGGACGGTACCGAGTGCCGGAATACTGACCTGCCGGTGGACCGGCTAGGATCAACGAACTCCGCGAACACGGAGGACTCCTCGGGGGTGTAGCTCAGCTGGCTAGAGCGCTTCGGTCGCATCGAAGAGGTCGTGGGTTCGACTCCCATCACCTCCACCGAGATTGCGAACCCTGTCCACCGATCGGTGGGCGGGGTTCTGCCGTTGTGGGTGGGTGTCCTAGACACGGCGTGTCCGTTTGAGTGTCCTCTCCGACGGCACCTCGCTCTACTCCGGGGCTAGTGTCCTGTGAGTCATTAGGCGAAAGCCGAGACGCTCCAGACGAATGGGAGTAAAGGTGTCATCAGAGGAATTGCACGAACCAAGGGAACAGCTCCCCGACGCGGTATTGAACCAGCACCGGGCGATCGTGTCGCTGATGGAAGAACTCGAAGCTGTGGACTGGTACAACCAGCGGGCCGCTGTGTGTTCTGACCCCGAGCTGCGGGCGATTCTCGAACACAATCGTGATGAGGAGAAGGAACACGCCGCGATGCTTCTCGAGTGGCTGCGCCGTAATGATGACGGTTTCGAAAACGAACTCACGACCTACCTTTTCCACGATCACTCGATCCTCGACGCAGAGGCCGAATCCATGGGGCGCGATGCGGACTCCGGCGGAAAGGATGCTCCACCAAAGTCGGATGCTGCATCGACGTTGGATCTTGGCGACCTAAAGGGCCAGGAGAACACCTAGGTGCAGGTCTGCAGCGAGCATTCGGACTTGAGCAAAACCCAAAACAGGAGGCAGACATGGACCATCTGATGCGAGCACTCGCACCGATTTCCGATCAGGCTTGGGCCCAGATCGAAGAGGAGGCGACCACTGCCCTGAGAGAGTTGCTCGCCGCTAGAAGACTCTTCGACACGACCGAACCACTGGGTTGGCAGCATGCCGCGCTTTCGACGGGCCGGGTCGCCGAGGTTTCTGCTCCTGACGGCGACGACGTTTTGGCTCGGATCCGCGAAGTACAGCCTCTCGTGGAGTTTCGTACGCCCTTCACCGTGAGCCGGTCCGAACTGGACGCGATCGACCGGGGTTCATGCGACGCCGATCTGGATGTGGTCCGCTTCGCTGCCCGAAGAGCCGCAATGGTCGAGGACAAGGCCGTTTTTCACGGCTACGAAGCCGGTGGAATCGTAGGGGTCACCGAAGCAACTCCGCATGATCCGGTCGTGATCGACGACGACTATGACTCCTACCCCTCCTTCGTTGCTAAGGCAACAACAAGATTGAAGCTTGCTGGCGTCGGCGGCCCGTACGCGATTGCTCTGGGACCGAGGTGTTTCACCGGGGTGATGGAGCAGTCCGAGATGGGCGGCTACCCGGTACTCGAACACCTGCGTCTAATACTTGGCGGCCCCGTCGTGTTCGCTCCCGGGATTGACGGCGCGGTGGTCACCAGCCAGCGTGGAGGGGACATCCGAATCGTTCTTGGTGAGGACTTCTCGATCGGCTACTCGTCACATGATGCTGGCTCAGTCGACCTCTACATCGAAGAGAGCTTCACTGTTCAACTATGTGCGCCAGAGGCCGCGGTCTATCTGACCTACGGAACCTGACATCTGCAGCGGAGAGAGCGCTTCTAAGGAATGAGCCTCGCTCAGAGTTCCGCGGCTCAATTGGTGGTGGTGGAACCTGTAACCATTGCCCCGTTAGCGCTCGACCCGTTCGCTCCGGCCGGTGTCGCACCCGAGCGGTTGATGGCCGCCTCATCGGTACCCAGATAGGAGGCGATCACGCCCGGGTGCTCGAGGACATCCTGTGGCGTGCCAGAGGCGATCACCGAGCCGAGTTCCATTGCCACGAGTCGATCGCAGAGCCCTGACAGCAGCGGCATGTCGTGCTCGATGATCAGCAGTGCGGCACCGGTGTGCTCGCTGATCTGACGTAGCAGCGGGCCGAGTGCCTCGGTCTCCTTCTGCGCGACGCCGGCTGATGGCTCATCGAGGAGCATCAACACCGGGTCCTCGGCCAGCAGACAGGCCAGTTCGACGATCCGGCGAGTACCAGTGGACAGCGAACCGGTGGGCGTGTGCGCATAACCGGTCAGGCCCAGGAGTCCGATGATCTCGGTCGCCTTAGCCTCTATCGCATCCTCTGAGAGGTACGACGCAGGTTGGCGGGTCGCGTCAGCAATCAGGGACCTGCACTCCGCTGCCTGCTCGCAGGCGACCGAGACGGTCTCTGTGACAGTGAGCGAAGGGAACAGGCGAGCGTCCTGGAACGAGCGACCGAGACGGCCCCGTGCCCGCTCGAATGGCTCCCAGTCGGTGATGTCCACACCTCGGAAGGTCACGACCCCGCCGTCGATGTTGTGGAAGCCCGAGATGCAGTCCATCAGGGTTGTCTTGCCCGCACCGTTCTGGCCGATGAGGCCGACGATCTCACCCGGCATCACCTCTAGATGAACGTCAGTGAGAGCGTTCACTCCACCGAAGCGCTTGGTGATGGACCTGCATGTGAGCACCGGAGTCGGGGCTTCACCATTGGTCGCCGGGGATGCGGGCTTGGACACTGATACGCCGTCGCCGTCGTTGGATGTCAGGTCGACAACAGCCCCTCCAGCGCTCCCAGCACCCAAGCTGCTCAGGTCGATCGAACGGATGGCCATGGCCGACTGTTCAGCTTCGGCAGAGACTTCGGAGGTCGTCGATGGGCCATCACCATCGGAATGAGAATCGGCACCAGCGATGAACACCGAGCGCAGGATGTCAGGACGATCGAGAAGCTCCTGGGTGGGGCCCTCGAAGCGACTCCGACCCTTCTCCAGGAACACCGCCCGCTGGGCGAGCGTAAGAGCAACGTTCACCGATTGCTCCACGACAACCACGGTCGTTCCTGCACGGTTCAGTTCTCGGACCACCTCGCAGAGCAGACCGACCACCATCGGAGCGAGACCCAGCGAAAGTTCATCGATGAACATGACCGACGGACGCAGCATCAGGGTCATTGCGAGGGCAAGCTGTTGTTGCTCGCCGCCGGAGAGATCACCGGCGAGTTGGTCCTTGCGCTCGTCGAGGATGGGGAACATGCGGTGGACCTCGGCAAGGTCTGCCTTGACGCGTTCGTGGTCATCGCGGAAAGTCCAGGTGGACAGTCGAAGGTGATCGGTCACCGTCAGAGTCGGGAAGATCGCCTTTCCGCCGGGCATGAGGGCAAGACCCTGGCGGACTATCTGCTCAG
>CAUJEC010000079.1 GCA_963169245.1 Actinomycetota bacterium
CGAGGTCTACTTCGCTCTGAGGGGTGCGCGCTTCGCTCTCGATCCGGAGGCCGCCGAGGCGCTCGCACTTCCCGAGGAACTCGAGGAGATGCTCCAAGGTGCACAGGAGGGGCCTCAGGCACAGGGGGGAGCAGCAGAGGCCCTGACTCCAGAGGAACTCGCCGAGATGCTCTTCAAGTCCCTCCAGAAGGGCGACGAGGCGATGATGCGGGCCATGGCCCGTCAGTCCGTACGACGATACGCCGGAATGGAACCGGGTCGACCGGTCGGTGGCACCTACTACCTGTATCGGACCCTGCGGAACCTCGACCTCGAGGGGATGCTCGAAAAGCTAATGGCCCAGGCTTCTGAGGAGTCACCCGAGACGCCGACCTCGCTTGAGGAGCGGCTCATGCGCGACGAGTTCGAGACACGCATCGAGGAGTTTCGCCGCGAGATTGAGGCAGAGATCAGACGTCGACTCGTGGCCGACCGCGGTGTCGAGGCGATGTCCAAGACGCTTCGCAAGCCTCTGCCCGAGGACATCGACTTCATGCATGCGAGCCGTGAGGAGATGGCTCTACTCCGAAAGGCGCTCCAGCCACTCACCCGTCGGCTGGCTGTTCGACTGGCCCGCAAGCGGCGTCATGGCCGCAAAGGTGCGCTTGACTTCCGCAACACCGTTCGCCATTCGCTCAGCTACGGCGGTGTTCCTGCGGAGCCCAAGTTCAAGTACCCGCGACCGTATAAGCCAGAGATCTTCGTCATCGCCGACATCTCCGGATCGGTTGCGGCCTTTGCCCGTTTCACCCTGCATCTGGTCTACGCAATATCGAGTCAGTTCTCCAAGGTGCGCAGCTTCGTGTTCATCGACGGCATCGATGAGGTCACCCGGTTCTTCGAATCGACCGACGACATAGTCGAAGCGATAGCCCGGGTGAACAGCGAAGCCGATGTCGTCTGGGTCGATGGCCATTCCGACTACGGGCACGCGTTCGAGGTGTTCTGGCAGAAATGGGGCCAGGAGATCTCGTCTCGGACCACGGTTCTGATTCTCGGTGATGCGCGGAACAATTATCACGCTTCACAGAGTTGGGTGGTCAAGGAGATACGCAAGAAGGCCCGTCATGTCTACTGGCTCAACCCTGAGCCGAAGGCCTACTGGGACACTGGTGATTCGATCGTGGGGGAGTACGGAACCCACTGCGATGGCAGTTTTGAGTGCAGGAATCTGCGCCAACTGGAGAAATTCGTCGATCATCTGGTGTGACATCTGGCGATTCAGGCCGCTTTCGTCGCATTGTTCTGCCATTAAGTTCAGGAATTGATAGACGATGCCGATCATCAACTGAAGCGAACAGTTCGCTGAATGGCTGGGTCACCTTTATGCTCTGGCTGATGTAATCGCCCTAGGAATCGTCGAATGCAGATCTCCGATCACAATGCGGACGAGGCACCCACCGCCGTTGCGCCCCGCATTGATCCGGGCCTGTTGGTCAGTGAGGGGCGATTTGCAGAGCTCGCGGCAGACCACAACCCCGACACACAACTGGTGGTCGACCCGGCAGGAAACATCCGCTTTGTCGGCGGAAACATCGAGACACTCGTTGGTCTGAGCCGTGAAGAGGCAATGGCGATGTCGATCTGGGAGTACGTGCACCCAGAGGATTTCGAGTCTGCTGCGGGGGCCTTCAACGAGGCGACCCGAACAACGGGATACCACCTTCCAACCGCCTTTCGGATCCGTGGAGCGGGCGATGAGTGGATAGAGGCCGAGATCACCGGCACTACCTTCGACTGTCTCGAGGGGGTCTGGTTGGTCATCGCCATTCGGCGCGTACGCGATCGTGACGAGGTGATCCATCGCCGTAAACGGATCGAGACGCTCATTCGGGAGGCATCCACTGCTTGTGCTGCTGCCACCTGGCTCGATGTCGACAACGTCGTGGCCAATGTTCTCGAGGGCTTAGTAGAGATCGTCGACGGAACAGCGATCTCGATGGGATGGGAGACCGATGGTGTCCTGTCCATGGGTGCGGTGTGGCCGGGAAGGTACAGCCTGCCGGTCGGAGCGTCCTATGACCGCCTCTGGTCGCGTGAGGATCTTGCGTCGTCACTTCTTAAGGTCTGTCTCGATCTCAACGAACTGCCTAATTCATGGCTGCGTGACCGTATGCTCGCCGATGGCGTGCGAGCGGTCATTGAGATTCCGCTCTCCGATGAGTCTCCATGGGGATTCGCTCGGATAGCGTTCCGTGGATCGGCTCAGAAATGGGATGACGCGAACGTTGATTTGGTGAAGGTTCTCGCCACAACGCTCATGTCGACGATCTGGCGTTGCATAGCAGAGCGCAATCTTCAGGCCCAGGCCACCACCGATGCTCTTACGGGCCTTATGAATCGCAGCGAGTTGTATCGGACCCTCGACGAGTTCATGTCGGATCGCCGCGGGAGCGGTCGGGTGGCGGTGTTCTACGGCGACCTGGATAACTTTAAGCTGGTCAATGACCTCCATGGTCATGACAAGGGTGATGACCTGCTAATCGCCGTTGCCGATGCGCTTCGTTCTAGCGTTCGGGCGATCGATGTCATCGCTCGGATCGGCGGTGATGAGTTCATCATCTTGTGCCCCGACATCGATGAGCTCAACCAGCTCGACCACATTCGACGTCGGATCGTCGACTCTGTCGGGAAGATCGACACTTACGGGGTTCCGGTCGGGATGAGCCTGGGTATGGCCCTCGCCGAAGTCGGCGAGTCGAGCAACGACCTTCTCAAGCGGGCGGATGCACTCATGTACGGCAACAAGCGGGCGTCGTCGACCCGCGTGCTCTTCGAGGAGCACGGCCGGGTGCCAGAACTCGTCCGTGGTCACCGACGCTGAGGCCCCGCGTACCCCGGGACCAAGGCGTCGGACTGGACCGAGGGGCAGTGTCTCGCGGCGGCTAGGGCAGGTGGGCGATTGCGTCGTCGAACACCCTGAACAGCGCCGGGCCGGCCTTGTCCTGACGTGCGAGTACGCCATGGCGTCGACACTTTGCGAGGATGTCCCGCGCCTCGCGACCCGGCCACGGGCGTGGCAGGAGTTCCGGTGGGAGCAGAGGATCGAGTTCGAAGCACTCGTTGAAGCGGATAGCGATGTTTAGCGCGCCCGGCATGAAGTCGTGTTCGGTGATCGTCTCCCCACGGCGGCGCATATCGAGGAGCGCCTGGGGGACACCGCTGTAGGTGCCGATGAAGTTCTCATAGCGTTCGGCCACCTCGTCGAGGGGCCACAGCATGGCGGCCAACTGGCGTGCGTCGGTCACACCGTTGAGGTCGAGGTCGTCGGTGCTGAAGGTACAGAGCCTGTCGTTGATTTCGAGTCGGCTCGCCTCGTGGAGGAGTTCCTCGGTCCAATCGTGAGGCGAGACGTACATGCCGGGTTGGACATGGGCTCCGCCGAGGGAACGGATGTGCTCCCGGAACGCGTCACGAGCAGATCGCATCGACTCAGGGATGGCGAACGAGACGATTCGCCACTTGCGGTCCCAGCCCCGCCCGGCAGCATCCTGGGCGTAGGCGAGCAGGTGACGCTGCTCGGTCACAGCGAGATGTGATTGCCCTGCCTCGGTCGCTGAGTAGATGGCGTCGCGGCCCTCGCCCGCTCGGGTGAAGAGCCCTTCTGTCACCAGACGCCTCATGCAGGACCGGATGGTCTCGACAGCTATGCCGCACTCCGCTCCGACGCTGTAGAGCTCTGACCCGAGGACCGTCCCGTCCCTGTGCGCGAGTCCAAGCACCATCAGCCGCGTTGGGGGGCTCTCGCTGGTTATTGTGGAGAGATCCGCCGGTCGAGCGTGTTCTAGGGGCCCGGCGGTCGAATAGGAATCGGCCGTGCTGTTCACGACCGTAATGATCGTCACTCGGTCGCCCGAGTGCAAAACGGTCCGTCTGAAACATGTCACTTGTCAGGCGAAATACCTTCGATCTGGTTGCAACCGTCGGCCGTCGTCTATACCTTGCGGCGTAGACAAGTCGTTGATTCTGATGGGCAGAATCGGACAGAAGGGGGCGCTCGTGTCACTGGCGGACAAGGTCAAGGGCAAGGTCGACTACTACAAGCCGCGTGTCACCGAGTGCATCATCCTCGCTCGCCCGCTTCCCCTGATCGCCGATGACAAGCCACCGGCTGGGGAGGACTTCGAGTTCAAGGTTGTCCTCGACCCCACCGACAGGCATCTGCGTCAGATCGAGTCCCAGGAACGTCTTGACCTCATGAAAGGGCCTTTCGCGAGGGGTGTTGTAGTGATCTTGGCGATCCACAAACCAACGGATCGCACGATCGGGAAAATGTGGCTGGCCCTTCGTTCCCCGGAAGCGATTGATGCAAAGAGCGGCATGCTTCCAATCAGACTGGCAAAGGACGAGTGCTTCCTCTTCGACCTGTGGGTACATGAGGACTTCCGTCGTCAGGCTGTCGGCTTCACGTTGGCGTACGAGATGGGTGCAGCTATGGACCACATAGACCCGGCGCTGCGGTGGGTCTATGGCTACTGTCACAAGGACAACGAAGCATCGTTCATGTTGATGACGAAGCTCTATGGCATGTGGCCCGTTCAGGAGATGAAAGAGGTGGAGATCGGGTCCTTCTACGTCAACATGGTGCCCGGATCGGATACGCCGAAGTTCGGCCCGTTCTCCAAGAAGGGCCGCCATTCCGGCGATGGGTTCCAGATGCCGGGCCGCCCACGATCGGGTGAGGACTATCAGGACTACCACCACAAGGCCGGATTCGCTCGGGCGAAGGAGACCCCGCCCGTCAGCGATGGCTGGATGTGGCCCGGCCCGGAGTGGTTCGACAACGACCACCCCAAGGGTGGCGACGGTAGGCCCGCGACTCCGGACACGCTGCCGCGCGACTACTGAGGCACGCCGCTACTCAACTGAGCCGCTGGTCGAGCGCCTGCTGGGTCGACTGCCAGCAAAGCCGGTTCTGCTGGGCAGCGCGACTATTGCGACGATCGCAGCATCTCGGCGACGTCGAAGGCCAGATCGAGCGACTGGCGCCCATTGAGACGTGGATCGCACATCGTCTCGTAACGCAGGGGTAGGTCGCCGTCGAGAAGTTCATCAGAACCACCGACGCATTCGGTGACGTTGTCGCCGGTCAGTTCGACATGAACGCCACCGGGCCAGGTTCCAACCTCTGCGTGTGCAGCGAAGAAGCCTCGGATCTCAGCGAGGATCGAGTCGAAGTGACGGGTCTTGTGACCGGTGGGAGACGTGTAGGTATTGCCGTGCATGGGGTCACACGCCCAAACAACCGGATGACCGGCGTCCTTCACCGCACGCAACAGAGGCGGTAGGGCCTCGCGGACATTTGCCGCACCCATGCGCGAAATGAGCGTCAGACGTCCGGGAATCCGGCTCGGATTCAGCGCGTCACAGATACCCAGTGTCTCCTCGACCGTGGCCGTCGGGCCCAGTTTGCAACCGACCGGGTTAGAGATCCCTCGGAAGAACTCGATATGGGCGCCCGAGAGTTCACGGGTGCGCTCACCGATCCAGACCATATGGCCTGAGCAGTCATACCAGGCGCCGGTGAGCGAATCCCTGCGGGTCAGTGCCTCTTCGAAGCCGAGCAGCAGTGCCTCGTGGCTCGTGAACACATCGACGTCGTGAAGGGCGGGGATCGTGTCATGGTTGAGCCCACATGCCTTCATGAATCGCAGGGCCCGTTCGATCTCGCCGGCGAGGCGTTCGTAACGCTGTCCCTGCGGGCTCGTTGACACGAACTCCTGGTTCCACTGATGGACCCTGGACAGATCTGCAAAGCCGCCCTTGGTGAATGCCCGCAGCAGATTGAGAGTGGATGCGGACTGGTTATATGCCCGGAGCAGGCGCTTGGGGTTGGGTTTGCGTGACTCGGCATCGAATCCGATGTCGTTGACGTTGTGGCCACGGAAACTGGGCAGGTCAACGCCGTCGATCGTCTCGGTGGGAGATGAGCGTGGCTTGCCGAACTGTCCGGCGATGCGTCCGACCTTCACCACCGGCACGCCCGCTGAATAGGTGAGGATGATCGCCATCTGGAGGATGACTCTCAGACGTTCACGGATGGAGTTGGCGTCGTAGGAATCGAATGACTCCGCGCAGTCTCCGGCCTGAAGGAGGAACGCTCGCCCGGCCGACACCTCGCCCAATGAGCGCATCAGTGCACGGGACTCTCCAGCGAAGACCAAGGGGGGATAGGTCGCAAGCTTCTTCAGGACGGCCTCATGGGCTGCCTCATCTGGCCAATCCGGCTGCTGAACCGCGGGAAACGATCGCCAGCTGCCCGGATTCCAGCCCTGAGGCGTGATTGTCAGTAGTTCGGGGGAATCGTTGGCGGACATTGACCACAAGGATACTTGTGGTTGCGATGGTGTCCCCAAGCACGCCTGACTGTCGGCTCAGAGCCGACCCGGACAGGGATCAGTCAACCGTCGCTAGCGCCTCGACCCGGACCGTGGCGACGGCACGCTTGACCAGACGGCGGGCGGCCTCAGCGGTGACCCCCAGATCCTCTCCCACCTGTCGGTAACTGCGGCGTTGACCGTCGGAGAGGCCGAAACGCTGCTCGACGGCGCTGCGGGCGCGCGGATCGAGGATATCGAGAAGACCCTCCAGCCAGATCGAGTGTTCCTGGTCCATCAGGGCGTCCTCGGGGGTGGGGACAGATGCTGCGAGTATGTCGAGGAGTTCGCCGCTGTCGCCGTCGCCGATGCTGCGGTCGAGCGACGTCGGTGTCGACAGACGATGCAGTTCGGCGTTGGCCCGGTCGAGTTCGGAGGTGTCACCGGAGGACTGGCGCAGAGCGGCCCGAAGCGCTGCGGAGCGATCACCGGGCAGGCGGATGAGGGACGCCTTCTGGTCCAGCGCCCGTCCGATCGACTGGCGGATCCAGAACGTCGCATAGGTGGAGAACTTGAAACCCTTACGCCAGTCGAACTTGTCGACTGCGTGTTCGAGGCCGATGTTTCCTTCCTGGACGAGGTCGAGCAGATCCATGCCCGGTGGCAGTGGGTACCGGCGGGCGACGCTCACGACCAGTCTGAGATTGGCCCGGATGAAGCGGTCCTTGGCGGCCTTACCGTCCCTGATTGCCCGGCGAACGTCTCGGCTGTTGTCGCCGGCGGAGTGGCGCTTCTGGGCGGCGATTCCGGCCTCGATACGCTTGGCGAGTTCGCACTCGTCGTTCGCGTCGAGCAGCGCCACTGTGCCGATCTCGTTGAGGTAGATGGCTATCGATTCGCTCATTTGATCCCGATCCAGAATTTCTTTCGAGGCAGGTTGGTTTTTCCTGTTCATCTGGATATCGGCAGCGGTCGAGTGGAGTTGAGAACTGTCCCCGGTAAAATCCTCGGCGGGCTTCGGCGTCGGTATCCCCGTCGGGAATGGTTGGCAGGATGAGCGAGATTCCATCGCTGGGGTACGATCCGTGCGGTGTCCGACCCCACCGATCCACAGAGCGGGAACGTAGACCCACCTGATCGGAGGCGGACAAGGCGTATCGGTGTCCTCGGTGGCACCTTCGACCCGCCACATATCGGCCACCTTGTGACCGCGGTGAACGTCCGCTACGGACTCGGGCTCGATGTGGTGCTGATGGTCGTGGCGAACGTTCCATGGCAGAAGGTCGATGACCGGCAGATATCTCCCGCCACCGACCGCTTGGCCATGGTTCGGGCTGCTGTTGTCGATGACGAGGGTATCGAGGCGAGCGATATCGAGATCCGCAGGGGTGGACCCTCGTATTCGGTGGACACACTCGAGGCACTGCACGCCGAGGACCCGGATGCGGAGTTGTTCCTGATACTTGGTGCCGATGCTGCTGTGGGCCTCGACACCTGGGAGAGGGCCGAAGATCTCGCCTCGCTGGCCACGATTGTCGTGGTCGATCGCCCGGGTTCGGTGGGAGAGACGCCGCGGCGGTTCCCGGTGGTGCGGGTCGAGGTGCCGCGACTCGAGGTTTCGTCGACGGACCTGAGACTGCGAATCAGGGACGGCCGTCCGACGAGGTATTTGTTGCCACCTGGCGTCAGTGAGTTGATCGCGGCTCGGAAACTCTATTGTTGTGAGCGATGAACTCGGTCCTCGGCGAAATGTGCATAGGTGACGGTGCATAGGTGACAGCGACCGACGAGAAGTCGCTGGGTGATGACGCGTCCAGTTCGACCGAGACAGACGAACTGCTTCCAGATCCTGAGGCCCACGCGTTCGGCCCGGTGCGTGTCGTCCGTGAGACAGCTCGTCGTCGCAAGGCGCAGCGTCGCCGCAAGCGAGCGACCACCGTTGTCTCGGGGTTCACCGTCATCTTCGTGGTTTTGGCCATGGCTCTGGGATTCGCCGGATGGAAGGCGACCATGCGCATCACCGGTGGTCAGGAGGTCAAGGTCACAGACCCTGCCGCTCCCGGCTACACCGCCGAGGCGCAACCAACCGATGTCCAACTGCTGGCGTTCACTAACAACTCGGGTGGTCTCGCCACGACACTGATGTTTACCGGCGGTGCGGGAACGAACTCGACGACGGTCGTTCCCGTCTCAGCGGGGCTTGTCGTCTGGGAGTTCGAGGAGGCCGGTCCTGTGACTCTGCGCGACCTGTTCGCTGATGCCGGACTCGACGTGCTCACGCTCAGGCTGGGGGTCGACCTGACCTTCGGTATCGAGTCGAGCGCGTCGATGCCGATCGCCGAGATGCAGCCGCTGTTCGATTCGATGGGTCCCATAACAACCGAGTTGCCCGACATCGTCTACACCCTCGATGAGAACGGCGAAAGGGTGATCCACTACCCGGCTGGAGAGATGACAATCGAACCCGATCAGGTGGCCGACTTTCTGTCCTTCACCGGTGATGGCGAGGCCGAGTTGAACCGCTCGCTACGACTCAAACCCGTCTGGCAGAAGATCATCGAGGCCTATCGGGCGGCGCCCTCACTGGTGGGCTCACCCTCCGAGGTCAAGGACAAGGTGAGTCTCTGGACCCAACTCGACAAGTCGAAGCCAGCACCCAAGGGCGCGGAGATGATCCAGGTGCTCCCCACCAATGTGATTGGCCTGTACACGACACCGCCTGTGTATCTGGACAAGATCGATGCTGACGCAATGCCGGGTTGGGTGGCGAGCTTCGTGCCGTTCCCTTCTGCCGCATTCCCGGGACAGCGTGTCGTCGTCAATCTGTTGAACGGAACTGGTGACCGCACTGTCCTTCAGAAGGTGAGTCCGCGGATTGTCACAGCAGGTGGGAGCATTGGGATGACAGGCAACGCCGAGTCTTTCGACATGGCCGCATCAAAGGTGGAGTATGTGAACGCTGCTGCGGATCAGCGGGCCAACAGGATCGCATCAGAACTCGGCACGACAGCGACAAAGATCGCCCTGTTGCCGAGCGGAGTGGATGTACAGGTGACCGTGGGGAACGACCAGTTATGACTTCAGGAGACAATGATGTCGAACGCTCCATGGCGATTGCGGCCTCGCTTGCCGCTGACGCCAAGGGGGCCTCGGATATCCAGATTCTCGACGTCTCCACGACTCTCGGGA
>CAUJEC010000080.1 GCA_963169245.1 Actinomycetota bacterium
GTGTTGATGATGTCTCTGACCGTCGCCCCGCGTGAAAGGTCGTTCACCGGCTTGCGAAGGCCTTGAAGAACTGGACCGATGGCCACCGCCCCGGCCGACCGCTGAACGGCCTTGTAGGTGTTGTTGCCTGTGTTCAGATCTGGGAACACGAACACAGTCGCTCGACCGGCAACGGCTGAGCCCGGAAGCTTTGTCTCCGCAACGGACGCGTCGACTGCTGCGTCATATTGCAGTGGTCCCTCGATCGCGAGCTCGGGGCAGCGCCTCCGCACCAGTTCTGTAGCCGAGCGGACCTTATCGACATCCGCGCCCGTCCCGGAGTCGCCCGTCGAATACGACAGCATCGCGACGCGTGGGTCCACACCGAATCGTCGTGCTGTTCCGGCTGAAGCGACCGCTATATCAGCAAGTTCCTCCGCGGTCGGATCGGGGATGACTGCGCAGTCGCCGTAGACTAGAACCCGATCCGAGAGGCACATGAAGAACACCGATGACACCTTCGCTGACTCATCGGTCGTCTTGATGATCTCGAACGCCGGAGTGATCGTATGAGCTGTCGAGTGGGTGGCTCCCGAGACCATCCCGTCGGCATACCCGAGTTGAACCATCATCGTTGCGAAGTAGGAGACATCGCGCACGATGTCACGGGCGATGTCCAGAGTCATCCCCTTGTGTGCTCGCAGCCGGGTGTACTCCTTCGCGAATGGCTCGACCAGTTCTGACGTACGCGGGTCGATGATGGTGATGTCGCCAAGGTTGAGTCCGAGCGAGGCTGCCTTTGCCCGTATCTGGGACTCGACGCCGAGCAGGGTGATCGCTGCAACCCGACGCGCGGTGAGCGTCGCCGTCGCTCGCAGGATCCGCTCCTCGTCACCCTCGGGCAACACAATGCGTCTCGGCTGTCGGCGTGCGTAGTCGATCAGCATGGCCTCGAACATGAGCGGTGTCACGACATCCGAGCGCGCCACGTCGATGCTCGTGACGAGTTCGGACGGGGCGATGTGGTCCTCGAAGATTGAAATGGCGGCATCGATCTTGCGCTGGGTGCCGGTCGAGAGACGTCCTCTTGTAGAAGCAACGATTCGGGACGTCTCATAGGAATCGAGATCTGTAAGGACGATTGGCAGGCTCGAATCGAGCACGCGCACCAGGGCTTCGGTGGAATCACCCGGCCTGAAACCGCCATTGAGGACGATCCCGGCAAGCGTTGGGAAGCCTGGGGCCGCATGCGCGGCGGCGAGAGCGAGCAGGACGTCGGACCTGTCGCCCGCAGCAATGCAGAGCTGGCCATCCTCGAGTCGAGCCAGCACGTTCTCCGTTGTCATTGCGCAGACAAGCATCTTGGATGCCTCACGCTGAAGCATCGACGGGTCGCCGAAGAGCAGCCTGCCCCCAAGGGCGTCCGCAACCTCGGCGACCAGCGGGGCGGACAGAATTGGAGCCTCGGGCAGTGCCCACGCCGGAATGCTGAGCTGACGGACCGACTCGGCGATCTCGCCAAGCGCCTGTGGTGCGCACCGGTTGAGTACGGCGCAGACGACGTCAGCATGTGATTGCTTCAACTCGAATCTGGCCATCTCGACAACCTGGGTGACCTCGTCGGCGGTCCGATCAAACCCGCTGACGACCAACAGGACCGGTGCTCCCAGATTCGCGGCGACGCTTCCGTTGAACGCCAACTCGGCAGGGCTTGCGACGTCGGTGTAGTCAGAGCCGACGACGACCACAAAATCGCACGTCTCAGCCAGATGTCGGTAGCGGGCGATGATGTGTGACATAGCCGCGTCCGGATCATCGTGGACCTCGTCGTAGGTGACTCCGACGCCGAGCCGCTTTGCAGGGGTATCGCCTAGGGCTGAGACCAGCCGACGACCCATGGCGTCCTCGGCGTCGATCGAGCGAACGACGGGCCGAAACACCCCGACGTTTCCGACGCGCCGCACCATCACCTCGATTACCCCGAGAGCTACGAGCGACTTCCCGGTGTGTCCTTCGGGGGAGGCTATATAGACCGATCCTGAGTTGGCTGGCCTGCTCATCTGGGTTCGTGCATCATTTCGCCCATGGTGACGCAGATCTCGGTTATCCGCTCGAGCCCATCCGGCAGGACGCCCATCCCGAAGAATCCGTGGACCATGTCGTCATAGCAGCGGTATCTGACGGGAACTTCGGCCTCGGTCAGCCGTTCGGCATAAAGACGACCCTCGTCCCGTAGTGGATCGAAACCGGCCGTGACCACGAAGGCAGGCGCCACACCAGAAAGGTTGGCGGCCTTGATCGGAGTTGCCCTCGGGTCATCCCAATCGGCGATATCGGGGAGGTACTGCTCCCGGTACCACTCCATGGAACTGCGCTCGAGGAAGAAACCTTCGGCGAAGAGATCATGTGATGGCTCGGTGAAGTACATGTCGGTGGCCGGATAGACCAAACACTGAGCAATCGGCTCGGGAACGCCGGCCTTGCGCATCTGCTGGGCGACCACCGCGGAGAGGTTGCCGCCTGCGCTGTCGCCCATAACGCCGACTCGGCCTGGAATGACCGACAGTTCGGTCGTGTGATGGTGGACCCACCTGTAGGCAGCGAGAGCGTCATCGACCGCGGCCGGAAATGGATGCTCGGGAGCAAGGCGGTAGTCGACCGAGATGACCAGACATCCCGACTCGGCAGCGAGGATGCGACACGGTCCATCGTGAGTGTCGAGATCGCCGGCGGCCCACCCGCCGCCGTGGTAGAAGACGATTGCGGGCATCGGATCGGTGTGGCCGAAGGGTCGGTACAGTCGGATGGGCACGGACCCAGCGGGTCCGGGGAACGACCTGTTGGTCACCTCGACGCCCTCTCGAATCGGCATGGCTGTGATCGCTGCCTTGCGCAATTCAGCCCGACGCTGCGCGGCGGTCGCCTCCTCGATCGAGAGCCTCATGCCCAGCTTGGCAGTCATGGCCATCATGAGTTGCACACGTCTATTCAGTGTCCGTCCGTCGATCTGCACCGGAGGAGCGCCGATGAGTCTGTCGATGATTGCATTTGGCATCGCGAGTAATGCGGTGACGACTCTCGTGTCGATCCTGGCGCTGTAGCGGGGCCGACCAGGCCGACCGTGGCTGTTGTGGCTGTTGTGTGAGCTGTGTGGCATCGCACTGTTTGAGATCGCACTGGATGACATCGACCCCCCTATTGATCGCGCTCGTGGTGTGAGTTGGTGCCATTGGCAGCGTACCCGGCCTCGCCCGTCGGCCTCGCCCGTTCCCACGGCCCGGCCTCGCCCGTTCCCGCGGCTAGTTGGTTGCTGTAATCGCGGAGGGGTCGCGCCAATCGCAACCAACTAATCGGCGGTGACTGTCAGATCCGCCGCCGCATCGGCAGCCGCCGCCCTCAGAAGTTGCCGCCGCCCTCAGACGTTGCCGCCGCCCTCAGACGTTGCCGTCGCCTAATCGGCCACGGCAACTTCGTGCAACGTCGGCTGGGCGCCCTCGGCGATCGTCAGATAAGTCGAACCGTCACCAGCAAATGCGATCGCCTCACCTTGAGCTTCAGCGATCGCCGGGCCTTCACATCCCGAGCCTGTCAGCGCTTCGGCGATGCTCTCTCCGGCCGTTCGTCCAAAGAGCCATTCGGAGCCATAGGCACGAACCGCTATGGCGCTGCCGTCGGGGCTCAGATCAGCAGCAGTCACGAGCGTGCCCGCCGGGAACGTGATCGTCCCGAGCGACTCCAATTCCACAGGTCGGCTCGACGGTCTGCCGCTCACCGACCCACGGTACAGCCGCGACTCTCCGCTCAGTTTCCAGTTCTTGTCGATGATGTAGACCCATTCCTCGTCGCCCACACGTTCAACGAACATCGCCTCTGCGTCCCTCGGGCCATCCGGGTACTTGAAGTCGAACCGCACCGCTGGGACCGCCAACTGCTTTGGGTCGCCACGGCCAGTGACGTCGCCTAGCGCCGGCTCATCGATCCGGTAGACGCTCACGTGGTCTCGTCGAGATCGGTTGTCTCCGATATCGCCCACGTAGATGAATGCTCCACCGGTTGAGTCCGAAGATGCAGCGATGTCCTCCCAGTCGATCGACTTCGCACCCGTCAGCGACACGATCGAGCGGATGGCGCCGTCGCGGTCGACTGCGTAGATCCTCGGTTTATCTCCGCTGTCGTTGTGGATCCACATCAAGTCTCGGTTGAGACGGCTCGCAACCATCCCGGACGCCTCAGATATCTCCGGCGACTTGATGGTCCCGAGCGATCTCACCTCACCGTCGCCTGCGCAGATCGCCTTGGTCAACGTCGACCCGGACGGGTCATCGGTCGAAACGGTGGAGTCTCGTGTCGCAGCAGAACTCGCCGACGTCGTGATGGTGGATGCGCTTGAGACCTCGGCGGATGTCGGACTGGCGTCTGACCCCTTGGAGCAGCCAGATGAGGACACGACAACCACGGCGACGACGGCAACTGAGCAGCAACGGGGAAAGTGGCTCATCTGCCACGACTTAATCACACCCCCACTCGAGCGCGTGCACCAAACCTGAGCGCACCTCATGACATATGACGAAAACCTTGCGCTATGAACGACGCTCGGTCAATTATGTTCGATGCGTTCGTTGAGGACTCGACTCGGGCTGCTGAGCGCGGCCGCTTTGACCGTTGGCACCTTGAGCTCGTGTGCTGCTCCCCTTGTGGGGATTGTGCCGCCGTCGGCTGGTGGTCAGAAGCCGGGAGGGCCAGGGCCCGGATCAGGCTCGGTTCAGCATCCGCAGCCGGGAGACAAGCTGACTCGCTGTGACCAACCCGCGGCTGACGCCGACTTCGAGCGGGTCAATCCTGAGCAGGTTGGGTTGACGGCCAAGTCCGTGACCGAGGCGATCGAATATGCGGACGCCCGTGGCGCGCAGTCGGTGCGGATCTACCGAAATGACTGCCTCGTCGGAACCAGCGCGAACGACGAGCTGACCGGATGGTCGAAGATGCCTGCTTGGTCGATGACCAAGGGGGTCGTGTCCATGATCGCAGGGCGTGCCTACACGCTCGGGAAGCTCGATCTGGATGCTTCCATCGGCAAGTACCTGAACGGATTGAATGAGGAGCAGCAGAAGATCACGGTTCGCAACCTGCTCACCCAGTCATCTGGGATGCGTTTCGCCTGGGCAAACGATCTCAACGATGCGAGCCAGTTCGACTCGGTCAAGCGGCTCTTCGAACGGCCATTCGAAGCAGAGCCGGGAACCGAGTTCATCTATGCGCAGACTACGGTCACCGCTGTCGTGGCTGTCGTAGAGGCAGCAGTCGGCGAGGACTTCCAGAGCTTCGCCGCCAGAGAGGTCTTCGAGCCCATCGGGATCACAGCCGACCAGTGGACCTGGGCACGCGATGGCGGGGGTCGCACACAGGGATTCGCTTTCCTGGATATGACTCCCAAGGCGTTCGCCCGCCTTGGTTCGCTGCTCGCAAATGACGGCAACTGGGATGGCACGCGAATCATCTCGTCCGACTACATAACTCAGGGTGCGACCGGATCGACCACCAACACGAACTACGGGTTCCTGTGGCGTACAAACCTGGTGCCCGAGGGCGTTGAACCAACGATTGACACGATCCGCGACAGCATCCCGGCCGCGACACCTCGGACCTATTGGTTGAGCGGCTTGTTCAATCAGAACGTCTTCGTCCTGCCCGAGTTGGACATCGTCGTCGTGCGAATGGGCTTCCCGTCCGACATATTCGGTGACCCGATCGGCGAGTCCGAGGGCGAGCGGCCACGCTGGGAGCACTACTTCTTCCGTGGACTTCTTTCGGGCGTGACTGATGTCGAGATTCCGGATCCCGGCGCGTGGAAGCCGGTCCCCGAAGGTCTCTCGGCCGGAATCGACGGTGGACACATGCTCTGGATCGACTGGGCTGGCCTCGGCGTCGGCTAGTCACAACGAGACTT
Source organism: Actinomycetota bacterium (assembly GCA_963169245.1). Lineage (GTDB taxonomy): Bacteria > Actinomycetota > Acidimicrobiia > Acidimicrobiales > Microtrichaceae > JAGQSZ01. Next base: position 5,927 of record CAUJEC010000080.1, read on the forward strand.
AGGTTCGTGATCGCGGTGGTGTAGCGGCGCCGTGGCGACGGCTACTGCGCAGCTTTGTGGAACGACCTCAGGAGGTAGTCGTGCCTTTCGGATACCGGGGTCGACTGACCGGCGGCCCTGTGTGGTCATGTCGGATGAGGAGTTGTTACCAAAACTGTCATCCTCTCAGCGTCGCGCGCTTGAGATACCCGAAAAGCAGTTGACCCAACCACTCTTCACCTTTAGGGTGAATGGGTGACGCATGCGGGTAAAATTTGATGACAGTGAGCTGAAGCGACTGTATGAGGATTCGACTTTTCACGCGCAACGATATGGGCCAGAACTGGTCAAGGCTTATAGAAAGAAGGTCGGATTAATTGTCGCTGCTGCGAATGAGCAGGACCTACGGAGCTTGAGATCGCTTCATTTCGAAAAGCTTGCAGGAAGTAGGACTGGCCAGCATTCAATTCGACTCAACGACCAATGGCGACTGATCTTCCGACTTGAGAACGATGACAATGGGCGACTCATCGTCATTGTCGAAGTAGTCGACTACCACTAAATGCACCGAAGGAGGGTACGAGATGACTAGTACAACTACCGCTGCAGAAGTGTTCCCTCCGGGGGACTACCTGCGTGACGAACTTGAGGAGCGAGGTTGGACAGGTACTGAGTTCGCCGAGATAATCGGGCGTCCAGTCCAAGCTGTCTCGGAGATCTTGAACGGCAAGAAGGAGGTCACCGCTGAAACCGCCATTGCCTTCGCGGAGGCATTGGGCACGTCCCCTGAGCTTTGGCTGAACCTCCAAATGAACTACAAGCTGCATCAGGCGAGGCGTGCAACTCATGGCGGCTTGACTCCAATCGAACGACGCTCCCGACTGCGAGGCCTAGTTCCACTTTCCAAGGTGACTAGGCGCGGCTGGCTGCGAGACACGAAAGACCTAGACCAGCTTGAGGAGTTGGTGAGGGAGTTCCTTGATGTCGCCAATCTGGATGATCGACCGTCGTTTGTTCACGCTGCGAAGCGATCCAACTCAAGTCAGCCTCTTCAGGCTGAACAGGTGGCGTGGCTCGCGCGTGTGCGTCAGATAGCGAGAAACAAACCGACTGATGAGGCCTTTGATCTGGCAGGAACACGCGATCTAGCCGCACGACTCCCAAAGCTCACCGCCGCGGGAACCTCAGCGCTTACGCAAGTTCCTGCTTGGTTCGCCCAGCATGGAGTAGTCGTAGTGTTCGTCGAAGGATTGCCGGGCGGAAAGCTCGATGGAGCGGTGACGAGCCTTTCCGACGGTGGTCCTGTCATTGGGCTCACCGCGCGTGGTGATCGGTTCGACATCGTGCTTTTCACGCTGTTGCATGAACTCGCTCACCTGACCCTGGGTCACATAACCCCACAGACCCAGACGATGGTCGATACTGATGTTGTCGGTGATCAGGTCGACTCGATCGAGCGGGAAGCGAACGACCAGGCCAAGGCCTGGCTTTTCCCCGATGGCTTCGAACCCGAGGCCGTGTCAGCCAAAGACCTTGAACGTATCGCTGCGCGTTACGGGGTGCACCGGAGTGTCATCATCGGTCAGATCCAGCGTCACACAGGAAACTGGGGATGGCAGAGATCCCGGATTCCCAAAGTTCGAGCTGACCTCTCAGAAGCAGGATTGCTGGCGTAATCCCCTTTTCGGCTATCGGCCGGGATCGACGTGGGCACATGCTGTGGATCGATTGGGCTGGGCTCGGCGTCGGCTGATCACAACGAGCCCACGGTTCGTGATCGCGGTGGTGTCGCGAAACCCTGGCTACTGCGCAGCTTCACGGCCCTGCCCTAGATGATCATCGAGCCCTCGAAATCCGGTGACTTCTGCCCGGCGCCCAGCGACCAGGTGTCGGTCGTTGTCACTCGCCCGTCGGGGTTCCAGACGTCGTCGAGATACTCGAAACTGCAAACGAAATTGTCCGGCGTCACTCGCACCATGGCATAGCCGTGGGCTGCCTTGAAGTACTTCACCTGCGGATTGTTAGCGGTGTAATCCTTGGGGAAGAGAACACTTGAGATCGACGTCGCCAGGAACTCGGGCATGACCGACTTGGGCTCAGGTCCGTGTGGATCGGACTGGACGTCGAGCACGAAACTCGCATGCCAGTCCCCGGTGACCGTCACCGGATTGGTGGCCCCCGAGTCGACAACAGCCTTCAGCAGACGCTCACGAGCAGCCGGGTAGCCGATCCACATGTCGCGGTAGTACGACGGTGACTCCGGTGTCCCAATGTTCAGATCAGCGAGCATCACCGGATTGGCGAGGATGTTCCAGGTCGCCTTGGACGACTTGAGCGACTTGGCGATCCACTCCTCCTGGGCGTCTCCGAGCTTGGTGCGCTTGGGGTCCATTGCCTCCTCGCACAGAGGACCCTCATCAGCGTCGTATCCGGCGCTCGTTCGACATGCCGGCGGGTCGGCGTTCTGGCGAGCCTCGAGGACGAACAGCTTGGCGAGCTTGCCGAATGAGAAATCGCGATATACCCGAAGCACGTCGAAGTCGTCAGGGGACTTACCGACAGGCGGTTCGGCGAGGCGAATCGGGGTGTGTTCGAACCACGCCTGATACGCCGCAAGCCTACGGTCCCGACTGTTGGGTTCCTCCAAGTCGCTGCCCCCGACGTCGCCCGCATAGTTGTCCGAGACCTCGTGGTCATCGAAGGTGATGATCCACGGGACCGCCTGATGAGCGGCCTGCAGATTCAGATCGCCCTTGGTCTGTTCGTAACGTCCCCGGTAGTCATCTAGAGACTTGGCCCCCGGGTCACCCCAGACTCGTGCACCCGACTGGTCCGGCGAGAGGTCGCCAAGTGTCATCTCGTAGATGTAGTCGCCGAGGAACACGATCGCGTCCAGATCCGGCACTTCTGCGGCACTCGCCCAAGCTCCGTAGTAGCCCCACTGGAAGTCCTGACATGAGGCGAAGACGAAGTTGAACTTCTCGATATCCGCGTCGGGCTCGGGGAAGGTCCGCGTGCGGCCCGTTGAACTCGTCTGATCCCCGGCGCGGAAGCGGTAGTAGTACCAGGTGTCCGGCTTCAGTCCTGTGACGTCCACATGTGCCGAGTAGGCGAGATCCGGAGTCGTCCTGGCGATCTCGGAGATGACCAGATCGTTGAACTGCTCATCGGCGGCGACATCGAAAGCAACCTCGATCACTTCGGTCGAGTTGGCATCGGCGGGGAATACCCGGGTCCAGAGCATGACCCGGTTGGCGAGCGGATCGCCACTGGCGACACCCAGAGGGAACCCGGCCTCGGCCAGCTTCGAAGCCTTCGGCTTGGCAGCAGTGACCGGACCGCCGTCAGCGTTGGAGTCAGATGGCCGACCGCTTGTCGCAGGCTTCGACTCGCTCTCGTTGGCGCACGCAACCGTGACGCCAGCGAGGAGGCTGGAGATAAGGAGTTGCCGTCGATCCATACTGATTTGTAGGCGGCTCAGTTGAGGGTGTCGGCCGCCATCTCCTTGGCCCAACGGTAGTCGGCCTTACCAGAGGGGGACCGACGAACCTGGTCGACGAACACCCACGCCTTAGG
>CAUJEC010000081.1 GCA_963169245.1 Actinomycetota bacterium
TCGAGTTGAGTTCGGCGTAGGCCTTCTTCAGGTCTCGCATCGCCGGATTGACGAACCAGCGGCGACCCACCCGGACAGTCGGAACAGTCTCGTTCCCGTTGGCGTGCTCACGGACAGTCGCTGCAGCAGCGGGTTCGTCCCAGATGTTGACCAGTTCATGGGGGATGCCCGCCTTGTTCACCTTTCGCAACAACAGGGCGCAGAAGCCGCAACCGGGACGCCAGTAGATGGTCACATCGGTTGGAATCTGATCGTCGGCCACGACACAGAGGGTAGCGGTCCCCGTTCAGTTGAACCGATCGACTGAACGCATGCCCGGCTTGACCACACGTGCCGGGGCCGGCGGCACTGCGGAGCCGGCCCTACTGCGCCAATGGTTACATCGGCTGGCGTTGAGAATGTGGCGACTCACAGTGGGAGGAGTCACACATGTGGCCCCCAATACAAGGCGGTCAGTAGGGTTCGGAAAAGGAACGGCGATCCCGGGCAGGTCGACCCATTAGCTCTCAGATGGAAGGTCGATAAGCCATGAGCGCGACGTCGAACGTTGAACCGCCAGCACCAGCAGAACCGCGTACCGACAGGTACGAACGCGGTCGAATCAACGTCGGATCCTCTGTTCCGTTCTTCATCTTCCACCTGATCCCCCTCCTCGCCATCTTCACCGGAGTGAGTTGGACCGCAGTGATGCTGTTCGTGATCACGTTCTGGGGGCGGATGTTCTTCATCACCGGCGGTTACCACCGCTACTTCTCCCACCGCGCGTACAAGACCTCGCGTGCATTCCAGTTCGTGCTCGCGTTCGGCGGCGGAATGTCGGTCCAGAAGGGGGCCCTGTGGTGGGCGGGTAGTCATCGACTTCACCACCGGTTCTCCGATCAGCCACAGGACCCCCACACACCGAAGAAGGGGTTCTGGTGGAGTCACATGGGCTGGATCCTCTGCGATGAGACATCCCCGACTCCAACGCATGCCATCAAGGACTTCAATGCCTATCCCGAGTTGCGGTTCCTGAACCGCTACGACTGGATCCCCTGGGTCACCCTTGCTCTGTTCTGCCTGGCAGTTGGCGGATGGTCGGGCCTGGTAATCGGGTTCTTCCTCTCGACGGTGCTCCTGTGGCACTCGACCTTCCTCATCAACTCGCTCGCTCACGTCTTCGGGTCGCGGCGATACGAGACGACCGACACGAGTCGCAACAATCTGTGGCTGGCCCTGCTGACGATGGGGGAGGGCTGGCACAACAACCATCACCATGCGGCGTGGATCGCCCGACAGGGACTGACCCCCGGCGAGATCGACATGACCTGGTACATCCTGTTGCTGCTCGAGAAGGTCGGAGTGATCTGGGATGTGAAACGTCCTCGTAACACAAACGTCAAAGTGGACGCGTCCGCGGGTGTGTAGCCCGACCTGATCGGCACCCCTCTAGTCCAACAGAACCGCTTGAACACGATGGTTTCGTGTGAGCGGCCGGTCACTCAGAGCATTGTGAAAGTGGGCACAAGCGCCCCCAAATTGTTACAATAATGACAATGTTTCGTCATAATGTCTCCTGGTCGTCACAGCGGCGATCCAGTTCGAGACGTAAAGGCGAATCAAATGTCAATCACCTCCACCTCCTCCTCCGACAACACGCTCGATGAGCGCACCGCCATTGGACAGAGTCCGAGTAGTAGTCCGAGTAGTACCAAGGCGCCCGCCATCAGGTCCCGGCGCTCACTGCGCCGGACGGCCTTGATGATGGGCGCCGTCGTATTCGCACTCGTCGCAACGGCGTGCTTCCCCACGGGTCCCGTTGCCGACTGGGTCCCCGACACCAACGGTGACGGCGCCATCAGTCAGTCAGAGATCGATGCTCGCAAGTCGGCCATCCTGGCTGAGATCACCGCAGCGGTTGAGGCCCACCGGCGAGAGGTGCAACTTAACTCGGTACTCGTATGTATCCGTCAGCACGAGTCGGATCGTGGCGAGTACCCCCACACGAACGGCTATGCCTCAAAGAACGGCCGAAGTACAGCCTCTGGCGCATACCAGTTCCTCAATGGGACCTGGCGCAATGTCTCCGCTGCTGCTGGATACCCCGGTTATTCCCAGGCCCGTTACGCGCCCTGGCACATTCAGGATGCCGTCGCCCTGTGGGTGATCGAGAATCAGGGCAAGTCCGCCTGGCGTGGATCGGGTTGCTGAACCAGGTCCGCTGGCGGACCGCTCAGCCGGACCGCAGTCCGGTGGTCCTGTCATCCTGGTGCCCCTGTCCTGTCGGTGGTCCTGTCACAGAACTATTCCGACTGCCCGGCCTATCAGGTAGCTGATCCCAAGCGCGGCGACTCCCCCCATAGTCACTCGAATCAGGCCCCGGGTGACTGACGCGCCACCGGCCCAGGCGGCGAGTGCTCCCAGCCCGACCAGTCCAACGATGGTCGCAAGAGCCGTCACCGGTCCACGGACAGCACTTGAGCACGCAACGGCGGCGAGCAGAGGCAGTAGGGCACCGACACAGAAACTGACGAATGAGGAGACCGCTGCCATAACTGGTCGCGGTCTTCTCATGTCCGTGTAGCCGAGTTCGTCGCGCATGTGCGCGCCGAGGGCGTCGTGTGCCATCAGGTGATCGGCGACATCCGCGGCCAACTCCCTGGGCAGCCCCCGTCGCTGCCAGATTGCACGGAGCTCATCGGTTTCGCCCTCTGGATCGTCTACCAACTCGCGTGCTTCTAGTTCGTGTTCGGCGACGAAGACGTCACGCTCGGCGCTCACAGAAACGAACTCGCCTACCGACATCGACGCCGCCCCGGCGATCAGACCCGCCACACCGGCCACCACCACTGCGCTCCTGTCGGCATGGGCTCCGGCGACACCGACGAGTAGCGCACCGATGGACAATACTCCGTCGTTGGCTCCCATGACCGAGGCGCGTAGCCAGTCGAGCCGGGCGATGCGATGATCCTCGCGATGGTGATGTCCGCGCGACGAGGGTCGCTTTCTGTTCGGATGGGGACTCGTCGCCATGGGGCCGAAGCTACATCGCTGTTCAGGCTGATAACGTCGCCTTGGGCACGCCCGATCGATCACCAGACACAAGGACTGGTCGCGGGTACCAAGTACGGGGCGTGCAAACCTGCACCATCCCCAGACCCGAGAGGATCGAAATGGCATTTGAACTTCCGCCCCTTCCGTATGCAAAGGACGCGCTCGCTCCGCACATCTCTGCTGAGACGCTCGAGTTCCATCACGACAAGCACCATCAGGCCTATGTCACCAACCTGAACAACCTGGTCGCCGGAACCGACAACGAGAACAAGTCGCTTGAGGAGATCATCATGAGCTCCGACGGTGGACTCTTCAACAACTCCGGCCAGGTCTGGAACCACACCTTCTACTGGAACTCCATGTCGCCCACCGGTGGCGGTGCGCCCAGCGGCGAGGTTGCGGACAAGATCAACTCGGCCTTTGGCTCCTATGACGACTTCGCAACGAAGTTCAAGGAAGCAGCAGCCACCCAGTTCGGTTCCGGTTGGGCATGGCTGGTTGACGCCGGATCGGGCCTAGAGATCATGAAGACCGCCAACGCGGACCTTCCGATGAAGCACGGCGCAAAGGCTCTACTCACCATCGACGTCTGGGAGCACGCCTACTACATCGACTTCCGCAACGCCCGCCCCAACTACATCTCGACGTTCCTCGACCATCTGGTCAACTGGGACTTCGTCGCCCAGAACCTGGCTGGCTGAGGCCCTCCCAAGGGTCAGGAGTTTGACGGTTCGAGTCGGAGGATTCGACTCTGAACAGTCAACATTCGATCGGTGACTCAGATCGGCGGCCGCTGCTCATAGCGGTCGTCGCTCTGGTCACCGTTGTCGCTTTTGAGTCGCTGGCCATCAGTACGGTCATGCCGATCGTGGAGCGTGACCTCGGCGAACTCTGGCTATATGGCTGGGTGTTCGCCGCCTTCTACATCGGCACTCTCATTGGTGCGGTGATCGGGGGCAACGTGGTCGACCACGTGCAGCCGCTGGGCCCCATGCTGTTGGGGATCGGCCTGTTCGTCGCCGGCCTGTTCGTCGGCGGACTCGCGCTCAACATGGAGATGCTGGTTGCCGGACGTTTGCTCCAGGGGTTCGGGGCGGGCGTCGTGCCTGCGGTCTCCTATGTGGTCGTGGCCAGGGGATTCCCTGCGGATCTGCACCCGAGGGTCTTTGCTGCGATGTCGAGTGCATGGGTGATTCCATCGCTCATCTCACCCCTGCTTGCCTCGTTCATCGCCCGACACGTCAGTTGGCGTTGGGTGTTCCTCGGCCTCATCCCGGTCACGTTGGTCGTCACGGCGGTTGGTGCGCCGAGAGTCGCCGCGGTTGGTCGCGGGTCTAACGGCATCGAGGAATCTGGAGCTCAGACTCGGAGCGTCATCGCTCGGATCCTGATTCTTGCGATGGCAGCGGTTGGCGTCATCACGGGATTGGGAATGGACCGGGTCGCGCTGGGAATTGCCGTTGCCGCGGTCGGAGCGGTCGTGTTGATCGTCGTGTTCCGTCGTCTCACTCCGGAGGGGACGCTCGCCTTCCGTCCCCGGCTTCCGGCCGCTGTCATGTTGCGAGGCGTCCTCACCTATGCGTTCTTCGCATCCGACGCGTATGTGAGCCTGGCGGTCACCTCGGTCAGGGGGATGACCACGACATTCGCTGGCTTCGCACTCGTGTGCTCATCGGGGTCATGGACGGTCGGGTCCTGGGTGCAGGCCAGACTCATGCAGAATGCCGGTTCTGGACCTGTCGAGCGTCGCCACCGGACGTCCTCGCTGCTGGTGCGGAGCGGTGGAACACTGTTGGCCGTAGGGGCTCTTGGGATGTCAGCGTCCCTTTCGAGTGGTGTGCCGGTGTGGGTGTGGCTGATCAGCTCCACCACGATGGGACTCGGGATGGGCCTCGCCTACACCACTATCTCGGTGGTCACCCTCGCTGAGGCCGAAGTTGGTCGAGAGGGCGAGGCGACAGCATCGCTTCAGATGTCCGAGATTCTGGGTGTCGCCATGGGCACCGGAATCGCTGGAGCGTTCGTCGCCATTGGCGACCGGATGGATGCCTCGGCGGTGATGATGGTCCTGCCCATCTTCTTGGTCTCCGCTGTGGCGGCGCTGGTGGTTGTGTGTGGCTCGACACAGTTGGGTCGACCTGACTGAGCAGTCAAGCTGGTGGTGTCGAGCCGGCGGGCGCGGTGGCACAGCGGCAAGTCATACGGCAATATGTATGGAATACAATACATATTGTAGAGATTAGAATGTAATATCGGATATGATGCTGGCATCGACTGACAAGTTAACCTCGGTCGACGAGGTCCGGGAATTGTCCCGACGGGCGCGCAAAGACCTCAGGCTTTCGCAAGAGGAACTCGCGCGGGCCATCGGAGTGAGCAGGAACTGGGTCGCGGACTTCGAGCGAGGCAAGACCGATCCCGGGTTCGAAACAATGCTTAAAGCCCTGTATGTCCTTGGTCTGGAATTGAGGTGGAACTCTCTGCCGCGCCTAGTCGTTGATGGCGCAACAACAGGCGGGACTTCCTTGCCAAACGAGGACGCGTGGGGGACTTGCGGTTCAATGGCATGGGTCATTGACGGTGCGCCGATGCCTGGACAGGGGGACGAGACCAGAGCCTATGTGCAGCGTCTCTCAACAGCCCTCGAGTCGCTAGCCGCCGAAGGTGGGCCGCTCAGTCGGACTGTCGCCCAATCTATTGAGATGGCTCGCGATCTCTGGGCTAGGCCACACCCATCCGCCACGCTCGCGATTATCAGTGTCGCTGAGACAGTGACCGAGTGGCTCGTCCTCGGAGACGCATCAGTTGTGTTTCGGGTCGGAAGGGTCACGACTCGAGTCTGTGATGATCGGCTCGATCGCGTGGCGGTAGCGGAACGCAGGGCCAGAAGAGAGGGGCGGAGGGCTGGTGTGTCATCGTCGAGGCTTCAGACCCTTCACGAGAATCTGTATAAGGCTGAGTCCGCCCAGCGGAACAGGGCCGGTGGATTCTGGGTCGCGTCCGATTCGCCAGAGGCTGCATTTCAAGCACTAACCGGGACGTCCGCGACTGATCAACCCATCGCTCTGTGTACCGATGGTGTTTCCAGCTTGGTTGGCTCTCCAGGTCACTGGCCGGATCTTGATGCGGCATACATGGATTGGACTCGTCGGGGTCCATCCGCGGTGATCACGAACTTGTCGACCGATGCAGGAAAAGACAGGTCCATCTCCGATGATGCGACCCTGGTCGTGGTGCAGCTATGAAGGTCGCTGTGCCATGAACTCGACCACCGTGGCTGAGTCGATCGACTGGATAGCAAGGGTCATCACTCTGGCAGGACTGCTGGCATGGCTGAGTGATCGCGGGCAACGACTATGGCGGCGCAAGGTAATTCAGTCTTTCTTTGGCGGTGAGTCTGTTGAAGTCGTGATTCCAATGCGGATTCTGGAAGGGCGAACAGTGGTGTCCGAACCTGACTTCTGCGCGGTCAACCAACTCTCGGGGTTCCTCGGTCGACATGGAATAGATGTGTCGGTTTCGTTCGTCTCGCCGTCTGGAGAGGTCGACCTTCACCGCCCGGGGCTGGCCGTTATTTGTGGACCAAAGTCGTCGGGAACTGTTGCTGAAGCCATGGAGAACGGCGGGGATCTGGTCCTTGAGATGGTGGAAGGGAACTGGACGATTATTGACCTCGCAACGGGAAAGCGCTTCGACTCGCCTATGGACACCTCTTCGGAAGACCAGAAACCAATGAAAGTGAGAGGGGACCTGGCTTACGTTGCGCTGCTGAGGCCAAGCGCGGCATCCGATCGGACTTTCCTATCCATAGCTGGTGTGCACGCCGAAGGATCAGCCGGCGCAGTCGACTATCTATGCGATGTCAAGAACATGAGACGACTGCAGAAGGCAGCCGGTGGCCAGCGCTTTGCTGCGGTGATCAGCAGTGAATTCACAGATTCACCGTTCTCAGTCAAGTCGTCAGCTATTGACCATCTGTCGCTGATTGGCGAGTAGGTGGATGGGGGGTAGCCGAGCGGGTCCGGTGCTTACGGCTCGACGGTGGCGACGAGCCGTTCATATAGCTGATCGAAAATATCCGCGATGTCCTTACCCCGGTAGCCCAGCGCATGAACTGGGCAGCGTTCGCCGACAGCCTCGTTGAGGATTGTGCGCTGGGGGATGAACGGGTGCCACACAGCGTCTGATCCCATCAGGCGATTGAGGGCCTCCTCCTGGCGGTGGGCTTCGATCGAAACCGCGGGAGCCCGGTTCACGATGACTCCACCGATGTCCAGGTTCGGATTCACATCCTCCCAGATCTCGTCAACCACGCGCAGGACAGTCTCGGCCCCTCGAATGGACAGAGCGGACAGTTCCACGACCAGCAGGAGCCTGTCGGCAAGGGCCAATCCGGTGCGGGTGGTCGGACCGAGCGATGGGGCGCAGTCGATGAACACATACCGGTAGCGGCCGAGCAATGGTTCGACGGCGCGACGCAGACGACTGGCGGACTCGCGATCCTTGGAGTCGCCCTCGCGGTCGATCAGGTTGAAGCTCGCGGGCAGTACATCAACGCCTTCGCCCCACCCGGAAGTGACCGTCGCCGCCTCGGCGACCTTCGGATCGCCGGTCCGGATGACGTCGCCAACCGACAGGTACTCATCAGTGGCCTCGACTCCGGTGGACCAACTGGCGCTGCCCTGCGGGTCCAAGTCGATGATCAGAGCAGGGTCACCGGCACGCTGTGCGGCGGCCGCCAGTCCGAGTACCACCGTCGTCTTGCCGACTCCGCCCTTTTGGTTAAGAACTGCTGCAACACTCGCCACGGACCGATCATTGCACTGTTTCGACGAGATGGGACACTTGCCCGTCAGATCCTGAGCGACGAACTCGACCACACCCCGAGTTCCGCACGGCCCCCGGACCTGTAAGGCTGTTCCGATGCGTTCGGCAGGTTCTGCATATCTGGTTCAACCCGACGATGGGCCCGGTCCCGGTGTTCTGGTGCTTCACTCCTGGTGGGGCCTGACCCCAGGAGTGCGGCGTGTTGTCGAGCGCCTCGCCGACGCGGGATTCACCGCGATGGCGCCGGACCTGCTCGCCGGTGAGCTTCCCGACAGCTACAGCTCGGCCCGTGATCTGCTCGCGGATTCTGACGCCAATGAGACCGCCGACCTTGTGCTGTCGAGCCCGGTCACACTGCGCGCATATTCGGCTGACCCTCAGGCGCCCATCGCCATCATCGGCTATTCGATGGGCGGATCGTGGGCAATGTGGCTTGCAACGCGACTCCCCGACGACGTTGCGGCAGTCGTCACCTACTACGGGACGCAGAACATAGATTTCGATGACCTGCGTTCGCCGGTTCTGGCGCACTTCGCTTCGAGCGACGAACTCGTCTCCGACGATGACAAGGTGGAGATGCACGCCAGGCTCCTGCTCTCGGAGAAGAGTGTCGAAGTGCATGAGTATGACGGAACACAGCACTGGTTCGCCGAGGAGGACCAACTCGATCGCTTCGACGCCGAGGCCAGTGAGCTGGCGTGGGCTCGAACGATCGACTTCATCCGGGCCGGATTCGCGTAGTTCTGGAACCTGCGAGGGCGTCGGCAACCAAGGCCAGCTTGCTGAGCCGAGGAGACCGAAGGCGCCAGCTCAACCTGTTGTGACCTCAAGTGGTCCTGTCCGCATCTGCCTGAGGGCATCGGTAGACAGAACCATGAGTGCAATCCAGATGATTCCGAAGCCCACCCACCGGTCAGGGCTCATCTCCTCATCGAAGATCGCCACCGCGGCGATGAACTGCATCGACGGCGTGATGTACTGCAACAGTCCCAGCAGGGTGAGCGGGATTCGTTTGGCTGACGCTGCGAAGAGCAGAAGCGGGAACGCTGTGACGACGCCAGCAGCGGCCAACAGGACGCTCAGTCGCCCATCGTTGGCGAACTTGAGACCCTCGTTTCGCCCGACCCATACAAGCGCTGCGGTCGCCACGGGCACGAGCACCGCTGTCTCAGCTGTCAAGGAGTGAAGGGGCCCCAGGTGGACGGTCTTCTTGATGAATCCATAGCCGGCGAAACTGAACGCAAGCGTGACAGAGATGAAGGGGAACGAGCCGTAGGCGATGGCGAGTACCAGCACCGACACAGCGCCCAAACCCACTGCGACCAGCTGCAGGCGACTGAGACGCTCTCCGAGAATGACGACTCCCAACGCGACGGTAACGAGCGGATTGATGAAGTATCCGAGTGACGCTTCGAGTACACGTCCCTGCTCGACGGCCCACACGTAGACGAGCCAGTTGATTGCGATCAGAACCGCTGCGGCCGCAACTTGGCCAAGCTGGCGGCGAGCGCGAACAAGGGGGCGGATCCAACTCCAGTCACGTCGCCAGGCAAGAACAGCGAGGACGGCTAGGAGTGACCAGAGGATCCGGTGGGCCAGGATCTCTATCGGGGTGGTTGGCTCAAGCGCATGGAAGTAGATGGGGAAGAGCCCCCAGAGGCCGTACGCGGCTATCCCAATGAGCGTGCCGGTCCGCTCATCGCTACGGCGATCGTTCCCGGCTACCAGAGTTGATCCGTGTATGTGTCGGTCCCGGGAATCGTCGGGATGAACGGGGCGACGAGCCGCACCGTGCCGAGCCCATCGGAGCTGAGCGCGTCAACGTAGGAGCGGAGCTGATCGAGCGACTCGCGTGGATCGGCCTTGGTGAAGAGGAGCTGGAGGCTCCGCTGACGAGTGCCGGGCCCGGTGCCGAGCTTCATCGGGGCGTCACCCTCCTCGCCCTTGGGGATGATGGGGCGCCAGTTCTGGACCTGATCGACGCTGGAGCCGGCCGATCCATCAAAGAGGATCTCGCGACCGGTTGCACCGAGCCAGGACTCGAGTGACTTCTGGTCGACCCCGTCCGCTCTGTCGAGATGCACCGAGATCAGTCCCGCGTAGGGATGGTCAAGCGCCATGTGAGTGGGCACACCGTCGGAGTCCCGATGTTCGGCCCCGGTGAAGAAATACAACGACGTGTGGGCGTGTTCACGTTCCTCGAACCCACGGCCATTCGAATAGAGCTCGAAGACCTGCCGGGTAGTCCAAGCGAAGTGCTCGGGCTCGTGTCCTTTGTGGATGAAATACGTGGCGAGGTAGGAGCCGGCATCAATCGGGTCGGCCACAGCGAACTCACCCGGAACTCCTGTCGGGAACCGCAGATCCTTGAGCTCGCGTGTTGACACCCAGCGACGTCCGGCGAAGAGCCACGGCCCAATCATGCAGCCACCGTAGAAATGGTCTCGCTCGTACCAGCGGTTGTATTCAACCTCGTGACCCCGTGTCGGGTCGACGAGCGTGAAGAGCATTGCTCCTACTTCAACTGCCGGATCAGCGCCGAACGGTTCCATCGATTCTCCTGACTTCCTGGGACGTCCAACCCTATCCGCGTGCCTCGGGGCGCAATGAGGGGCACGGTAGGCTTTGAGCGTTGCCTCTTTTGGGGTGACGGGGGATTGCGGCGAGGGAGAACGGGCTCATGTCAACTGATCAGACAAGCGTCGAAGAAGCAACGTCCAGGCCATCGATCGGCGAATCAGCTCCAGCTGGAGCCGTTCCCACGCCGCATCAACACGCGGCACCTGGTGCCGATGGCGACCCGCTGCACAAGGCCTCGGGCGGAGTGGACGTCGGCCGTGTCATCGAGGTGACTGTCGATTCGGTGGGTGATCGAGAGGTGCTGGTCCACCTAGCCGATGGTCGTGCCGGGGTGATCGCCCGAGCCGAGTTCACCGAGTCAGTCGCCGGCGGAGATCGCGTTCGGGCGGCACTTCTCGCCCGAGAGGACCCCAAGGGTCGGGTCTGGCTGTCACGGACATGGGCGATCAAACTCGATGGTTGGAACCACGTTGAGGAGGCGCTTGCGAATCGCTCCCCGCTGTCGGGCAAGGTCGTCAAAGCCGTAAAGGGTGGGTTCGTGGTGGACCTGGGCGCCCGAGCGTTCCTGCCGGTGTCGCAGGTGACTGACGGTGCGGGTGATTCTCTGGTTGGGACCGAGATCCGGGTGACGGTGATAGAGGCATCACGGGACAAGGACCGTGTCGTTGTGAGCATGCGCGACCTGCAGCGCCGTGAGTCCAGGGATCACGAAAAAGAGGTCATGCGGTCACTCGAACCCGGCAAGAGGATTGATGGGACTATTCATTCCACGGCCGACTACGGGGCGATCGTCGAACTGGGCGGAGTTCGGGGTCTGATCCCGAGGGGCGAACTTTCCTGGGGGCGGGTGACCTCGGTCGATGCGATCGTACAGAAGGGTGACCAGGTGCGGGTCCAGGTACTTGATGTGAATCGTTCGAAGAAGCGCATCACCCTGTCGCTCCGACAGACATCGCTTGATCCGCTCGCTTCGGTGAACGAGGGCGACATTGTTGACGGCACCGTCACCAAGGTCGTCGAGTACGGGGCGTTCATGCAGATCGGGGACAGCCAGTTGGAGGGTCTGGCACACGTCAGCGAGCTCTCCGACGCACAAAGCTATGACGCACGCGAGCTCGTGATTCCCGGAGAGGTTCTGCGCACCAAGGTGATTGAGATCGACCGGCGCAAGCGGCGGATCGCATTGTCGGTACTGCAGGCGATGTAGCTGCGGATCGCATCGTCCGCGGAGCGTGCCGGCCTCAGGCGTTCAGGTTCACCTCGGTAGGTGTGAACTGGCAGTTCATGCGCTTGATGCCGTGGATGAATGAGGACTGCAGATATGCCGGCTCGCCCGTGATCTCAAGGTCGGGCAACCAGCGGAACAGTTCGTCGAAGATGATCGACAGTTCGCGGCGCGCAAGGTTTGCCCCCAGACAGAAATGCGGTCCCGCTGCGCCAAAGCCAAGGTGCTCGTTCGGAGTGCGCGTGACGTCGAAGGTGAACGGGTCGCTGAT
>CAUJEC010000082.1 GCA_963169245.1 Actinomycetota bacterium
CCATTCGAGGATGCCAGAGGCATCTAGGAGGTCCTGGTCGATCGTGACAGAGCCCTCATAGTCGAGGTCGGCATGGGTCACGGTGGCACGGTGGATCTTCGATCCGAACATTCGTCGACGCATCACGTCTTTCCATCACTCGGTCGCGCCCCGGCGGGTACGCGCTCATCAAAAGCGTAACTAGCGGAGTGTCGCTATTCAACTCAGGGGGGTCACTTCACATCTGAGTGACAGTCAACGGTTAGGCCACGCGGGAATTCCGAGACTCGAGGTGACGCGCCCACGGGCGCGTTGTGGCGAAGTTCGTTGACTGCTCTTCGGCACGACGGCTTGTTCAGGACGCGCCCACGGGCGCGTTCGTCCGATTCGTGTACGTCGTTGGCATCGCGGACCGACGCTGTTGCGCTCCCGCTCCGTTCTCTCTGACGCGTCCGCGTTCATGTCAGACCAGGTGCCGGTTATTGCTTCGGTTTCCAAATATCGCTGCCTCGGGTCAATCGAGATTTCGTCAACCCAGTCGTGGCTCCGACCGGCTCAGTGAAGATGCGATCGCTTGAATCCACCGTACAAATCTGGTGTGACACTTTCGGAGGATCCTGGCATGTCCGTCGGAGCCATCGATGATCTCGCTCGATCCTGCCAACCAACGGCCAGAGACCGAGGTTGTCTGCGGGACCTCGTCGGGCGCGGGCGGTGACTCAGCCCAAAATGTCACACCTACTCCATAGAGTGGCGATCTGCTACCCGTTGATCACGCTCAGCCTTGACAGGTTGTGATCTGGTTCGCTCCATCTGCTGCGATTCCCGGAAGAGACGAAAACACAGCAGTCCAAGATCCTTGAAAACCTGACCAGATGACACTCGGCTCCCGATGAAGGCGCTCGGCTCCCGACGATGACACTCGGACGCGCCCGTGGGCGCGTCCGAGCAAGACCCACTGACGTGCGAGCCATTACTCCGAGGGCGCACCGGCAGTCGCCGATAACGGATCGGATTACAACACCCAGTCACTCCCCAACCCAATCACTCCCCAGTTTCGATGCCAACGAGTCGGCCTTGTCGATCCAGTCGAGCAACCGCATGAATACAGGAAGGCGACGGGCGAACACCTCAGCAAGATCAAACCCTTCCTGAGCGCCATAAGCGGTAGGTCCGCTGTGATCGGCTCGCTCCACCATCAGTCCCGGCAACCAGATGTACTTCACTGCGCTTGCCAGCATTCCAAGACGCGCCAGATCTATTGGCAGATCCCATCCGGAGCGCTCCAGACCCGATCGATATGACGACCATACGGCCGATTCGACCGCCTCAAGCTCCGAAGGCTCCATGAAGTGATCGAAGATCGTGTCGGGAATCCAGTTGCCGGGATCCTCGCCGACCGCACCTCGGCCGACGAATGACCAGTCGATCAGCACGTCCGACCCGTCCTTCGCAGCTATTGCGTTGTTCGGCCAGAAGTCCAAGTGACAAAGCGTCTGCGGAAGCGACTCCAACAACGAGAACCATCGCCCCGACCCCTGGTACAACTCTCCGAAGCGGCGACGGATCTCATGGCGTTTCGACCCGAACCCCTCGATCACCACCGGATGCTCCCACGCTTGGACATTCTGATAGACCCCAGGCCCCGGTATGCGAGTAGTGGCGTACTTTCGGACCCACGATCGCGATAACCACGGCAGATCCGTCCAGGCCTGAGGTTCCCCGTTCGCCTCACACAGTCGACCCTGCGCTTCACCCAACCCTGCGGCGATCCGAGCGTGGTCCTCCAAGGTCAGTTCCGCCCCGGTTCTGCCCTTGACATTCTCGAGGATCAGACTGACGGACCCGTCGCCCCCATCGAGCGATGCCAACAGTTTCGGAGCTCGCAGTCCGCGTTCGAACCCCTCCGTAAACTCGCGGACAGCTCCAGCATCTACAAACGAGTCGACCACACCGGTTGTGTACGCAAAGACCTCGCGGTTCCAGAGATTCCAGTGATCGGTGTCGTGGCCGGCCACCCAGTGCGGAACGATCACCGCTCCAGCAGGTGTCAGCGTCTTGACTACGACGCTGTCAGCACCGCCAGCCTGACTCACCAACGCGGCCAGTGGCTTACGGTCGAAGGGACCGGTGATTCTCTCGACCGACTCGGTGACCGGGTTGTTTGGATTGTGGACCAGAACCCGTCGTTCCATAGGTCGCCTCAGTCAACGGGGGTGAGCGGGTCGGTGCGGGCCAGCGAGTGCGCAGGTGAGCGGGTGGTGCGGGCCAGCGGGTGCGCAGGTGAGCGGGTGGCCCGGATGACCGATGGCCCGGGCGGCCACTCAGCTCGGAACTCCAGCGACAGGACCGCCGCTCCTCAGCCAGCCCCGTAGACGGGCGTCGGCTCGATTGCCTCGGCGAGCAGATCCCGCACAACCGAGCCAACCTCGGATGGCTCCCATCTGGCGCCCTTGTCGAAACGGGGACCGTGACGGAAACCCTCGGCGATCCCGATGATTCCGCCCTCCACCTCGAAGACCCGCCCGGTGACATCCGCCGAATCCTGCGATCCGAGCCAGACCAGAAGTGGTGAGACGTTCGCCGGGTCCATTGCGTCGAAGGTGCCCTCTCCCACCTCGGCCATCATGTCCTTGAAGGCATCCTCGGTCATGCGGGTGCGAGCTGCTGGCGCGATCGCGTTGGCGGTCACGCCGATGCGTCCAAGCTCTGCGGCCTGAACGAGGGTGAGGCTCGCGATCGCTCCCTTGGCCGCCGAGTACGCCGCCTGGGCGATAGAGCCCATGAGCCCTGCTCCCGAGGAGGTGTTGATGATCCTGCCGCTGACTGGTTCTCCAGCCTTTGAACGGGACCGCCAATAGCTCGCCGCGTGACGTGCCGGCGCCGCGTGGCCCATGACATGGACTCTGAGCACGGCCTCCCACTCGGCCTGCTCAGAGTTGACGAACATCCGATCCCGGACGATGCCTGCGTTGTTGACCACGACGTCGAGTCCACCGAAGGTGTCGATCGCCAGTTGGATCATCTCAGCGGCTGAATTCCAGTCGGCGACGTCGTGATTGGACGACACCGCATTCCCACCCGCTGCCTTGATCTCCTCGACCACCTGATTGGCAGGGGTGTCAGACGGATCAGAACCATCCTGAGCGACGCCGAGGTCATTGACTATGACGCTCGCTCCCTCAGCTGCGAACGCAAGCGCGTGCGCCCGACCAAGGCCGCGACCGGCCCCGGTGACAATTACGACACGGTCATCACAAATACCCATGGTCAAGAATCTGACACTCCGTCAGGTGTGATTTCAAACGGCAGTAATCTCATTCCCGTCACACAGTCGATCAGCGGTGGGGGCCAGATGCGCTTCGGACTGACAATGTTCACAACAGATCTCTCCATGGACGTCGTGGAACTTGCCGTAGAGGCCGAGAACGCAGGGTTCGACTCACTGTGGATTCCAGAGCACACCCACATACCAGTTAGCCGCAAAACCCCACCCCCAACCGGCGACGCGGAGTTGGCCCAGGAGTACAAGCGGTCACTCGACCCGCTCGTCGCGCTCTCCTTCGCTGCCGCTGCAACAACACACCTACGCGTCGGAACAGGCATCATGTTGCCTGCCCAGCGAGAGCCGATCGTGACAGCCAAGGCCATCGCCACGCTCGCCAACCTCTCCGGCGGACGCTTCGACATGGGCATCGGCTTCGGCTGGAACCAGGACGAGATCGAGGCCCACGGTGTCGACTTCAAGCGCCGTCGAGCTCGCGCTAGAGAACACATGTTGGCGATGAAGGAGCTTTGGTCCAACGACCAAGCCGAGTTCCACGGCGAGGTCGTGTCCTTCGAGCGGAGTTGGTCTTGGCCCAAGCCTGCCCAACCGGTCCCGGTACTGCTCGGTGGAGGCTCTGGCCCCAAGCTTTTCGACCAGATCGTGGAGTACGCCGACGGTTGGATCCCCATCGGAGGGAGCGGGCTAGAGGAGGCGGTGCCTCGACTTCGTCAGCGATTCGAGGACGCCGGTCGCGATCCTTCGAAGTTGAGGGTCGTTCCCTTCGGTTCACATCCAACTGACGCCAAGCTGGACCACTTCGAGTCTGTCGGGGTGACCGAGTGTGTGTTCCGGATCCCCTCAGCCTCACGCGACGTCGTAATGCCGATTCTCGAAGACCAGTCCGGACTGATCGAGCGCAGACATAGTTGACCGGTGCCGAAGTCAGCCAGCCGTCCGTTCGGGCGCAACGGTCCGTTCAGGTGGACGGAGGGATCCAGTGCCCGGCGTTCACCGGCAATGCCGTACCCGTGACGCATTTCGACAACGGCGAGGCAAAGAACACGACCGATCCCGCGATCTCTGACGAATGCGGCAGATACCCCAGAGCCGTCTCGGCAGCACGCTCGTCATAGACGTCCTGCCATGTGGCTTCGGGTCCCCGCTCCGCAGCCTGCCACTCGAAGTATGTCCTGACGTTGTCACCCCAGATGTAGCCGGGGTGGATCGCGTTCACACGAATCCCATAACCACCGAGTTCCAGCGCCAGAGTCTTGGTGACCGCACCAAGCGCAGCCTTTGACGCTGCGTAGGCTCCTGCACCCTGTTCGATCCGCTGAACCGACATCGTGTTGATCATCACGATCCTCGCATCACCATTTCGCCCAGCAGCAGCCTTGAGTAGCGGCAGGACGGCCTGAGTCAACTGCAGCGTTCCGAAGAAATTGACGTCCATGGGACTGTGCCAGCGGGAGAGGTCCGAATCCTCGAAGGCGACGTGCTTTCCCCCGTGGAAGGCCGAGTTGACCAGGATGTCCAGGCCGGCATCGGCACCTTCCCCACTCCACACGGCGAGTTGCGCCGTGGCCTGCTCGGCCACGACTGAGCAACTGTCGGAATCGGAGATGTCTCCCAGGAGTCCGACAGCCCTGCGCCCGAGCGCCTCTATCTCCTTGACAACCTCGGGCATCACCCGATGGGTTCTTGCGACCAGGATCACATCCGCACCCTCACGTGCCAGCGCGAGGGCTATATCTCGGCCCATGCCGGGACCGATCCCGGTGACCATCGCGGTGCGGCCCTCGAGCAACATCAGGCTTTACGAGTCTCGGTCCACGGCACGTCGCGGTCGACCGCCGGCTCACGAGGAAGCCCCAGTGCCTGTTCGCCCAGGTTGTTGCGATGGACCTCCTCGGTTCCGCCACCGATTCGGGATGCGAACTGATTGAGCAGTTGGTACTGCCAGAAGCCGTCTCCCTCAGCCTCATGCTGCAGCATGCCCTCGGCTCCCTCCAGGTCGACGGCAACCTCGACGCGATAGCTGAGCGAGCGGGTGAAGAAGTTCTTGAGTAGCGAACCATGTAGCGCAAGTTCGAGCCGGCCGGTCATGACGGCGGTCTGGGTACGCCATCCCATCCATTTGAGGATCTGTTCGTTGGAGTAGATCCTGGCGAGAGCGTCCCGCACGATTGGATCTGCAGTCCGGTTCGTGCGCCTGGCGGTGGAGACGATCGCGTCGAAGCCGGTCGCCTGACTGCCACCAGAGATCATCGAGGACTCACTACGCAGCGTCGTACGAGTGACCTTCCATCCATCATTCACGTCGCCGACGACGTTTCCGACGGGGATCCGCACATCGGAGAGGAACACCTCGTTGAAATGAGCGACACCCTGGGCCTGCACGAGTGGTCGGACGTCGATCCCCGGCGTCTTCATATCCACTATGAAGAACGTGATGCCCTTGTGTTTTGGAGCGGACGGGTCGGTGCGGGCGATGAGGATTCCGTAGTCGGCGTGTTGGGCACTTGAGGTCCATACCTTCTGGCCATTGACCACCCACTCGTCGCCGTCGAGCACTGCCCGGGTGGCTATAGCGGCGAGGTCAGACCCTGCCCCGGGCTCGGAGAACAACTGACACCACGCCTCGGTGCCCGAGAGGAGTGGAGCAAGGTATCGATCCTGTTGTTCGGCGTTCCCATGACGCATGAGAGTCGGGCCGACGAGTGCCTGCGTGGCGATCATGAACCCCGAGGTCGCGTCATAACGGGCGAGTTCCTGATTGAAGATGATCTGATGTGCACTCGAGAGGCCACGCCCACCGAAGGCACTCGGCCAGGTGATCCCTGCCCATCCCGAGTCGTAGAGCAGCTTCTGCCACTCCCGGCAGCGACGCCGGAAGTCGGCGGCCACCTCGGGGTCGAGCGCAGCAGCATTTCGCGACCAGTCCCGCTCGTCGCCTCGTTTCAGTTCGGCGTTCGCGTCAAGGAATGCCCGAACCTGGGATCTGAAGTCGGCGAGCTCTGGTGAGTCTTCAAAGTCCACCGTCGAAGAGTAGGCGATGGCACTGGAACGCGTTCCAGTCGCAGCGGATGCGGTCTGGTCCGAACGGAGCCGGATCCCGCAGGGAGCCGAGTCAGAACAGCAGGGCCGAGTCAGAGCAGCAGGGCCGGTCAGAGCAGCTTGGCCGGTCAGCCGGCGAGGCCGAGCCCGTGATCCGGCACACTCGATACGGGAATCTGCACGACGGTCACTCCGAGCAGCCTGATGCGGTCCGCGATCTCCATTGCAGGGTCGATTGCCCGGTCCATTTCGTTGAAGATCCACCTGGCGAGCCAGCGTCGCAGGACAAGGGTCTCTGGACCAAGAACGGGCTGCGAACCATCTGATGGTCTCAGCCCCATCCACGTGGGGATTGCTGCAGCGACATCGAGCGAGTCCAGCGACTCGCCAGAATCGCCCATCAATCCTGCGGGTGACCGTGGGAGCACCGCGATATCTGCCCCGTCGACCCACATGTGTCCAAGCGCCTCGGGAATGCCGGTCAGTGGATCCGCCGATGGGCCTGAGACGACCACGAATTCATTTGAACAGCGATCGATCGCCTCACCAAGAACACAGGCCCTCCCACCAGAGGGTTTGCCGAATCGTCGCGGTCGAATGGGTCGCCGCCCGCGTGAGCCACGTAGACCTGATGTGGATCGTGCATCGGTGTCGGCCATGACCACGACCTCGCAGCGGATACGGTCCATGAGAGTCGCGCCGTCGTCTTCGAGTTGGCGGACCACATTGGCGACGTCATCGACCGCCACGATCGAGCAACTCGTTCCGGTTGCGCCCAGCGCCCTGAAGTCGACCTCGGGCGACAGCGAGCGAGTGAGCATACGCGTTGCGTATGGATCAACCGCCGTGGTCACAGAGAGGAGAGGTTCAAGGTCAGACATGAGATGATGTCGGGTCTCGAAATGAGCCGCACCATGCATATCGGCGCTACTTGGCCACCCCTGAAAGATTTGACGAAAATTCAATGAACAATGTTCAAGGTGTCGGGTGGGCCACTCTGCCGGAGGCCCAGCCTCAGCCCGGCGCGCCAGTCTCAGCCCGGAGCACTTCCGGGCCAGTAGTAGGCATCCGAGGTGGGGCGGGACCCAAATACGGCGGAGCCGACCCTGATCATGGTCGCCCCCTCGGAGATCGCCCATTCGAGATCACCGCTCATGCCCATCGACAGAATCTGAGCGTCCGGAACAGAAGAGGACACCACCTCGTCGCGCAGAACCCGAAGCCGTTCGTAACACCGCCGAACAGGGACCTCGTCAGTGGAGAACAGGCCGATGGTCATGAACCCGGCGACCCGTAGATTCTCGAGCGAGTCGACCTGTTCTGCGAGTCCGATCGCATCTAGCGGATCGACGCCGAACTTCGATTCCTCCCCGGATGTGTTGACCTGAATGAGGACATCAAGGTCTCGGTCGAGCCGCTTCGAGACCGCGACGGCCAGATCCAAACGGTCGATGGACTGAACGACGTCAACGAGGGGAAGAACCTGGTTGATCTTGTTGCGCTGCAAATGACCAATGAAATGAGACTGATGCGGGATGTCGGCTAGGGCATCTGCCTTGGAAACGACCTCCTGGACCCGGTTCTCGCCGATCAGGGTGTACCCGGCAGCGAGCGCCACGCGAATGCGTTCGGCCGGAACGGTCTTTGTAGCAAGGAGCAAGTCGACTTCTTGGCGGCCGCGACCCGAACCGGCGCACGCCGCCGAGATCCGTTCCTCCAGCTCTTCGAGGCGTTGGGGGATCGCCGTGTCAGCGTCACCCGCTTCCGACGCCACCGCCGACTACAGACGCTCGATGATCGTGACGTTGGCCTGGCCACCGCCCTCGCACATCGTCTGGAGTCCGTAACGACCACCTGTGCGCTCGAGTTCGTTCAACAGAGTTGTCATCAGGCGGCAGCCGGTAGCACCGAGAGGGTGACCAAGAGCAATCGCACCACCGTTGACATTCACCTTGGACATGTCAGCGTCGAGTTCCTTGGCCCAGGCCAGGACAACAGATGCGAAGGCCTCGTTAATCTCGACAAGATCAATGTCATCCAGAGTCATGCCCGCTCGCTCAAGCGCGTAACGGGTTGCCGGGATGGGAGCAGAGAGCATACGGATGGGGTCCTCACCACGCACTGAGAGGTGATGAATGCGGGCCCGTGGTTTGAATCCATACTGCTCGACCGCGCGCTCGGACGCGATGAGCATGGCCGCGGCGCCATCGGAGATCTGTGAGGCGAGGGCCGCAGTGAGCCGACCACCCTCGACGAGAGGCTTGAGCGAACGGATCTTCTCCAGGTTCGGTTCGCGTGGACCTTCGTCCTGGGTCATCTCACCGAACGGGACGATCTCGGAATCGAAGCGACCCTCTGCACGCGCCCTGATGGCCCTCTCGTGCGACTCGACAGCGAACGCCTCCATGTCCTCACGAGAGATATCCCAGTCCCGAGCGATCATCTCTGCGCCGTTGAACTGGTCGACGGGCTGGTCGCCGTAACGCTTGACCCAGCCCACAGAACCCGAGAACGGATCGGTGAAACCGAACTGTTCTGCAACGAGCATTGCCGAGGAGATCGGAATGGCGGACATGTTCTGGACACCGCCGGCAACGACGACGTCCTGTGTACCGGACATGACACCCTGGGCCGCGAAGTGAATGGCCTGCTGTGATGAGCCGCACTGACGGTCCACCGTTGTGCCGGGGACGTGCTCGGGCAGGCCAGCTGCGAGCCAACAGGTTCTGGCGATATCACCGGCCTGTGGGCCGATGGTGTCGAGACAGCCGAAGACGACGTCCTCGACTATCCCTGTGTCGTTACCGGTGCGCTCGACCAGGGCATTGAGTGCGTGCGCTCCGATGTCCGCAGTATGGACGCCCGCGAGGGAACCGCCACGCCGACCGACGGGTGTGCGGACGGTATCGATTATGTATGCCTCTGCCACGATGACTCCGATTCGAATAACCCCATCGCCACCGGAAGGCGACGACAAATCTGCCCCTACGGTAGTAGCGGGGTCTGAGCGCATCACGTTCGGCGAGAAGTTGACCCAGATCCGACAGATGTGATTGGTGACTCACTATGGCCGGAGTCTCGCGAATCGGTGACGTGGGAACCTTCGACCTGCAACACTGTCCCGATGGCATCCTGGCGCGCTGACAACTTCGATCTGTTGCCACAGTCCACGCTGGAGAAGTGGGAGAACTTCACCAACTGGGACCAGACCTTCTTCCCGGATGTGGTCGGGATCGAGCTTCAGGAGATACGCCGTGACTATGCGCGCATGGCCCTTCCTTGGCGCCCCGAACTGAACCAGCCCCAGGGCCTGGTACACGGCGGGGCGATCGCAACGCTGATCGACACTGTCGTGGTTCCGGCCATCGGCACCGCATATGACGAGCCACGACGCTTCGCGACGATCGAGATGTCAATCCGGTATCTGGACACAATCCGCCAGGAGGACCTCGTCGCCGAGGGTTGGGTGACCAAGCGGGGCAGGCGCATCGTCTTCTGCGAGGTCGAGGTCCGCACAGCGAGCGGAGTGAAGGTCGCGACCGGAGACCTCATCTACATCATCGGTGACCCACCGGCCGCCGATGATGAGACTCCGGGTTGAACTGACTCCGGGTTGACCGAACGGGCGGATTGGTCAGAAGCTGGTTGGCGAGAAGGCAGGTTGACCAGAAGCGCTTGATGAGTTAATCAAGTCGAAGAGACGGCAGGTCGGTGGGACCAGCCGGTTGGGGGAATCATGAGATCACACGGTGGGACTCTGCCATTGGGACGGCGACTGAGCGTCGCTCTGATCGGGCTGGCACTCGCAGCGATAGTCGCGTGTACGCCCCAGCCGCCACTCAATGCGGATTCACCGAGCCAACCAGTCGATCCACCCGATCTGCCGATAGATGAGTCAGCCATTCGCCTGAACCAGATCCAGATGATCGGGTCGCACAACAGCTACCACATCGCACCTTCGGAACAGATCCTGGGCCTTCTCGAGTTCTTCGCAGGGGCGGTCCCGGATGTCGCGTCGGCGCTCGGCAACCCGGAATTGCTGAACTACACACATCCGGACCTGACCACACAATTGCAGCGGGGGCTGCGGACCTTCGAACTCGACGTGTTCGCAGACTCGACCGGCCGACGATTCTCCTATCCGCTGCTCCCGGAACTCCTCGGACTCGGAGGGCCCCGCCCAACGGGTATGACCGAACCGGGGATCAAGGTGCTCCACATTCAGGACATCGACTTCATGTCGACCTGCCCGACCCTGATCGACTGTCTGTCGGAGATGAGGGAATGGTCGGATGCCAATCCGAATCATCTGCCTGTCATCATCAACATCGAGTTGAAGGACGACGAACTACCCGAACCGTTCAACGGCACGCAGATCGAACCGTTCAACAGCGCGAACCTGGATGCTGTCGACACCGAGATCCGCTCGGTTCTCGGTGATCGACTGATCACCCCAGACGACGTCCGTGGCGCTCACGCCGATCTGCGTTCGGCCATCACCACCGACGGCTGGCCAAGCCTGGCGGAGTCGCGCGGCAGATTTCTGTTCTTCATGGACAACGCTAACAAGCGTGAGTTGTACCTCGATGGTCACCCGTCATTGGAAGGTCGAGTGCTCTTCACCAGTTCTGGAGAGTCCCAGCCCGATGGCGCCATCCTCAAGGTGAACGACCCTGGAGATGGTTCGGCGATACGACAGTTGGTCGAG
>CAUJEC010000083.1 GCA_963169245.1 Actinomycetota bacterium
TGTCTGACCGAGCCGCTGTGAGAGAGCCCGAACGGGCGCGATAACCACACGAAGCGTCGGGTCGCTGCTACGGAGTCGCCAGAGGACCTTCAGTCGACGACCCATGTTCTCGACCGATGGGCTGACGCGCTCGAAAGGCAGGGTCTCCCAGGCTGGGAAGTACTCGACGGCTTCCGACGGCAGGAAGTTCTCGAGATCCAGTGTCAGTCGTTCCGCATCCGCGACCGTCGGCGTGAACACAAGAAATGGCGATCGACCCGATGCTTCGAGAATCCCTGCAAGTGCAAACGCTCTGGCAGGCTCTGGAACGACCATCACCGTGGAACGACGCCCCAGGGATGCCATCACGCCAGGCTCGTCACGAAGGCGCCGATTGAGTGCCCCCAGCGGTGCCAAGGCCGAAACCGGGGCCGAGTCACCGAGAGCCGAGTCACCGAGAGCCGAGTCACCCGAGGCCGAGTTGGCGGACATGTTGTTGTTGGCCGAATCCGTGTTGGCCGAGTCTGTGTTGTCTTCAGAGGCCATTGACGGGGTCATCCTTGGTCTGACGCGTTGATCTTCTGCATTGCGTGCTCAGGACCGCCAACCGCTATGAGTTCGACGGCATCGGCCGCCCTCTGACATGCGATATCGAAGTCGACGCGCGCAGAACGGGGGATCTTTGCAAGTACCCAATCCGCGCCTCGTTCGGACCCGCCGGGTGGCTTGTCGACGCCCAGGCGTACCCTGGTGAAGTCCTTGGTTCCGAGATGCTGATGGATCGAGCGAAGTCCGTTGTTCCCAGCCAGTCCACCACCTGACTTGACCTTGACTCTGCCCGTCGGAAGATCGAGTTCGTCATGTAGGACCACCAGAGAACTCACACCAGGCAGGTCGTAGCGGCGCAGCAGGGACGACACAGCCTTGCCGGACTCGTTCATCCAGGTCATAGGCACCGCAACGACGACTCGCTTATCACCGATTCGGATCTCCGCGACTGACGCACTCACCTTCGTATCGTCACGTAGGCGCTCGCCGAATCGTTCGGCAAGCAGTACAGCGGCATCTGCTCCGAGGTTGTGCCGGGTATTCGCGTAGCGGGAACCGGGGTTACCCAACCCGACTACCAGTAGGTCTCGCGGGTTGCCGGGTTTGGATGGGGGTGTCAGGACTCTTCGGTGTCACCGGCGCGGCGGGCGACCACCGCGGCACGGGTCAACTCGGCTGTGACGACTGCGAGTTGTGGACTGGTCAGGCAGACGAGACCCTCGGGCAGGTTCAGGTCCTTGACCAGCAGCGAGCGCTCCAAGGTCATCTCCGAGATGTCGACCTCGATCTTGCCGGGGATGCGGTCCGCAGCGGCGCGCACACGAATACGGTTGAGACGCTGCTCGGTCATGCCGCCGTTGACGGTGACCTTCTTGGCCTCACCCACAAGGTGGAGTGGCACATCAAGTTCGATTGGACGGGTGGGGTCGATGCGCATGAAGTCGACGTGGATGACATCGCGGCGAACCGGATGACGCTGAACCTCGCGAACGATCACCTGGTCCGAACCGCCGTCGACCTGCAGGTCGATGACTGCGTTGATGCCGGCCTCGGTGGACATCGCCAGTCGGAAGTCCTTCTTGTCGACGGTGATTGCGATCGAATCCTTGCCAGCGCCATATACGACACCGGGGAGTTGGCGGTCATGACGCGCACGCCTTGACGCTGACGTGCCGGTCTGGCGACCGGATTCGGCGGTGAGGGTGGCATCGGACATGGAAACTCCTGGGACGCGTTTAGGGGCGGTCAGACAGATTAATGCGCGCCCGACCGCACCGCCAGACGGGCGGAATGGCGGGGGAAATCAGGTTCAGGACTGGTTCTGGCCGCCGAAGATGTCAGAGACCGAGGCATCCTCGAATACGGCATCGATGGCGTCCGCGATGATCCGCGCCGCCGATAGCACCTGAATCTTGGGGATCCGCTTGTGCTCTGGGAGCGGAAGCGTGTTGGTTATCACGACCTTCTCGATGGGAGCAGCGGCAAGGCGTTCGATTGCAGGTCCGGAGAACACACCGTGGGTCGCGGCACAGTACACAGCACTCGCGCCGCGCTCGACGAGCTGTTCGGCAGCAGCACAGATTGTGCCCGCTGTGTCGATCATGTCGTCGATCAGCACACAGGGCCTGCCGGCGACCTCACCGACCACGTCCTTGGCCTCGACTGCGTTCTTCTCGCCTCGAATGCGACGCTTGTGAACGATGGCGAGGTCTGCATGAAGCTGGTTTGCGTAGCGCTCGGCGACCTTCACCCTGCCAGCGTCGGGCGAGACCACGACAAGGTCGTCGGGCAGGTTATTGGCCATCCAGTCGATCAGCACCGGCATGGCAGTCAGGTGGTCTACGGGACCATCGAAGAAACCCTGAATCTGCCCCGAGTGGAGATCGACGCTGATGAGTCGCTTGGCCCCGGCAGCATTGAACATGTTGGCGAGCAGTTTGGCTGTGATCGGCTCACGGCCCTCGGCCTTACGGTCCTGGCGGCTGTATCCGAAGAACGGAGCGACGACTGTTATTCGTTTGGCAGAGGCTCGCTGAGCGGCATCCACCATTATGAGTTGTTCCATGATCGCGTCGTTGACCGACGTCTCACCGACCGACGCGTGCCCTTGGAAGATGAACAGATCGGCTCCGCGGATGGATTCTCCGTACTTGCAGTGCAACTCGCCGTTGGCGAACTCGGCGATGTTGACCGGTGACAGCTTTTCGCCAAGATGCTCCGCGACCTCTTCGGCCAGACCCCGATTGACGCGGCCTGCGACGAGTGTCAGCCGCTTCTTAGTAATCAGTTCCAACTCGCCGCCTCCATATCAACCACCGACCTGTGCAGTGTAGAACGAGCCGGTCCGCGAGTCAGAAGGAACCTTCGATCCGGGCTCCAGCACGGCAAAGGGCCCAACGTGACACCTGTCGCCCACCTCGGCCCGATCCCCAGATGTCCCTCGTATCACAGAGCCCTCACCAACTCGGGTATCGACCAGATGAACGTCGGGGCCGATCTCACTCCCAGCACCGATGACTGTGGACCCCTGGAGAATCACGCCCGGAAACACCGTCACGTCGCTTCCCATCTCCACGGTGGTGTCGATGTACGCGGCAGTCGGGTCGACGATGGTAACCCCGGAACGCAGTAGCCGATCATTGGTTCGGCTTCGCAGTTCCGCCTCGGCCGCCGCGAGTTGCACTCGATCGTTGATGCCCTGGACCTCCTCGGAGTCCTCCACGATCAGCGACTCGACCTTGTGGCCTGCCGAGGCGAGCACCTCGATGACATCAGTCAGGTAGTACTCGCCCTGAGCGTTGTCCGGCTCGATGCGCCGAAGAGCCGGCGATAGAAGACTCCGTCGAAACAGGTAGATGGATGTGTTCACCTCATCAACAGCTAGTTCCTCGTCGCTGGCGTCACGCTGTTCGACCACCCTGGCAACGGTTCCTGTCTTGTTGCGAATAACCCGCCCGTACCCGGTCGGATCACCCATCCGTGCCGTCAGAATCGTTGCGGCCGCTCCCGTGCTTCGATGCTGGGCGATCAGCGCTGAAACGGTCTCGGCCCTCAGCAGCGGGGAATCACCGGGCAGGACCAGAACGTCACGATCGTCTGGCTCGTGGGGAACAGCGACCAGAGAGACCAATACGGCATCACCGGTGCCGCGCTGAACCTCTTGGGTGACGAAGTCGATCTTCACATCGAGTTCCTGCTCGGTCAGCTTCTTGGTGACCCTGTCGGCCTTGTGGCCGACGACTACGACGACATGTCCGACTCCGGCACCACCAACGGCATCCATCACATACATGAGCATCGGCCGCCCACAGAGTCGGTGCAGTGGCTTGGGGCGCTCGGAACGCATGCGGGAGCCCTCTCCGGCAGCGAGTATCACTGCGGAAATGGCCACCTCGTCCTTGTGGTCAACCATGCTGGCGGGGCAGGGCTCGAACCTGCATCCTCCTGATCCAAAGTCAGGCGCTTTGCCAATTAAGCTACCCGCCACTGATTCGCCATCGATGGGCTCCGAGGATGTCCCTGAACCCGCTCGATAGGCCCCGTCGGGTTCTCACCCGGCGGTTCGTGGCATCGACACGCTAGCCGCGTGAGCGGCCCTGGGTCATCCGTGGAAGTGGCCGGCCCGACTCTGCGTCCCATCGCAGCAGAGCTACGGGCGAGCCCGGCTCAGGGTCACCTCGGCGATCACGAGTTAGCCCTATCTCGTTGAACCCGAACTTGCCTCCATGCCACGCCCCTCACTTCGCCCTAGCCACCGTCTGACGACAGCCAGCCACACGCCGGTCCCCCAACCGAGGTGAATGGCCATGAACGCTGGGACTATCCATCGCCGTTCGCCACGCTCGACATTGGCGATGGTGTCCTTTGTTCCAGCCGCCAACACAGCACCATATGGCAGAAGTCCAAGGAGGCCGAGCTTCCTGGATCGTTTCCCGGTCAACAGAACAACGCTGCCGGCGAGGCCGGCCACGAGGACCGGTGCAGCCAGGTTGCGGGCCGAGAGCGACTCCGGGTGGGTGACCAGCGTCTGCACCTTTCCTGCGCCGTAGCGCCGGTACTGACTGAAGAGGTCGCTGACCCGCTGCCGACAGTCCCAGTCGATGCGGATCTCCGGGTCGAAGAGAAGTTCGTGGCCGCTCTGTCGCAGGCGATAGTCGAACTCGAAGTCCTCGTTGACGAGTTGGGTCTCGGACCAGCCGCCGAGTGACCGGGCAAGTTCGACCGGGTAGGCACCAAATGGAATGTGGTCCACTGTCTGTGCCGTGGTTCCGTAGTGGTAGATGGAGTTTCCCTGAGCGAACTTGGATCCCATGACAGCAGCGATCGCTCGACCCTGGGCAGTGTGACCGACAGCGTCCTTGCGTCCGCCGACTCCACCCCAGTCCCCCGAACGGAACCGGTGGACTATCGTCTCCACGTAATTGGATGGGATCGCCGAGTGAGCGTCCACTCGAACCATCCAGCGCCCTCGTGCTGCTGCCAGCGCAATGTTGAGCGCAAAGGGAATAGCTCGATCCGGATTGCCCAGTAGCTCAATCCGCGGGTCGTCGACTCGCAGCGCCTCGACGATCTTCCTTGTCCGATCTGTGGATCCGCCGTCGACGACGAGGATCTGCAGGTTCGAATAGGTCTGACCCGCCACACTGGCTACGGCTTCGCCGATGGTCCGCTCTTCGTTGCGTGCCGGAATGACGACGGTCACTAGGTCCGAGCAACTGCTGGCACCCACAGCACCTACCCCACCACTGCGCTCTGGTTCAGAAATTTGACTCACAGAGGACACAGACTAAGCGACACGACGGGCCCGAACCGACGCTTGGGCTTTGGTCAGGCGCCATCGTGCATTGGCCCGCTCGACAGAGACTGCACGACAAGGCATGGTCACGGACCGGCGGCAACCGGTGCTGCTTCAGCGACGCTTGCCGAGCAGCGTCGGTATAGTACGCAGCCCGATCACCAGATCACGCCACAACGACCAGTTCTCGATGTAGCGGTTGTCGAGACGCACACGTGTCTCGATGCTGGTATCACCCCAGTATCCGTTGACCTGGGCCCAGCCCGTGATGCCCACCGGGACACGGTGCCTGTAGTCGTACTCGTCGATCTCGGAGCTGAACTGCTCGACGAAGTGCGGGCGTTCCGGCCGAGGGCCAACCAGTGACATCTCGCCACGAAGCACGTTGAGAAGCTGTGGCAGTTCGTCGAGGTGTGATGGACGGAGGAACTTTCCTGCCCAGGTGACTCTGTCGTCGTCATCAACCGACCACTGAGTGGAGGAGTCGTCGTTCACGCGCATGGTGCGGAACTTGAGGATCTCGAAGGGCTGACCGCCTACGCCGATACGCACCTGCTTGAAGAAGATGGGCCCCTTGCTGCTGAAACGAACTGCGAGGGCGCATGCAGCGAGGATAGGCAGAGCGAGAATTGTGAGGAATCCCGCGACCACTACGTCAAAAGCGCGCTTGGCCGGCCACATGTTGGAGGCCGTACCCGGCCGGTGGACCTCGACGAGAGGAAGACCGGAGACCTCGTGTCCGACGCTGTCTGAGGAGATGCCGAGTTCGAACAGACGTGGGACTGCGTAGAACTGGACCATCTGATCGTGACAGTCGCGGATTATGTCAACCAGTTCCTGTTCCTCGGCGGCACCGAAAGCCAACACGACGTGACGCACACCCGAGAGCTGGAGAATCTCACGCAGGTCCTCGGGGCGACCGATGAGCGGCAGCGGCATCTCGTCGTCGAAGCGGTCGACGAATCCGTAGGGAAGGAGACCGAACTGCGGGTTTTCGAGCAGGGCCTCTGCCACCTGAACTCCGACAGGGCCGGTACCCACGATGATGACGTCTTCGAGGTCGTAACCCTTTGCCCGGACGATCTCGACGAGCTTGGATGAGGCGAGACGACCGAGCAGGACCAGCGGCACCGTGACGGCCACCAACACCGCCACACGCAGAATTTCGAGATCCGAGTAGTTGGTTCCGAGCTGGAGGAATTGAACGACACCTGCCGCCATCAGAGTGAGCACAGGTGCAAGGCACACACGGCCAGCGATCGAGGCCAGACCCTCGCTGGCACGCACGACAAGACGTCCCTGCCTCATCGTGGGAGCCAATAGCAGCGTACCGATGACCCCATAGAGGATAATCACTCGGAGTTGCAGTTTGACCTGATCGAGTTCACCGAAGTTCACTACGTTGAAGACCATCGTCACGAGAAACGGAACCGTAAAGGCCGCGAAGTCCAACGCGTGAGCGAGGAGCCGCAGTGTGCGCCCGACTGCGTGCCGGTCATCACGTGAGATCTCCGGCACCACCAGACCGATCTCGGTCACCTTGGCAACGGCCTGGCTGTCGCTACTCAGATCGGATTTCGTATCGACAAGTTGTGACGGATCGAAGTGAAGTTCTGTGACCGATGCCTCAACCTTGGGTTCACGGACGTCAATCACTCGGGAATTATCACGTCGAAGTCTCAGCCGCCTCGTGTCGGATTCCGTACCAGAAAAGCGACGCCATGCCCTGGCCTGCTCCTGCGCACCTGAAAATTCAAGCATCCGGTCCCCGGTCTCTACGTCGGCGCACCAAAAGGCACCCCATTACCTTTGACACCTGCACCCCACATGCCGGTATCTCCGCCTATATAGAGTAAACGTGGTTCAGGGTGTGCAGTCAAGGAGCTTTGTAACATTTATTTGTAGGTAGAAGCGCCCAACCAAGGCGATTCTTAGCGAAGGCGTAACACGTTCGTCATGAAATCGACCGGACACCGGAACAATTCGGTCCACGTTCAAGTGCTCGACTCGCTCGGCGATCTTGGCTCACAGTGGGATCGGCTGGTGGACATCCAGCCACTTCCATCCCCATTTCTGAAGAGTTGGTGGATCCAGGGTGCATGCGAGGGACAACCCACAATCGTCTGTGTCATGAGGAATGGTCGACTCATTGGTGGGGCGGCGTTCGAGGTCCGGACCTGGGGACCCAGATCATTGAACCTACAAAAAATCGTGGTACCAGGCTCCGGCCTTCTGGCACCCGACCACATCGATCTGATCGCAGAGGATGGCGCTGTGGAGACCGTCGCCAGAGCGGTACTGGGCTATCTGCTGAGACCTGGCAGTCGCCTCATCGAATTGGATGGCTTGGCGGCGGAGGGCACACTCGCCCGCTTGTTCTCCGATTGTGTGACCGGAATCTCAGACGCTCCATTCGCACCTCTGCCGAGTACCCCTGATGAGTACCTTCGAGGTCGGCCCGGAAAGGTCAGAAGCACCATAAAGCGGCGGACCAAGAAGCTTCTCGGCGATGGTGCGATGGTGGAGACCGTCGCACCGGAGAACCTGAACGAGGCCCTGAGGAGCTTCGCAGAGCTCCACGATGGCCGGTGGTCAGAGGAGTCCGGGTTCCTCGATGCCATCGACCGATTCCGAACGATCCTGAGCGAGGGAATGAGGTCTGGAGAGGTCCTGGTCAGCGGGTTACGACTCCAGTCGGGGGAAATGGTGGCCATGGAGGTCGACTTCGAGGTGGCGGGTCGCCTGTCGTTCTATCAATCGGGTCGCCGAACCGACCATGAGATGCGTGGCTGTGGGTCGGTTCTCAGATTCCAGATCATCGAAGCCGCCATAGATCGCGGAATACAGGAGTACGACCTACTCCGAGGCGAGGAGCCCTACAAAGCCGAGTGGGCTACCGCAGCGCGTCAGCTGACCAGCCATCGGCTGCCAGTTGGCCCCAGATCAAAGCTCGTGGATTGGGCGCTCAGCCACGCACCTTCGCGATGACGTCCTTGAGCTCGTAACGAGCCGACGAGCTGACTGCCAGCCCAACGGCACCGCCAACGATTCCAGCTGCGACGATTGCGAGCATCGAGAGGAACCCGATGTCTGTAATCAGGCGCACCGGCAGTGCGAACGCGAGCACGAACACCGACACCACCAGAGCCGGCATGAGTGATCTGACGACCTCCGCGAGGCTGGCTCCAACTATGCGGTTCACGATCAGCTGCCTGGCGGTCTGGAACACTGCCGCGATGATCAGGTGAACCGTTGCGACCCAAACGATTCCACGCGGAGCAACGATCCACATGGCGATGAGCATGGATGGGACCATCACCAGGTTGATCTTCGCCATTACGCCGGGTTTCCCGATGGCGAAGAGCAGATCACCGCTCGCGAATCCGACACCGACAAAGCATCCGGCCAACGACAGCAGTTCCATGGTCCGTATCGCAATCGGTGACGGAGTCCCATACATCACCCAGATCGCGTCTCGAGCAACAAGGGCCAGTCCGATACCGGTGGGGATCGAAAAGAGCGCTATCAGCCGGAGAGCCCGATACAGGGCATCCGCCATTGCCATCTTTCCCTCGGAACGAATCCGCGCATACATGGGGAACAGCACCGCAGACATGGCATTGAGCTGCGCGCCGAGGATGAACTCGGGCAGCCGAAAAGCCTGGTAGTAGAGCGACAGCTCATCCTGACCGTACTTGTCCCGACGGGTGGAGCGGTTTCCGACAATCAGGTAGTCACCGTTGAGTGCAAGCACGCCCAGGAGGCGGGTTCCTGCCATTCGCCACGCATAGGCGAACAGCTCCCGCATGATCTTCCAGTCCCACCGGAGAACCGGCTTGAATCGGATGACAACCCAGGTTCCAACCAGCCAGACGGCATAAGCAGCGATGAGCCCGAGGATGATCGCCCACGCCTCCATTCCGATCATCACGAGCACAACGGTCAACACAAAACGCGTCATGTCACGGGCCACCTCAACGGCAGCGCGCGATCTGAAGTCCATTCCACGCATAAGGAGTGCCCATGGAATGGTCGTCAGCCCGGACATCAACACGATGACCGATAGGAGTCGGAAGATGGTGTCGTAGCCTTCCAGGTGATTGAACGCCGTGATCAGAGGCGCGACGAAGAACGCCACGGCGGCAAGGAATCCGGCGAGCATTACGTTCGCTGTGAACGCGACCTGGACCCTCTCGCTGATCCCCTCCTCCTGCTCGTAGACGAGTGCCGCCCCCATTCCCAGATCGAGAGCGTTGTCGAAGTAGAAGGTGAAGATCATCAGCGTGACCATCACCTTGTAGTCGATGGTGTCGAGGTGGCGAGCGAGCAGAGCAGCCAGCACCAACGCCGAGACATAGCGGGTGAATACGCCGACGTTCGCCCACAGGAACCCTCGGCTCGCGGTAGTGGCTACTGACTCGGATGACTCGCTGTCGACTTCATCGCCGTCTGAGTCGCTGTTGTGTTGTTCGTCCAGATCGGACAAGTTGTTCCCCTTGAAAGGATCGGTTCCGCAGAACCGTCAGTTCCGGAGAACCACGACTCCCGAACCGCCTGAGCTGAACGACCGTAGCGTGTCGCCAGCTGCACGGGCATCTGTGAGGGTTGTCTCCCCTTCGGTGACGACCATCAACGTGGCATCCGCCAGCGAGAGCATCTGGGCGGTGGGCACGGGACCCGGTATCCGCGGCCCGTTGACGATCACGACGAATCGACCGGCGAGTGCCTCAAGAACTCGCGAGAAGTTCGAGCGCATGCGCAGGATGTTCCTGCTCGTGTCGACGCCGGCGCCGAGGAATCTGACCATACCGTCCGGTGGACGCATCGGTTCGATGGCGCGAGGAACGGTCACATTCGAAAGCGATGTGAGCGTCGCCTCTGGATTCAGCTGTCCCGACAGGCACTCAGCGAGCCCGGCTGAATGTTCGGCACCAAGGAGCGTTGTCAGAACCGACTCGTCAAGATCAGCGTCGATGAGAGCGACCGGTTGGCCGAAGCTGCGAGCGATGGTGCAGGCGAGGGCAACTGAGAGTTCGGCTCGTTCACGAGCCGAGTCGCTACCAACGAGCACGAGCCGGTGCACAGGCTCGTTGAGGGCCAGTCGCTCGATCGAGGAGATGACCCCTGCAATGGTGTCCTGGGGGTTGGCTCCCCTGCTGCTGAGTGAACCCACTCGCGCCAGGATCGGCAGGTCCAGAGCCTCCATGACGTCCTTGGAGGACTCGACCACGGGCTTGGACAGATTGCGAACGAGGAAGATGAGGAACGGGACCAGGCCGCCGAGAAGCAGTCCGAAAATGACTGCGAACCAGACCGGGAACCGCGAGGTGCTCTGAAGCGGTCGGAGGACCTCTTGGAAGATCGGCCCCCTTATCCTGCTCTCAACAGGCAGGTCACGCTGGGCCGATTCGAACGCGCTCGTGAGTGCCGGAACCACCTGAGCCGAGATCTGCTCCGATTCCTTACGGTCGGGGCTCTTGACGACGATGCTCATAAACGCGGATTCCGGCTTGCGCTTCACCGAGATCATCGAGTTGATCGCGTCTATGGACTGCGGGAGGTCTCCGCGGCGCTTCACCTCGGCGGCGAATGCCTTCGACTCGACGATGCTCTGGAGGGCCTGCGTGACGACTTCATTGTCATTGGGGTTAGCCCCGGAGACCACCATGACCGCACGTGTGGTCTCGTAGTTCGGCGGGCTGGAGATCGCTGCCACAGCAGCGAGTGCCGCGACGACGAACATCGACGCGACGACGATGATCGTCTGTGATCTGGTGAGCCTGATCGATCGCCTGTTCTCCACTGGCGCTATGGGCGTACTGCCATAGTCCATTGCCACAGACGTCTGTCGCATCGGCGTCATTCGACTGATCTTCTCCTCTGCCTAGTGGTGCAACCACTCATTGTTGTGAAGTGGTCCATCCACTCGCTGATTCCGCACCTGAATCCCGTGACCCATCTACTTGGGAAAGGGTGCTGAGTACAGTCTGCCAGCGTCAACCGACAATGTGCACCGAGCAATTGTACCGGCGTGCAGTGAGATCGCGTAAGCGAGGCCCTCACGCGATCAGATCTCTTTCAGTCCAGTTTGGGATCTTGGCTTCCACCCGATGTAGAGTCTCCGACGCCATGGGCTCACTGATTAAGAAGCGCCGTAAGCGCATGCGGAAGAAGAAGCACAAGAAGCTACTGAGGCGCACGCGTCATCAGCGTAGAGCTCGCGGTAAATAGTCCCAGCTCGGGCTGGTCGCGAACCTTGTCTGCTGATAGTCGACTACTGGTAGACGCCTGCTCGTAGGTCTTGACCCAGCACCGCCTTGAGGTCGGCACGTGAACAGTGTCCGACGAAACGACTTGGCCAGTGGATCATCCTTGGCCGCGTGCGACCGCGTTGCTAGAACGCGTGAACCGTTCGGGTGACCACGCGTCCCGACCCCGGGAATGCTCCCTCCACAAACCATGTGGACCCACTCCCCGCCAGACGCGCCCGTAGTCCTGTGGCTGCGGTCAGTTCGTCACGCCACTCGGCGAGTTTCGGGTAGGCGGCCAGGGCAGCAGGCTCCAAGTCGTTGCCATTGTCACCCTCCGGGCCACCCATGTCGTCCCATTTTCTGTAGACGACCGGTGTCGACGCATGAAGCGGAGGTGTGAGGAGTGTGAAGGTCTGCTCCACATACGGCAGCGGCTCAAGAATCTCACCGATGCCGGATACGAGCGCCCGACCGCCCCTCAGACAGAACGCAACATCGGCTCCAAGGGTGACCGCGACGACGGGGTCCGACTCGCCTGCCCATCGCAGCACAGCGGCGGCATCGGAACTGCCGCCGCCGAGACCTGCACCCATCGGGATCGACTTGTCGATGACCGCGCCAGCCTGTACCCCGACGAGCGCAAGTGCACGTACCACCAGATCATTGGAGCCAACCAAGGTTGTCTCTCCGCCGATCCTCATCTGCACTCCATGCGTGTGAGGCCGAATAGTCACAGTGTCAGCCAGATCCAGACTCACCATCTCGGCCTCGATCATGTGATATCCGTCGTCTCTGACACCGGTGACCCGTAACGATGTCGTCAGTTTGGCTGGGGCGACCAGCACATGGTCCCCGGGGCTCGACTCGCTCGAATACTTCCGATGATCTGAGCTCACGTCTCCGCTCCTGTGATCGGGTCATCGGAGTTCCGCCGCTTTGCAGCGATGACCTCGGTAAGTCGGACCCAGTCCGAGAGCGAGAGGTTCTCAGGTCGACTCGTCGGCTCGATTCCCGCGGATTCGAAGGCAGCCTGATCAGCATGGCCACCGAGAGACGAGCGCAGCATCTTGCGTCGCTTGCGATAGGCGGTCGAGACCACGGCCATCAGTTGGTCTGCGTCGATCAACTCTGAAGGGGC
Source organism: Actinomycetota bacterium (assembly GCA_963169245.1). GTDB lineage: Bacteria > Actinomycetota > Acidimicrobiia > Acidimicrobiales > Microtrichaceae > JAGQSZ01. The sequence goes on from CAUJEC010000083.1 coordinate 12,713, forward strand.
CCCGTGGCGGCGGAAGGACAGCAGCGCCGACGACACATTGGGTACAGGGTGAAAGACCTCGGGGGGGATGAGCATCTCGACGCTTGCATCCGCATACCAGGCGAGCTGGATCGATGGAACGCCGATGGTCTTGCCTCCCGGCTGTGCAGCCAGCCGTTCCGCAACCTCTTGTTGGACCATGACCAGCCCCGAGGTGACCATAGGAGCCGACCTCAATATCGACATCACGATGGGGACGGCAACGTTGTAGGGAAGGTTGGCCACAAAGGTCCACTGCTCACCATCGAGGACATCGGACCAGTCCACTTCCAGAGCATCGGCGGTGATCACACGAACATCGGCCGTGCGCCCTACCCAGGCAGCTGTCGCTTCGACAATCCCCGTTCCCGTGTTCCGAACCACAGAATTCCCAGCCGCCTGATCGTCGGATCGCACCTTGACGACATCCCTCACGAGCGGGGCCAGCAACTCGTCCTTCTCGATGGCCACCACTCGTCGGGCCGTCGTGGCCAGCGCACCCGTGAGCGCACCAAGTCCGGGTCCCACCTCGAGCACCGAGCTCTCGTGATCGATTCCTGCGAGCTCGATGATGGACTCGATGACCTGATTGTCGACAACGAAGTTCTGGCCGAGCACCTTGCGGGGTTCCAGGCCATGTCTGGCAAGCAGGGCTATGACGTCGTCGCGATCCATCAGTCGCCAGTCGTTTCGTCACCAGACCGTTTAGACCCCGACTGGTTCGACGCCGGACCATCGTCCTTGACCGAACCAGAATCCAAGTCATCGCCCGTGGTGTCACTCGACGGAGGGAGCGTCGTGACAGTGGTCGCCGGTGACCTGTCGGAGTACCGGCTCGACCCCTTCGGGTACCAGTCCTCGGGTATCTCGATGGACGTGGTGGTCGTCGCAGTCGACGTCGTTGTAACCCTGGGGGCGACCGATGTTGTGGCTCCCCTGCCACCTGAAGATGTGGTCGGGCTGTTCGTCGACTCTGAGTCAGATCCACTGAGCGAGATCACGGCAATCGCAACCAACGCGACAACGGTGACCGCCGCCGCGAGAAGTACCCGGGGCTGGATCGAGTTCAAGCCGCCCCCGAGGCGCCGAAACCCGCTGAGCGCTCGACCTCAGACAGCGACTCCGATAGTTCATCCGCTGTCAGGCCATCACGTGCCGTACCGTTCGATTCATCGAACTCCAGCCCATAGAACTCAACGGTGGTGTCAAACGTCTGCGAGGCAAAGCGACCGACTGAGATTTCCAGGACATCAGCCACGGCCGCTCCTACCAGTGCCACGTTTGCCGGAACGTTGGGTCGCCCACGATGCGGCACCGGAGCCAGATACGGCGAGTCGGTCTCCACCATGAGCCGTTCGACTGGAGTCACTCCGATGGCCTCACGAATGTCCGCAGCGCTGGGGAACGTCACGATTCCGCTGATCGAGATGAAAGCGCCGCGTTCGACAGCACCCGTTGCGTCACCGGGACCGCCTGTGAAGCAGTGGAACACCGTCCGCCTGGGAACGCCCTCACTGTCGAGAATGTCGAATGTGTCCTCCCAAGCGGACCGGGTGTGGATGACCAGGGGAAGGTCGAATCTGTGAGCCAGCTGAATCTGTTGGGCGAACACCCGACGTTGCTCCTGTCGGGGTGAATAGTCATAGTGGAAATCGAGCCCACATTCCCCAACGGCCACCAAGCGCCCACCCCCATCGATCGCTGCGGCGATCAGGTCCTCGAGCCCGTCGAGACCATCCTTGGCGTCATGAGGATGCACTCCGGCAGTCGCCCAGATTGACGACGAGGTGGTTGAAAGCCCAAGCGCTTTCGTGGAACTCGCCAGATCGGTCCCGACCGAGATCATTCCTACGACGCCGGCCTCAGCCGCATTGGCGACGACCCCGGAGTCAACAGCATCGAGATCCAAGTGGCAGTGGTTGTCTATCCACATGGGTCGGGCGTTCATCTCACCCGAAGGGGCGTCTCGATCAGTTGCTGACACGAGTCAAAGCTAGCTGTTCACAAACACGATGCCGCTGTTGAATGAACCGAACAGGTTCACCCGACCAGTAGCAAGCTGCGTGTCCTCTGTAGTGGTCAGGCCGTTGCGTACTGGAATCACCACGGCTTGTGCCCACTCGACCAGTTCCGAGACACCAGTGGCCGACGTCGCTGGTGGCGCCAGGATCACGACGGTCACGCCCTCGTCGAACTCTGTCAGTCGGGCCGAATCGATCACATCACTGACACGGTCATAGAACTGTGACCCGCTGACGAGTCGCAGGGACTCAGTCCCGTCTTGTAGGAGGGCCTTGGCTGCCCTGGGCAATGACCATCTGTTGACGTTCAACAACTCGATCGGGGCGTCTGCCCCTGCCCTGCGGAGTTCGGGGTCCAGGCGAAGCGACATCCAGGGTCTGCGAACGTCGGCATCGATGATGACCACACGCTCCCCCGCCGCCGCTGCCGCCGCAGCCAGGTTGATGGTGAGCCGCCTCGCCGACTCGCTGCGTTCGGGTGGTGCGACAAGAACCCGACGAAGGGCGCCCGCGCCCGATCTTGTCTCGTCGATGGTTACGCGGAGTTGCTGTGCCTGAGCTACAGCAGAGGAGACCGGTTCCTTCATCGACTCCGAGATATGAGTGATGACAGGAGTTCCGGTGTGTGCGACCAGATCATCGCTGCTGATGACTCGGGGCCGGCGGCATCCCGAGAGGTACAGGCCAATCGCAATCAGCCCTCCTGAGAACGCGCCGATTATCGTCATCCACATGACCTTTGCCTTGACCACATCGATAACAGGCTCGCTGAACGCTGCAATTAGCGGTGGTCCGTCGTAGAAGTTCTGTTCTCCCGGATTGATCGGCCGGGCCTGATCGTTCACCCCGGATTCCCCGAACTCACGTGCATCGGCGTAGACCTTGTTGAGCGCAGCCAACAGGTACGGTGCGGCCTTCTCTACCGTCACGTTGTCGGAGTCGGTGAACGTCACCGTGACCAGACCACCCATTTCGGGCTTCTCCGCGGTAATGCGATTCGCTATCTCCTCAACAGTGAGATCGATCCCGCTCAGTTGCTTCAGGTTGAGCGCATAGGCATCCGACCTGACCAGGGCAAGGGCCTTCTGACTTCGCTCGACAGGGAGTCTAAAGATCTCGGTTGGCGATGAGACATCGAGTTCGGGAGCGACAAAGCCCGTACTCGCCTTGTAGCGAGCCGGCATCGAGGACGAGTAGCCGAAGACCACGACGGCCGACATGACTGCAACACCGATGGTCACCAACAGCTTCTTGCGGGTGAAACGAAGGTCCCACTTGGCCAGTTGCATCTCTGGCATTTCGTCGATTGTCATCGGGTTGGCGAGCACCGTCTGCACACGCACCGGAACGCTCAGAGCGGAACCGAACGGATCGGATGGCACCAGTGACGAGCCCTTCTGGTTGGCTCCGGCCAGCAGCGGAGGCGAATCGAACTCGCTCCCTCCGCTGGGAGTCTTTAGATCTGACCCGTAGCGTTCGAGCGCAGTCCCCGGTGGTGAGCCGTCCTCCGGATCACGGGCATCTCCGGTCAGTCCGGACCAGCGCGAGGACTCCGACGGGATCGACAACGCCGCGGCCAGACCAAGGATCGACCACGCGAGCTTGTTGTTCAACAAGCCCAGGAACAGCGAGGAGGACAGCACCGGTAGCAACATTGTGAGGACCGTGTTCGACAGGTCAGACATGTATGGCCACCGGGGCCGCAGCAACGTCCAGATCGCCATGACGAAGCAGAGTCCGAACAGCGACACCCCGACGATGCCGGCGTCCCCGAACATGTCGAGCCATGTGTTGTGTGACGACACCGACTCACGCTTCTCATCGAGGAGCTTTACACCCTGGGTGACCAGAAGCCGCTGGGGTATCTCACCGTAGAGCTGCCCGAATCCCTGTCCGAGTATGGGGCGTTCGGAGATCAACTCGATGGTGACCTTCCAGAAGTCGAGGCGACCAGCACCACGGTCGGAGAATCCTCGCTGGAGATTCGCCGGATTGGCCACGAACCCGACAGCGAACGCGATCGGGGTGATCAACAGGGCGACGCCAAGAGTCCTGGCTCGCTTCTCGATGCTCATACCCGGTTTTCCGACCATGGTGGCAACAATCGCTATCGAGGCCCCGATTAGTCCCGATCGACTCCCGGCTCCTGCGGCGCCCGCGAGCACGACCGCCAGGGTCACCGTGTAGAACCAGCGTTCCCACTTTCCTGTCGCGTGTCGGAGGTAATAGACCGTCAGTGGGATCATGGCGGCCTGGACGAGACCGAAGAAGTTGGGGTCGCCGATCAGACCCTCTGAGCGGGTTCCGAGGAACAGGGCCAGAATGCCCGATGCGGATCCGAACAGACCGCCTACCCAGAACGCCCGCAGGAACCTCTGCACATCCTTGTGGGACTCCACCAGCATCGAAGTCACGGCAAAGAATACGAGCGCCAGATACAACATCAGGAACGCTTTGATGAACCCGCCTGCACGTTGTGACCACAGTCCGCTGATGGTCACCCAGGACAGCATCAACCAGATCGGATACCAGTTCTTCCACTGCACCGCCGGAGGCCGCCATCGCTGAACGAAGAGCTTGTGGAAGATGACAAGGGTGAGCACAGCGGCTGAGATTCGACCAACGCTGATGATGGAGAACTCGAGGCCATCGAAGTGGATGAGGAAGGCGACGATCTCTATCGCTCGAAAGCCCTTCTGCCAGGTCCAGATACCAAGGCCAGCGAGCGCAAGGGTGATCGTGAGGAGCAGAACCCCCCACTTGTTCATGATCGCGAAGATCGCAAGCGCAAGGAAGGCTACGGAGCCGAGCGCGACAACAGGAGCGAGCCACGCGGGTCGCTTCTGTGAGTCCTTCTGGGAGTCTGTTGGTCGATCGATCGTCTGCAAGCGTGTTCTCCCAGCGGCCTAGGCCACGCTGGTATCCGAGTCATGGGCCACCGCGACGTCATCCTCCGATCATCGGAGAGACCCGTACGCGAGGGCGCTCAATTCACCTAGGGCATAAAGCGTACCGTTGACGCATTGGGTTACCAGATGGGTCGATCTACTTGGATGTAGAAACTGTCAGGTCTTGGGCTTGGTTTCCCGACCTGAGCCGCCGACCCCCGACCGTCCAACCTGAGCCGTCGCGCCCGAACTCCTCGGGGATACTGGATCGCTCTACAAAAGGTGGGAGGCGAGTCCGGCCAGGTCCGCCTGGGGCCGGGCACCGATGTGCGAGATGACCTCGGCAGCGGCGATCGCGCCGATGCTCGCGCAGCGGTCCAGGTCATAACCCCTGCTGTATCCGACAAGGAAGCCGGCGGCGAAAAGGTCACCTGCACCCGTGGTGTCGATGACCTGATCCACCGGCGATGCGGGAACTGCTATTGAATTCTCACCGTCGACGATTAGGCAACCCTTTTCGGATCGAGTGATCACGGCTATGGCGCCCGTTGCGGAGAAGCGTTTGGCGGCTGTCTCGACATCGCCACATTCATAGAGTGAACACGCCTCCAACTCGTTCGCGAACACGAGATCCACATGCGACTCGACGAGGTCGAGAAACGCCTCACGATGACGTTCGACGCAGAAGGGGTCGGACAGGGTCACCGCAACCCGGCGTCCGGCGTCATGCGCGATCTGTGCCGCAGATCTGAACGCGTCCTGAGCTGCTTCACCGTCGAAAAGATAACCCTCGAGGTACACAACCGCTGCAGACCGAATTGCGTCAGGGTCCACATCGTCGGACTCGAAACACGCCGAGGCGCCCAGGTAGGTGTTCATTGTGCGTTGAGCGTCGGGGGTGACCAGGATCAGGCACCGGCCGGTGGAAGGCCCGTCAGCGGCTGGCGCCAAGTCATAGCGAACCCCAGTGGCTCGCAGGTCGTGACCGAAGACATCGCCGAGTTGATCGTCGCGGACCTTTCCTATGTAGGCCGCGGTCCCTCCGAGGGCCGCGACTCCCACGACCGTGTTCGCCCCGGATCCGCCCGAGACCTCTATGCCCGGACCCATGGTGTCGTACAGGCGCGTTGCATCGTCTTCGTCTATGAGGGTCATCGCCCCCTTGACCACTCCGATCGACTCGACGAACTCATCACTCTGGTGGCTGAGGACGTCGACCAGAGCGTTTCCGATTCCGAGAACGTCGATCGTCGGATCTGATGTTCCGATGTCGTTTCCGGCGGACTGTGACGGGGATTCGGTGTTCATTGACTACTCCGGTGGGGTGACCGCCCAGCGCTGCGATCAGGCAGCGAAGTTGGTGATACGCGATGTGAGCACGATGCGGGACGAATCAGTGGGGGCGGGAACCGAAGACGTTAGGCGCTACCGGTGCCCTTCCCGAAGACCAGTCGTTTGACGGCATTGGCATTGACACCGAACTCGTCTGCCACCGCCGCCACCGAATCGCGTGATGTCATGCCTGAGTCCACGCGACGTCGATGGGCCGCCATCAGATCGTCGTCAGAGGGAGGCTCCGCCACCGGAGCACCGTCGATGATCACGACACACTCACCCTTCGGTGCAACCGTCGCGTATTCGACAACAAGTTCTGACAGGGTCGCCCGCCGAAACTCCTCGTGCAACTTCGTGAGTTCCCTCGCCACCACCGCTCGCCGATCGTGACCGAGGATCTCCGATGCATCGCCCAGCATCGAGCCGAGTCGTTGTGGGGACTCATATAGGACCATGGTTCTGGTCTCATCGCGAAGCTCCGAGAGCCTCCTTCGTCGCTCCGAGGACCGCCGCGACAGGAACCCTTCGAAGATGAACCTGCTGTCGGTGCCCAGAAGGCCACTGCCGATGAGTCCCACCACTCCTGCGAAAGGACCCGGGATCACCTCGACTCTCACGCCCGCTGCGAGCGCTGCGGAGATCACGATCGAACCAGGGTCGGAGAGCCCCGGCATTCCGGCATCACTCACCAAACCCACGACGAGCAAGTCCTCCACGGCACTACGGATGAGCCGTTGGGCCAGTCCGCTCTCGGTGTGCTGATCCAAGCGGATGAGTTTCGGAGCTGCTATTCCGCTCATTTGAAGGAGGCGTCCCGTTCGACGTGTGTCCTCGCACGCGATCACGTCGCAGGAGGCAAGCGCCTCTGCGGCACGGGGACTCAGGTCCCCCAGATTCCCGATCGGAGTTCCGATCACCAGCACTCGTGCTGACCCGCCGACCATCAGCGGACCTCCAAGACGTCACCGACCCGGAGTCGCCATTCTCCGAATGTCCCTGCGGGCGCCTCTATGGCTGTGTGTGCCCTGAGCACTGGCGCACACACACGGTTAGGCCTCATCGTCACGATCCGGATCACGCGTCCGGCCTCATCACAGAACGCGACGTCGATTGGGAACCTGACCCCGATCGTGTGGACCGACCTGGCTCGCAGAACGAACACTCCTGGGAGTTCGTCGCGGCCGATCAGGCCACGGCGACGCTGACTGCGAGTCGTGGCAAGCTCTGCCGAAGCGAGCACCTCTCCTCCGCGCATCAGCCAGGCCATAGTCAGATTCGCCGGTCGGCCACCAGGTCAGACATTGAACCTGAACTCCATGACATCACCGTCGACGACCTCGTAGTCCTTTCCCTCGATACGTAGCTTTCCTGCGTCCCGGGCCTTGGACCACGACCCGAGTTCCAAAAGTTCGTCCCAGTGGATGGTCTCGGCGCGAATGAATCCTCGCTCAAAGTCGGTATGGATGACACCTGCACACTGGGGTGCGTGGTAGCCCGCTCGGAACGTCCACGCTCTGGTCTCCTTCTCGCCGGTTGTGAAGAAGGTCCGTAGTCCGAGCATCCGGTAGGCCGTGTGGAGAAACGTCGGAAGTGCCCCCTCACCAAGGCCGAGCGCCTCAAGCATCTCTGTGCGGGATTCCGGGTCCAGCAGGGCGGCTTCGGCCTCGAGTTGTATGCAAAGTCCGATCACGTGGTCCTCCGCACCTTCGCCGTAGGCCTGTCGCACAGGTTCCAATAGCGGTTCCGGGTCCTCCAGTTGATCCTCATCGAGATTCACCAGCGCCAACGCCGGCTTGGCAGTCAGGAGGAAGTGCGCCTTGAGATGGCCTTTGTCCTCGGGCGACAGTCCGGATCGGTACAGAGGGATGCCGGCCTGAAGCTCGGCGATCGCCGACTCCATGGCTGAGACCTCGTCGTGGAGTGACTTATCAGCTCGTGCGGCTTTACGACGCTTGTCGATCTGCTTCTCCAAGGTCTCAAGGTCCGCGTAGACAAGTTCGATCTCCAGCGTTTCAAGCTGTTCGAGCGGGTCACTCGAACCCGGTACGTCGTCATCGACAAATGCACGGAGCACAAAGACGACGGCATCCACTTCACGAATGTGTGCAAGAAACCTGTTGCCAAGGCCTTCGCCCTGAGCGGCTCCCTTGACCAAACCCGCGATGTCGACGAACTGCACACTCGCCGGAACAATGGTCTTGGTAGCACTCATCTTCGCCAGCGCGTCGAGTCGGGCATCAGGCACACGAGCGACTCCGATGTTGGGGTCGACGGTCGCGAACGCATATGGGGCAGCCAGCGCGCCTCCGCCGGCCAGAGCGTTATAGAGGGAGGACTTGCCTGCATTGGGCAGTCCAACGAATCCGAATCGTTCCAACGTTGCTTCCTAGATGTTCTACCCGGGGTGGGACGTGCCCAAAGCTACCCGAGCCACTTCGATCCCATTTACCCACAGGCCTCCATATATGACATGACCAGGCCGACTTGGAACTTCGGCCCCCTTGGCGTGTAGCCTGTGCGAGCTATGTCGAAGAGGACTCAGAAGAAGAAGGCCAACGTTCGCCGGAAGAAGGCCAACCACGGCCGCAAGCCCAACATGGGCCGCAACTCCTGATTGACCGCGCACAGCGCTGATCAGCCACACGACTGATCAGCTAAAGGGTTGGTCACCGCAGCACTGGCCACCACGCCGATGTAGGCGGCAATTGATGCAACGTCTGGCCGCCGAGTCAGCGGATCGCTCCACTCCCGGCTGCTCTGTTCCTGGCTGCTCCACTCCCGGTTGATCCATTCCCGGCTTGGACCTCTTCGGGTACCAGGTAGATGAGCGGGACACTGACGAGAGTCGTCAGCCCCTTGACTGCGATGTTCGCCCAGATGATCGACACGGCCACGGTCAAGGGAATCTGCCCTCCGAATGCGATGACAACGAAGAGGATCGAGTCGAGCGGAATCGACACCGCGTTCGAAGTGACCACCCGGCCCCACTGGATCCGATGTCCGAATCGATCGACAAATCGCTGATACACCTCGGTATCCGCTAGCTCGGCAAGCACCTGAGCAACCACTGAGGCCAATACAATCCGAGTGACCGGCGCGAGCACATCACCAAAGTGCTCCTGCGCCCCGCTGATCACCGCGGGATCACCGGGCAGGACAGACGTCACCCACATACCCAGGGCCAACACCACATTGAGCGCCCCGGCCGCGAGGATGACGATGCGCGAGATGGCCTTCCCCCCGACCTTGTGGATCATGTCCCGCAGAGTGAACGTGAGCGGATAGGTGAATGTCCCAGCGTCCACTGAGAAGCTTGCCCAGTCCGGGCCGACCCGCAGGATCTTCACCGACATCACGTTCGCCATCAGCGAGCAGGCGACGTACGCGCTTACCGAGATGAGTAGCCATCGAGCGGCACGTCTGGTGAACACGTACGGGTCTGCTGTGACCTCGTCACCACGAAAGCGTCCCTGGACCTTGTCAGTAGGAAGGCCGGATTCACCGACGTCAGCGACGTTCACACCGGCCAAGGTAGCGTTTGGGAATGGTCCGAGGCATCTCTGAAACCGTTGCAGACGAACCGCTGCCGACTGTCGATGTCGACGGTGGCGACCTGCCATCGAGAGGACCCCAACTGGAATCAATCTCCATTTCCGATGACCCGAGAGCATGGGCTGTCGCTGGATTCGGAGTCGAGCAGGACCCAGTCGTTCACATCGGGAACACGACCCTGCGCTTCTCAGCAGGCGATGGCGGGTTTAGAGGCTGGGGATTTGACGGCCTGAGTCCACGCGACGTTCCAGAACTGCCTACCGGGATCACCCTCATGGACCCACGGTCAGCCGGGCCGTTCGCGGGTGGGACCTCGCCCGCGGTTGGGACTAAGCAGCCCAATGGGATCATCTCGATCGACCACATCGTTCTTCGAACCAATGACTGTCTCGCTGTGACGGCTCAACTTAGTGAGTCAGGGTTCCACCCACGCAGGACAAGACGAACCTCGATCGGGGACATGCCAGCGCTCCAGACGTTCTTCTGGGCAGGCGATGTCATCATCGAACTCGTTGGCCCCCCAGATCCACCGAAACCGGAACCCGAGCGAGCAACCTTGGCCACTGCGACGATCTTCGGACTCGCACTCGCCTCAGCAGACCTCACTCAGACGTCGAACTATCTTGGCGACCTGCTCGGAACGCCACGACCGGCGGTTCAGGAGGGCAGACAAGTGGCAACCCTGCGAGGTCGAGACGTGGGGATAAGCGTCCCCGTACTGATCATGTCCCCCCACGTTTGACCATCGGATCTGTGAGCGTAGCGCTGCCGGTTTTCCTACAACTTACCGATCGGTAACATAGGGCCATGACTGACTATCGTGCTCCTATCAAGGACGCCATGTTCGCCCTCCGACACATCGGTCAACTCGATGATCTGCTCGCCACCGAGTTGTACTCCCACGTCGACGCCGAGACAGTCGCGACTGTGCTCGAGGAGCAGGGCCGTTTCATGCAGGAGGTGTTCGCTCCCCTCAACGCGAGCGGTGACCGTGAGGGCCTCAAATGGTCACCCGAGGGCGTGAAGACCCCGGAGGGCTTTCCCGCCGCCTATCAGAAGTTCGTGGACGCCGGCTGGCAGGGCCTAGGTGCGCACACCGACTTTGGTGGCGCCGGTTTCCCCGAGGCCGTCGCCGCCATGGCCAACGAATTCGACATCGCCGCCAACGGCGCCCTCTCAATGTGCCCGGGTCTGACGACAGGCGCGATCGAATGCCTCCAGGCATGGGGTACCGAGGAGCAGAAGGAGGTCTACCTGCCAAAGCTGGTAACCGGCGAGTGGACCGGAACGATGAACCTGACCGAGCCCCAGGCCGGATCCGATGTCGGACTCAGCACGACAAAAGCAGTGAAGCAAGACGACGGCACCTATCTCGTGACGGGCACCAAGATCTTCATCTCCTTTGGTGACCACGACATGGCCGAGAACATCATCCACCTGGTTCTCGCCCGTCTGCCCGAGGCCCCGGCCGGAACCAAGGGCATCTCGCTGTTCATAGTCCCCAAGTTCCTCGTCAACGACGATGGCTCGCTGGGCGCTCGCAACAACGTCAAGTGCGTCTCCATCGAACACAAGATGGGGATTCACGCCTCCCCCACCTGTGTTCTCAGCTACGGCGATGAGACAGGCGCTATCGGCTACCTGGTCGGTGAGGAGAACCAGGGAATGAGGGCGATGTTCACGATGATGAACTCCGCTCGCATCCTGGTGGGTATTCAGGGAGTCGCCCTGGGTGACGCCGCCTATCAGAAGGCCCTGGCCTACTCACAGGAGCGTCTGCAGGGCCGCAAGATCGGTGGCGACTCCAAAGAGCCGGCGCCGATCATCGAACACCCTGACGTTCGCCGGATGCTGCTGTTCATGAAGAGCAATATCGAGGCGATGCGTGCACTGATCGCCTACAACGCCTCAGCTCTAGACCTCGAGCGTGCTCTCGAGGGCGACGAGGCCCAGCGCTGGGGCGAAATCGCCGAGCTTCTGACTCCGGTCACCAAGGCCTGGTGTACTGACGTTGGGGTCGAGGTCACCTCGACCGCTGTTCAGATCTTCGGCGGAATGGGCTATATCGAGGAGTCAGGTGTTGCCCAGCACTTCCGGGATATGCGAATTGCGCCCATCTACGAGGGCACCAACGGTATTCAGGCGATGGATCTCGTCGGCCGCAAACTCGGAATCCGAATGGGTGCAGTGGTTGGGGACTTCATCGCTGGCATCCGCTCCCTTGACTCTGATCTGGCCGCCGCAGGTGACGGCTTCGAGTCGATCCGGGCAAACTTGGCCGACGCAGTCAGCTCTCTTGACGAGACCACCCAGTGGGTCATGACCAACGGTCTGGCCGACCCGCTCCAGGCCCTCGCCGGTGCCACCAACTACCTGCGACTCTTCGGCACGGTGACCGGCGGCTGGCTACTTGCACGACAGGCGCTCGCCGCCAAGGGCGAGATCGACGCAGGTTCCGACGACGTGGCCTACCTGGGCGCCAAGATCACCACTGCCCGCTTCTACGCGGAGCAATGCCTGCCTCTTGCCCATGGGATCGCCCAGACTGCCCGGGCGGGCGCGGGCGCGCTCTACGAGGTTGACGCCACCACTCTGGAATCCGTCTAGGAGTCGGTCCCGAGGCGCCTGCCGCCTGCATGAGCGTCACCTGAACGGCGTGAGCACTGGGCAGTCGCGTGAGCGTCAGAGATCGAGTGCTGAGTGAGAGGGTGTTCTCCGGTCCGATGGGCCGTGGGACACCCTCTCTGGCACTAGCCTCGGCGGCGAATGCTCGATCACGTTTTCACCGATGCCATCGGCGCTCTGAGGGACGCCATGGAGAACGCTCTCCTGGAGCGGATAGCCATGGAGGAGCAGTTCCAGACAGATGTTCTGCTCGGCGACCTGAGCTGGGAGACCAGCTATGGACTGCCCGGCGAGGGACGTCCACCGAAGGTTCGCGCGGATGTGTCCCTCTACTGGTCGACCTGGTCCCAGGCAGCGTTCCGTTCGTGGTATCTGGCCGAGGAACTCCCCGATCATCCATCCATAGACATCGAGGTGGGCCTGCGAATCCAGCGGCTCGCCAATCCTCCAGAACCGGAGAAGGTCTTCAGCGTCCTACCCGAGGAGAGTGCCCCGCTCGGCGAGGAGACGCTCGAACGCTCAGGACCAACCGTGGAAACGCTCTATGACACCGATCTGAACGCTCTGGAGCACGCCATAGAGGTCACCTACGAGGGCGTCTACGAACTCGATGAGGAGACTCTGGCCGACGGTTCATTGCTCGATGAGCACTTCAAGGCGATGGGCGGATGGATCGCGTCAGTGCTGGTCCGACTGGGGGACCTTGATTTCGAGTTCCTCGCCCCCAGCGAGCGAGACTGAACCCGGCGACGCAAGAGAGGTCATCGACACGGAAGAGCTCGGTGCGACAATGGATGCCAGCGAACCGCGAAAGAGCCCGGTGCCGCTGGTACCGGAACCGGGCTCTTCAATCCGGGCTCTTCAAGCCCAGAGGCGTGCTGTAGGTCAGTCGCCGAAAGAGGTTGCCTGCTTCTTCGAGAAGACGACGCTACCGATGACGATGACGAGCGCAACGCCTGCGATCACGTAGCGCAGCGGATTGGCCTCTCCACCCTGATCGAGGCCCTCCATCGTGATGATGGCGGGAAGAATCAGCAGTGCGACCAGGTTCATGACCTTGATGAGCGGGTTGATCGCCGGGCCGGCGGTGTCCTTGAACGGGTCACCAACGGTGTCGCCAATCACCACGGCCTTGTGGACCTCTGAACCCTTGCCACCGAGGTTGCCCTCTTCGATGTACTTCTTGCCATTGTCCCAAGCGCCACCGGCGTTGGAGAGGAAGTTGGCCATGAGGGCACCGACCACGATGGTCGCGGCCAGATAACCGCCAAGTGCGTAGGCACCTAGACCAAACCCGACGACGACCGGCATCAGAACTGCGAGCAGGGCTGGTGTGGTGAGCTCCCTGAGCGCAGCAGTGGTGCAGATGTCGATGACCGGGCCGTAGTCAGGCTTCTCGGTGTAGTCCATGATGCCCGGCTTGCGCCTGAACTGGTCTCGAACCTCTTGGACGACGATGCCGGCCGTGCGACCGACAGCGAGGATGGCGAGCGAGGAGAACAGGAATACAACCGCTCCGCCGATGATGGCTCCGGCGAAGGTCTTGGGGTCGGCAATGTTGATCGAGATGGCGTTGAACGCCTCCTCGATGTTGTGTGCGGCGCCTGTGCCGGACTGGGCAATCGTCTCACGGAACGAGGCGAAGAGTGCCACGGCAGCGATGACGGCGGATCCGATTGCGAAGCCCTTGGTGACGGCCTTTGTGGTGTTGCCCACAGTATCGAGTCCGTCGAGGATGGTCTCGGTCTCACCGTGAAACTCATCTGACATCTCGGCGATTCCCTGGGCGTTGTCCGCTATCGGACCGAAGGTGTCCTCTGCGACCACGATGGCAGTGGTCGAAAGCATGCCGATACCGGTGAGAGCAACGAGATAGAAGCTGAACAGCGAAACACCGCCGCCAAGAGCCAGCGCAACCATGATGGCGACAGCGATGGCAACAACCGCCCAGACCGCTGATTCCAGTCCGCTCGAGATACCTGACAGGACCACGGTCGCGGGACCGGTCTTTCCGGCCTCGGCGATGTCCCGGACAGGCTTGAAGGTGCTGGAGGTGAAGTACTGGGTCACGCGGCTGGCAACCTGGCCCAACACGACGCCGGCGACGATCGCGGCAAAGAGTCGCAGGCTCAGGTTGGAGATCGCCGCACCGTCGGGGTTGCCGACGTACCCGAACGCGAGGGCGGCAGCACCGACGAGGGCGATACCGGAGGCGATGTTCAATCCACGGTTGATCGGCTTGAGTGCGTCCGTCTCGCCTTCCTTCGCCTTGACCATGAAGATCGAGATGATCGAGGCGATGAGTCCGACGCCCATCATGGCGAGCGGGAAGATCAGACCCTTGGCCGCTGCGGAACCCTCGAGGCCGATGGCACCGAAGGCTGTGACACCCAGGATGATGTTGGCGACGAGCACCACACCGAAGGACTCGAAGAGGTCCGAAGCCATACCGGCGCAGTCGCCGACGTTGTCACCGACGTTGTCCGCGATGGTCGCGGGGTTACGAGGATCGTCCTCGGGGATTCCCGCCTCGACCTTGCCGACGAGGTCAGCACCGACGTCTGCAGCCTTGGTGAAGATACCGCCACCGACACGGAGGAACAGCGCCAGCAACGAACCGCCAAAGCCGAAACCGACGAGAATCGACGACGCGGTGTTCTGGAAGATCATCACGATCGCGGTTGCACCGAGAAGTCCCAGACCAGCGGTGAACAGACCGATGGTTCCGCCCGCACGGAAGGCCACCTGGAGGGCGGCGTCCATGGATCCCTTGCGTGCGGCAGCAGCGGTTCGGATGTTCGCCCGAGTTGCGAGCCACATACCGACAAACCCGATGAATCCGGAGGCGAGTGCACCACCAAGGAATGCGAGAGTCCTGAAGAGACCGGACTGGATCTGGCTCAGGCCGTTCTCGCCACTCGAGTCGAGGACCTCGGTTGACGTGACGAACACAATCACGGCGAGGGGAACAACGATGATGAGAATCGTACGGAACTGACGCTTGATGTAGGCCATCGCGCCTTCCTGTACGGCGCTCGCGATCTCGGCCATCTTCTCAGTGCCGGTCTCCTTAGAGAGCACCCCCTGCATCATGACCCAGCCGATCACGAGAGCGATCACGGCAATGACTGCCGAGAACACGAGCAGGGCCCATTCCTGTGAGCCGAACTCGAACTGCTGATATGAACCCTCAGCTTTGACCGCAAGCACGTTCGTGAACGCGTGCAGATTGGACATGAACTACCTCCAGGAGTCCCAGATCACACGAAAGTGAACTGATTCGCCCGCGCACGGTGGGGCGAAAGTACCCGCAGAGTTGAGTTGAAAACCGCACCCCACGTCAATCTGAGGGACTTGGGGCCAGTAGTCACTCCCGCTCAGCGCCAGGTTGGCGGTATCGTCAGATCTCAACCTTTTCCTTTTCGGTGTGCCGGCGTGACCTGATGATCTCTATCGCCACGGGCAGCAGGGAGATTGCGATGACCGCGAAGATCGCGATCTCGAAGTTCTCCTTGACGAAGGGGATGTTGCCCAGGAAGAACCCGAGGCTGGTGACACCCACACCCCAGAGGAAGCCACCGACGATGTTGAAGCGCAGGAACGTCGGGTAGTCCATGTGTGCCACGCCTGCCACGATCGGACAGAAGGTTCGCACGATCGGAACGAAACGTGCCAGCACCAGCGCCTTGGCGCCGTGCTTGTCGAAGAACTCCTGGGCCTTGTGGACATGGGCCTGCTTGAAGATCTTGGAGTCCTCACGCTTGAACAGTGCGGGGCCGACCTTGCGACCAAATAGGTAGCCGACCTGATCGCCCGCGACCGCTGCAATGAACGTGCCCACGAGGAGAGCCCAGATGTTCAACTGGACATCTGCTCCGAACGCTCCCGAAGCGAACATCCCAGCAGTGAACAGCAGAGAGTCGCCGGGCAGGAAGAATCCGACGAGCAGGCCGGACTCGGCAAAGACCACCAGGAAGACGAACCAGACGCCGCCGTGTTTGATCAGCTTCTCGGGATCAATGAAGTCGAGCAGCGCAAGAAAATTGGTACGCACGGTTTGAAGCTACTCCAGCACTGAGTGATCTCCGAGATCCGCAATTGGAGAACCCTCACAGAAACAACGTCGAGCGGGGCTCATGGTCGCAGCATCAGACCCGACGAATCTAGCTCAGCCCGTTGGCTTCGATGTAGTAGTTGTGGTCGTCGCCGGAACCTTGGTTGTGGTGGTCGACCCCATAGTATTCGAGCCCTTCGCGTCGAGTGATCGCCTAGCCATGTCCATAAGTACCCTGGCCTCCTCGATCGCCTTTGAGTATCCGGCGAGGTCGGACTCCTTGAGGCGTTGATCTGCCAGAGTGAACTTCGCGTCAGCCGCTGCGAGCAGTTCCTCCACCGATTGGGGTTCTGTGGTGTCTCCGGGGTCGGCCGTCGAACCGGAATCCGGCTCGACGACGGGTGGCACCGTTTCCTCCCCTCCCTCGGTGTCTGCAACATCCTCACCCTCGGCTCGCCCATCGGGATTGGAGTCCATGAGGTCATCGAGTGCCGAGTCGATCGTGTCACCGAAACCAACGGCGTCACCGGAGATCAGCACGACCTTCTTGAGCGTGAAACGGCTGCTCCCCTCCTGGGCTACGTAGATAGGCCTCATGTACATGAGGCTGTTGCCCAATGGGAGGATGAGAATGTTGCCGTACCGGATCCGTGAGCCCTGTTGACCAGTCAGGGTCTGGAACTCGGTCACAGGAACATAAGTGACCATCTTTCGGTTGGCCTGAACCGGGCCATCGACGGAGTTATTGCGCTCTTGGCCTTTCCTCCCCTTCGACACCATGGTGATCTGTTCGAGTTCGCCGTAGTGCTCGGGGTCCATTCGAGCGATCATGACCGATGTCAGATTTCGACCGACGCCATCACCGGATGTGAGAACGAAGGGGCGCGTGAGAACGAATTGCGACCCTTTGGCAGTACCGATCTTGAGTTCCTGGTAGTAGGGCTCGATGGCATCGGATCGAGCCGTCGTGATCTGCCCAGGGGTCGAGTTGACCTCAGCTTTTGCCGTCCCGGTACCGGTATCCGATGGCTGGGGTGCGACAACCCACCGGTCACTGTTTGTGAAGAAGGTTGCCGGGTCGGACTGGTGGTAGTCACCCCAGGCCTGGGTCTGAACCTTGAAGAGAAACTCCGGATAGCGGAAATGAGCCGAAAGATCGCTCGGGATCTGTTCCTCGAAGAGGCCGGGGAACGCTCGCGCATAGGCGCGAATGATCGGATCCTCTGCACCGGAGAGTTCATCGGCGAGATACAGCTTGACGGTCCCGTCATAGGCGTCGACGACAGCCTTAGCCGAGTTGCGTATGTAGTTGAACGATCCGCGAGCGCTCGGGTCCACTTCCGCTGCGTTGATCGACTGCGCGTACGGGTAACTGTCCGATGTTGTGTACAGATCGACGACGTACTTCACCCGACCGTCTATAAGAACCGGGTATGGGTCCGGATCAGCCTTCAGATACGGCACTACCTGCTTGACCCGCTCAAGCACATCGCGGGTGTAGATCACCTGACTCCGCTCGGTTATATTGCCCGAGATCAGGGGTTCGATGTGGCCGAAACGCAGTGCGAACGCCGCACGCTTGAAGATCGACCCGAGGCGAACGCCGCCGTCACCCTCATATGTGGTCGAGAGGTTGTCGGTGCTGAGTTCCCTCATCTTTGTTCCGACGATCGCATACCCGCTCATCGACTCGCCGACGTAGATCTCGGGCCGCTTGAGCTCGGGCAGCTTGTTGGTCTCGGGAGGAATCCCCGAAACGAGGAACCTCGGCTCGCCTCGACTGTTCACCGAGTTGGCAGGTGCGAGGGCAGCCCCGTAGCCGTGGGTGAATACGAGGTGTTCCTTTTCCCAGGTGCGCCTGGAGATCCCCCCGATGTTGAGTTCTCTGGCGGAGATCACCACCGGGGTACGTGTGTCGTCCACCTGATAACGATCAACGTCGACATCGACGAACTGGTAGTACTCGCGGGCGACCTGCAGGTCCTGGATGGTCGGCTTCACCACCGTCGGATCGAGGAGTCTGGCGTTGTCGAGATTGACCGCACCCTCTTCCAGAGACTTCTCGCCCAGGCCCGACTCATATTCGAACGCAACGTTCTTGACGCCAACCAGGCCGAGAGCCTGCCGGGTTGCGGCGATGTTGCGTTGGACATAGGGCTTCTCCCGCGACAGTTCTGACGGGTTCACCTGGAAGCTCTGGACGAACGCAGGGTAGACACCTCCAGTCACCACAGCCAACAGAGCCCACAGACCAACCGTGATTGCTGGGATCGACCAGCCCTCTCGGCGGATGTTCACAAGAAGCACAATGCCCGCGAATACCGAGATCAGGATCATCAGTTGGATCGCTGGCAGCGTCGCGTGGATGTCGGTATAGCCGGCACCATCGAAACTCGAGCCATCGGAGAGAACCAGCCGCGACCGCTCCAACCAGTAGTCGATCGCTTTGACAAACGCAGCGAGCGCCAGAAGTACCGAGATGTGCGCCTTGGCATTCACCGAAACCTTCTGCGCCGGGACACCGATGCGGATTGCACCATTCAGATAGTGGATGACCGTGGTGATGAGGATGGTCAACAACAGAAAGCCGAGCAACCAGTCGGTCGCTGCGGAGAGCAGCGGGAGCTTGAAGACAAAGAACCCAATATCACGTCCGAAATGAAGATCGTTGACGCCGAACTCGCCGCTGTTCCAGTACAGAACCCAGTTCTGCCATTGGGCAACTGCGCTGACGGCGGGCACCAGCGAGATCCCCAGCGCAAGTGTGAACCAGATCAGCCTGCGTCGACCGCTCACAAGTTCTCGATACCTAGCGAGCACTTCGTCGTCGGGCGAGACGCCAACGGGAAACCTTGGCGCTATCCGATCGGCGATCAACAGGTTCACAAAAATGAGGACGAACAGGACCAGGCCGGTAATGAACGAGATGGTGAGCTTCGCAGAGAGGAGCCGCTTCCAGACATCACCAAGACTCAGATTCTGGAACCACAGGTAGTCGGTCCAAAAAGTAGCTATGGAACGCATCGAGAACGCCAGCGCGATCACGATGAGAGCTACTACGGCGAAAGTTATACGTCTGGCATTTCCACCGGCGAGGGCACCACGCAGTCGACCACCTCCACGTCTGGGCGCATTGGGCATGTCCTCTGGAATTCGCACCGGCTCAATCTAGTTATGAGCGGGAACGAGGATGCAGCGGCAACCAGCATGGGCAGGTGGCGCCAGATCCCCTGTGGGGAACTCCTCGTCGCTCGGGACCGGGCCTGCCAGTGCGTTGTCCTCCCCGTCGGCACAGGGTAGTCCTCCGTTGTCGACAATCCAGATCCACGGTGTTCCGGAACCTGCGGCGTTGCGCTCGCCATGGGAGAAGCCCGCTATTGCCAGGTCGCTCGCCATCTCAGTAAGCGCGCTCTGTCGCCAGTCCCGATAGACGGACTTGATCAACTGGGCGAGGCCATCGTTGTCCTCACCCGCCTCTTCAGCCTGATCCATGGCTCTTTCGAGGTGTGCCCGGTGCAGGGAGATGAATTCGCCAAGGAGCTTGACGAGCCGATCTCTCGAGTCGTCAGTCATTTCGAAAAGAGGTGTAGTTGTCACTCCACCAACGGCACTCCAGAACGTGTGACCTGCCTCTGCTGCAGCGGAGAAATCGCCGATCAGTCCTTCTCCGAACACGTCGAGCATACGTTCGGTCGTGGGGATGACCTCTGCGATAGCGGGCCTCCCCTTCTTGTGTCGGCGAAGTCGATCAAGGACATCGTTCTGTTCATCCGACGCGATGCGCCTCAATGATCGGAGAATTTGACGCTCCACAGGGACGAGCAGTTCATCACGGGCGTCGAGGAGGCTTGAGAC
>CAUJEC010000084.1 GCA_963169245.1 Actinomycetota bacterium
ACAATCGGGAGCAAAAGTGGCTGACACGATCACCATCACCGACAACAGGACCGGTGAGACAACGGAGATTCCCATCATCGACGGAGGCGTCGATTCAAAGGCATGGTCCAAGCTCATGCCCGGAACCTGGTTCCATGACCCTGCCTTCGGCACCACCTCGGGTGCGGCATCCGCGATCACGGAACTCGACGGAGAGAACGGAATCCTGCGATATCGGGGGTACCCGATCGAACAACTTGCAGAGAACTCCAGCTATCTGGAAGTCGCATACCTACTGATACATGGCGACCTGCCCACCCTGACCCAGTTCGAGGACTGGCGCTACGAAGTCACCCACCACACCTTCATCCACGAGAATCTCCGCAAGCACGTGATGGAGGGTTTCCACTACGACGCTCACCCCATGGGGATGCTGGTCTCCACCGTTGGAGCGCTCTCCACCTTCTACAAGGAAGCCAAACAGCTTGAGGATCGCGAGGTGCTTCACAAGCAGATTGTGCGGCTGATCGCGAAGATGCCCACGCTGGCCGCAGGCGCGTACCGCCACTCGGCCGGTATGCCCTTCGTCTACCCGGATAACAGCCTCGACTTCGCTGCGAACTTCCTGTCGATGATGTGGAAGACCGCCGAGCCTCGTTATGACGCAAACCCGATTCTGGCCCGAGCCCTAGACGTCCTTTTCATCCTGCACGCGGACCACGAGCAGAACTGCTCCACCACCGCCATGCGCACAGTCGGTTCTGCGCACGCTGATCCCTACATCGCTACTGCCGCCGCCGCGGCAGCGCTCTATGGCCCACGCCACGGAGGGGCCAACGAGGCTGTCATTCGGATGCTCGGCGAAATCGGCTCGCTTGAGAACGTGCCTGCGTATGTGGAATCGGTCAAGAAGGGCGAGCGACTTCTGCAGGGCTTCGGACATCGCGTCTACAAGAACTATGACCCTCGGGCCAGGATCATCAAGAAGACAGCCGATGAGGTGTTCCAGGTCACCGGAAAGAACCCGCTGCTCGACATCGCCCTCAAGTTGGAGGAGACAGCGCTCAACGATGACTACTTCGTAAGTCGTCGCCTGTATCCCAACGTCGACTTCTACTCAGGCCTGATCTATCAGGCGATGGGCTTCCCGATGGACATGTTCACGGTCCTCTTCGCGATACCCCGCACTGCTGGTTGGCTCGCCCACTACAAGGAACTGCTTGAGCAGGACTCCCGGATCTACCGGCCACGTCAGGTCTACGTCGGTCAGCCTGTGCGGGACTACCTGCCCTTCGCTGAGCGCTGAAGGCCGGTCCCAACCGGGTTCTATGACTGAACGCCTCCCAGATGTAACCGACGTCACTATCAACACAGAGTCGATGGAATTGGAATTGTCCTTCGATGACGGACTGAGCGGCGCCATTGGCCTGGTGGACCTTCGCCTCAACTGTCCATGTGCGACATGTCGAGCGGCCAGACAGGCCGGACGCGAGCCTTGGCCTCCCCCGGGCAGGGACACCTCGCTCGGCATCCGCAACGCTGGGCTGGTTGGCGCTTGGGGCCTGAACGTGGTCTGGAACGACGGCCATTCGACGGGCATCTATCCCTTTGAGGAGCTACATGCCTGGCTCGCATCCGGCGAACCGGTCTTTCGGCCCGATTCCGGACTGGGTAGTTGAGGTTTGACCACCTCAGCTCACCGAGCCTGCGTGTCGTCCCCGTCCACAACCCAGATGACGCGATCGGCCCGATAGAACCATGGACTTCAGAGTCGACCCTGCGCTGAGAGAACTGGCGGGACAAGCCCGATCGCTCGCGCAATCCGTGATATCACCATCGGATCTTGCCGATGACTCATGGTTGATTCACCCGTCTCGCTCGTTCTCCAAGGCCTTGGGGGAAATGGGTTGGCTGGGTCTCACATGGCCCAAGGAGTTCGGTGGAGGTGGACGTCCGCCAATTGAACGTCTGGTCATCTTCGAGGAGCTCATCTCGATGGGCGCCCCCTTGGCATCGTCATGGTTTGCGGATCGACAGGTCGGACCGACTCTGTTGCAGTTCGGGACTGCTGAACAATGCCGTAACTGGCTTCCAGAGATCATCTCGGGGGACTCCGCATGGTGCATAGGGATGAGCGAACCCGATGCAGGCAGCGATGTCTCATCCATCCGGACCGATGCTGTGCCCATTGGCGACGCCAATGACCCACGAGCATGGCTCGTAAGCGGTGCAAAGGTCTGGACATCGGGAGCCACGAGCGCGGATTGGTGTTACCTGATCGCCCGCACTGAGCCAGATGCACCGCCGCACAGGGGGCTCTCGGAGTTCGTTGTCGACATGCGCTCACCGGGCATCGAGGTTCGACCCATTCTCGACATGACCGGTAACGCCCATTTCTGTGAGGTGCTCCTCAACGACGTGGAGGTCCCCGCTGAGCATCTGATCGGCAACCGTGGCAACAGCTTCAAACAGGTCATGCGACAGATGGAACACGAACGGGGCGGGATCGATCGCCTCGTGTCCAACCGCCGCCTGTATGACATGGTGCGATCACGTTTCGACCTGAGCGATCCGATCCTGCGCCAGCGGTGCGCACGAATCGAGTCCGGCTATCGGATCGGTCGACACATGGTCATTCGTGAGACCATCGGCCAGGCGCCTGCCGGGTTCTCGGCTGCGACCAAGACCTTCTGCACAGAACTCGAAGTGGACATCGCCCGATTCTGCGCAGAGGTCGCCGGAGCCGAGTCGCTTCTCTGGAACGACTACTCCCGAGCGCTGTGCTACTCCCCTGCCTACGTGATCATGGGCGGCACAACGCAGATTCTTCGCAACATCATCGCCGAGCGAATACTCGGACTGCCCCGATGAGCAGGTGAGGGATGGACAGGGAGGTTGCGTCCAGCCCCCACCTGCAGAACTAGGAACTGCTTGACGCATCACCCTGTGGCGGGTCCTCTCCGAAGCCGGGTCCACCTCCAGGGCCACGTCCACCTGGCGCAGCTCCACCGGGGCCACCCATTCCCCCGCCGTCGCCTCCGGTGGATTCCCTGGTCCGGTCCACCACAACCTGCAGGTGCACTGTGAAGCCCTCTTCCACGCTCCCGGTGACGGTCCCGAGTTGCCGCTGGCCGCCATCGTCGCCGAAGACATTGTCGGTCGCGAGAGTGATCTGCGAAAGGTTCCGGACACTCGCCTCGTATCCGGCTTCGGCGTAGACGGCCTTGGCGGAGTCCTCGGTGAGCGCTACCTGTGAGGTGGCGCGACGTGTCCCATCACCAGTGGCTGCGGACACATCGTCATAGATTTCGAAGTGAATGTGTGGCCAACGACCCGAGTAGCACCCCGGGTAGATACTGGTGAAGGACAGATGGCCATCCTCATCGGACACCTGCACACCACGTAGGTAGTTCTCGTCCTGCACCCCACTCGAGTACATCGAGTAACGGCCCTCTCTGTCACAGTGCCAGGCATAGAGAGCCGCTCCCGCGACCGGCGCGCAGTTCTCCGCATCGACGAGGTCGAACTCGATCCTGAGCGGCACGCCCTCAGCAGTTCCAGATGCGGTACCGAAACTCGATCGGATGTCCTCTCTGACCACTCCGTCAATGGCCAGCACATCTGGACCATTCGATCCGTCGCCCGGGTACGGTCCTGCGGTCTCCTCCGGGATGGTCTCACATTCCCCGTCACCCGATGTTGCAGTTGCGCTCGCGCCTGCAGAGGTGGATGTCGACGACCCTGCCGAGGAGTCGGCCCCTGAGCCGGTCGCGGCCGACTTGTCTCCTTCTGAGGAACACCCCGAGAGGGCCCCAACCACACCGATGCCGATCACCCCGGCGCCGAGCACACCCATCAGTCGACGCCGATTCATCGTCTCCAGATCGAAGCGAAGTCCACGGTCGTGGTCCTCCAGTTCATGGTCAGGCCTGTTGTCTCTGTTCTTGTTCTTCATCATCTGTCCTTTCGCCATCTGCTCATTCCTCGCAGTTCTGTGAATCTGTTCTCTTTGTTGTGGCTGAGTCTGTGTTCGGGGTGGTGTCTGTGTTCGCACATTCTCTGTGTGGGGCTGTAGCTGTGTTGGGGCCGCAACTCCGCGGCTGCAGGACCACCTCGTATCATCCCGGCGGCCTGAGTCCACCAGATCCCATGTTGGGAGGCTGTCCGATTCCTCCGCCAGGACCGTTGAATCCACCTCGGCTGTTCTCTGCGTTCGAGCCATCGGTTGCCGATCCCGGGAGACCGGCCTCAAGGTCTGCCAGGACAACTCTCTGACCGGCCTCCAAACCTGACTTGATCTCGGTCCAACGGCTGCCGATGGCGCCGATCTCGACACGAGTCTCGCTCACGTTGCCGTTCTCGATGACCCTCACCGACGCCACATCGCCATCAATCGAGACAGCAGAGGACGGCACGGCCAGAGCATCGGTCGACTCGGCCAGGACTACAGCTATCGACGCAGTCGAACCGTTCCTCAGCACCGCTGCGCCATCGGTCGATCCAGCAGTCGCGACCCTGAGACCGATGACAACGGGATAGGTCGTGTCGCCGTTGGAACTCTGGGCAGCGCCAATGCGAACGATCTGACCCGAGAGAACCTCATGAGACCCATCCACTGTGACGAGCGCAGTCTGGCCGGTCTTGAGCGATGGAAGGTCAGCGACGCTGACGGTTGTGTTCACCTCGTAGCCTCCTTCGCCGACAACGACGATCGTCGCTGTGGATGAACCGCTGGAGACGGCCTGACCAACACTGAGCCCGACCGATTCAACAACCCCTTCGATGGGGCTGACGAGCACGGCCTGGGAGATTGCCTGCTCAGCCACGGCCACCGCCGCAGACGCTGCGTCCACAGCGCTCTGCGCTGCGATCAGGTCCTGAGCGGTTGGGACCATCGCTGACCTACCGACCTCCTGCGACTGGCCCGATTGCTGCGACTGGCTGGCAGAACTGCTCTGGATGGTCTGGCTGTTCTGATCAACACCTGTGGGCATCACTGCTGCGGCCATTGCCTCGATGAGCTTTGTATATGAATCTGCAGCGGACATGAGTGCCTTTTGGGCACTCGATGCTTCCTCCTGTGCCGCCTGAACAGACACAAGAGCGCTGCGACAGGCGACTTGGTCGACTGGCTGCCCGGTCCCCGACGGCGCTTGGTCAGACTCGTCAGAGGCACCGTCACCACACACGGCCTCCGAGTTTCGGATCGCCGCATTCGCCCTGCTCAGCGACACCGACGCGGACCGTTGGGCATCAAGGACCGCCTGAAGCGCTGATTGCAACTCGCCAGAACTCGTAGCTTCCCCCGCTGCCAACGAACCATTGGGAGTCGAGGAGTTTCCGACTCCACCCGAACTCGCACTCGCTGCAGCCACGGTGCTTGCCTCCTGGGCCGATGCGATTCCGCTGATGACCACTTCGACAGCGAGTTCTGCCTTGGCGAGCGAAGCCCTCGCCTCGTTGAGGCTCGCCTCGAGTTGGTTCTGATCCAGACTGGCCAGTTGCTGTCCGAGTACGACCTGATCACCGACAGCGCCATCGAGAGCCGAGACGGTCCCACTCACCGGAAACGAAATCGTCGCGGCCGAGACGGGATTGACAGTTCCGACCAGATCGAGCAGTTGGTCGACGCGCCGTTCAGTGACGGTGGCAACCCGGTATCGCTGGGAGCCACCGGGGTCTCTCGAAGCGAAAGCCACACCGCCACCAATCAGGCACAACACGACGGTGATGGCCATTATCCGGCTCAATACAGTTCGGCTCTGATTGCGTCGGCGACGTTGTGAAGGCGTTTCGGCGCTCGAGCCAGAGATCCAGATTGGAGGTACCGAGTCGGTCACC
>CAUJEC010000085.1 GCA_963169245.1 Actinomycetota bacterium
CTGCGCACCAGTGCCGGTACTGGCGCTTCGGACTGCCCGGTCACCGCCACACCCGGAGCACCCTGGGGCGGAGCGATCCCAAACCACGCGACCGGCATATCCTCGGGAACCGCGACCTGATCGAAGAGGACCAGGTCGAAGCGACTGAGCGCCGCGACCGCGTCGGCCTCACCCGGCGAGAGTTCCGCCAGTGACGCGGCCTTCGTGATCTGAAGCGTTGGCCGATCATCGAGCAGCGCGTCGAGGAATGGGTTCGAACCCCCAATTCTGGCGACCTTCAACTTCCGCTCGGCCGGGCCCACCGCATAGGCATGGTTGTCCGATGACAACAGGTCCTCATCGAGATGAACTGCGATTCTGGTTCCGGCGGGCAGATCGAAGCCGACCTCCACATTGTCGTTTCCGTCCACCCGTACAGTCCGGCTCGTGACGGTGCGATCATCGACATCGACACGGACGTCACTCGAACGAGCATCGCCTCCGGCGTTGGTCACCGTCACCTGCAGATGCATCTGATCGCCCGCACCTCCCGAAACCACGTTTGTGATTCCCAGGTTCTGGCTGCGCTTGCCGACCCGGTGATACTTGGTTCCCGGCGGAAGTAGTCTGACCGCAGCCCCGTCGAGCCCTCCGTCGCTCACGAGCGCGTACGCGACGGATTTCTCGGCGCTGTCGAGGCCGAGCGCGAGTGACGACGCTGCCTGTGCGTCGAATGGGCCCTCAGACAGTCGGACGCCCTCGAGCGCGGACCCGACAGCCGATGCAGGCACCGAGTTGACGGCAACGTGCGCGGGTGCTCCGGCAGCGATGACTGTCACGACTGCGCCCTCGCCAAGATCGCCGGCTAGTCCCTCGGTTACCCTCTTCGCGTCGGCCAGTCGGTTGGGTGACCCGTCCGTTGCCCCCATCGAGGAGCTCGTGTCGAGGATTACGACCAGATGTCGTGCGCTGACCCGCCCGCTGTCTATTGCGGGCCCAGCCAATGCCAGCGCCGTCAGGATCACCACGAGCACTTGCAGGATCAGCGGCAGCGACGATCGCAGGCGTTGCCAGGGGCGGGCTGCTGCGACGGGACGGTCGACGTGTTCCCATCCGATTGTGGAGCTGACCTGCACCTCGACGCGCCGGGATCGCAGGATATGGAATGCGAGCACCGGTACCAGAAGGCCGAGCGCCCACAGGGCTGCGGGATTGGCGAAGCTCAACGGAGGACCCCGGCGTTGGGAGCGCTGGCGGCCGGTATTGCGGAGCTCATCGGAGTACCCCGGCGTTGGAGAGATCGGGAACGACCTGGGTCATCAGATCCTCACCAGTCCAGGACACGATGAGCCGCGAGCCGTGACGTGCGAGCCGTTGCGCTAACACCGCGCGGTCCCGTGCCCGACGCTCGCGGAACTTCTCTATGACCATCGGGCTCAGATCGACATCGACCCGGTGCTGAGTCTCAGCGTCAACGAGTTGCACCTCACCGAGGACATCCGGATCCTCGTCTTCGGAGGACGCGACCAGCACCGCGAGAATCTGCGCGCGACGGGCAGCCAGCCTGTCGATGAACGCGGTCGACTCAGCACTTAGGAAGTCGGATACAACCACTACCAGTCCCGGGCGTGAGGTCGTTGCGGTCAACCTTTTCGCTGTGTCAACGAATGGCGTGGGGCCTTCGGCCACCCAGGCCGCCAGATGGTTCAGAAACACCCCCACCGACGATCGTCCCCGATACCGGCGAGGGACCGGTTCCGACAGCGAAGTCACGCTGAGAGACTCGTTGCGCGTCAGCGCGGCAACCCCGATCGCGCCGGCGATCCGCACGGCGTGACGGAGCTTGTCACCGACCTCCATCGACGCGGACGTATCGACGATCAGTTGCACGCGAAGATCGACGTCGGCCTCATATAGCCGGACGAGTACCTGATCGAGGCGCGCCCAGGCCTGGACGTCGATCGTGCGGGGATCATCGCCCGGCTGGTAGTCGCGCCAGTCGACCACGTCGAGTGAGCGCCCCCTGAGCAACGACCGGTGCGGCCCCGAACCCGATGCCGCCACGCGTCTGTCAGGCGTCAGCGCCAGTCGTTCGAGCCTGGCGATCTCACCCGGTTCGAGGATCGGGGCGGTCATCTCCCTATACCGCTGGTCCAGCAGTCACACCGTCGAGGAGTGCCGCGATGATCGAGTCCGTGTCGACGTCATCGACGACTGCCTCATATCCAAGACCGACCCTGTGACGCAGAGCCATCGGCGCAACGGCCTTGATGTCATCGACAGATACCGACGGGCGAGCATCGAGGAGGGCGGTGACCTTGGCAGCCAGCAGCAGGGCCTGTCCACCTCGTGGGCTGGAGCCGAAACGCACGTAGTTTCCTACGACGTCGACGGTGGAGCTCTGCGGGTGAGTGGCCAGGACCAGGTCGACTGCATAACGGATCACATGCGACGGAACCGGTACCGAGCGCGCCAGGCTGATCATCGACATGATCTCGGTGGCCTCCGTCACGGCCGATGCATGTGGCGTGACCGAGCCTGTTGTGCGCGCAACAATGTCCACCAGTTCCTCGGCGCTGGGCATCCCGACCCGGGCCTTTAACAGGAAGCGGTCGAGTTGCGCCTCGGGCAGAGGGTAGGTGCCCTCCTGTTCGATCGGGTTCTGGGTTGCGAGCACCAGGAACGGCCGAGCCAGCTTGCGCGTCTGACCGCCTGCGGTCACCTGGCGTTCCTGCATCGCCTCCAACAGTGCAGCCTGGGTCTTGGGTGTGGCCCGGTTGATCTCATCGGCGAGCAGAAGGCTCGTGAATACCGGGCCCTTCTCGAAACGGAAACTGCGTCCGCCTGATTCATCGGTGACGAGAACCTGCGTTCCGACGATGTCGGCGGGCATCAGGTCCGGGGTGAACTGGATGCGGTTGGAATCCAGCCCCGCAACCGATGCGATGGTGTTGACGAGTTGCGTCTTACCAAGCCCTGGCACACCCTCGATCAACAGGTGACCTTCGGCGAGCAGGCAGATCAGAGCGTCACGGACCAGACCGGTCTGCCCGACGATGACCTTCGCAATCTCGCGCTCGATGCGCTGAGCGACCTCAGCGAAACGTTCCGGTGTCATCGACCCGCCCGAGGACATTGACCCT
The DNA here is from genome assembly GCA_963169245.1 of Actinomycetota bacterium. Taxonomy (GTDB): domain Bacteria; phylum Actinomycetota; class Acidimicrobiia; order Acidimicrobiales; family Microtrichaceae; genus JAGQSZ01. The sequence goes on from CAUJEC010000085.1 coordinate 3,123, forward strand.
TGGGAACTGGCCGAGGCCCCCACGGACTGAGGGGCTCCCGGGTCTGCCGAGGCGCTCTGATCGGTCGAATCGCTGGTGGTCACGAGGCTCCTGAGAGTCGGGCGAAATAGTCGCTGATGAGTTGACGGTGAGCAGAGGGCAGTCCGGGCTGACGGGTGACTCGCGCAGCGTCATCGGAGTAGCGGCGGATGGCCTCGCGCAGCGACGTGCGGGATTCACCGGTCTGGGTGGTGGTGTCACCCTTGCCGATCGTCTCTCCAAGATCTCCGCCGCTGGTGGACCCAGGGCCGTCATTCGAGCCGCTTGCCCTTGG
>CAUJEC010000086.1 GCA_963169245.1 Actinomycetota bacterium
CGAATCGGAGAGTCGAGGATCGGGTCGTAGACCGGCAGGATGGCCCCACCCGGCAGCCCGAAGATGACCTCTACGCCCTCGAGCTCTAGTGACTTGATTAGGGCCTGTCCACCATTCATCTTCATGTCGCTGTCCTGGTCGTCAATTGCGTGGGTGGTAAGCGGGCCACATCGGGGTCCGTCCCCACAGTCTCCCTCGCAGAAGCCCGAAGGCCGAAAACCGGCGTGATCCGAAAACCGAAACGACCTCCCGGCGGGAGGTCGTAGGCACACGCGTCATATGTTCGTCGTGTGCCTCAGAAAGGTACGAGTACGAGCACAAACGCGTTCATCCCCTTCAGTCTGCCCGCGTCGCCGCACGGATTCAACTGCTCACCTCCGTGGAGTGACCTTTTCCACCAGAGCTGGCTCGCGTCGATCAAGGAAACGTCCGGCGAAACTGACGGTCAGATGCATCACTCCAATACCGGCGGCCATGGCGACGGCCGCTATGACCGTGGAGAGGATCACCGATCGGGAACTCACGAAGTACTCCCCCACCAGGAAAGGCCCAGCGACGGCGATCAGGACAACCATGCCGACAGCGAGAGTGATGCTGGCAACGCAGCCCTGTCCTGCATCACCAGCAGCAAGGGGGTTGGCGCTCGCAGGCATCGCCACCGGGGCGTATGTGGACGTTGCCGCGGCCACACCGGCCGAGCTGGTCAGCGCCCCCACTGCCAGCATCAGCGCAGCGGGTACCCACACCCACCCTCCGCTGGCCACTGTCAGAGCGAGGATCAACAGCACTGCGAAGGGCGCAACGGTCACCAGACTCGCCAGCACCTTGGCCCGGACAAGCGTGTGACCGTCAGCACCAGTCACAACCTCGCTCCAGATCGGCGAGCCGTCGACGCCAAATGAGTTGTTACCGTCGAAGAGAACGGCGAACTGCACCATCGCCCCCATGAGGACTGTTCTCTGATCCTCGACCGTGCCATCCAGGAGGCTGCCGATGAGAAGCGCTCCTCCACCGACGATTAGAGCTGTGAGCGTGTTGACAAGCTGTCGGGGCGTTCTGATCTTGGTGATCACGGAACGTCGGGCGATGGCACCGACCGGACCTGGTCGGATCCGGACTATGAAACCAAGCGCACGCCAGAGGCCCGCCGGCTGGGCAGTGTCTGGTGCCCCGGCGGTGAGCGAGGGGTCGATCTCCACACCCGCCTGGCGTCGTCTCCGATTCCTCCTCGAGGATCTGCCTTCCGTGATCACGGGCGGCACCGTGATCAGTCTCCTGGTACTCGTGATCGACAACCAGACCAACAACGGCAGCCACGACACGCCCAGCATCAAGGCGAGCGCTGCCTCGGTCCCGTCCAGGCCGACAGCGACACCAAGTTGGCCAGGGGGACTGAATCGGGCGTACTTGGCGAGCACCCTGAGTCCCTCGGCATTCCAACGGTCCTGATATCGCGAGATCAGGTGCGAGATGAACCAACCGGCGAGTCCTGCTGTGGCAGCTCCCGCCTGAGCGAGCTGACGGAACCTCCCTGTCGCCCACATTCCAAGCATGTTCGCTGTTGCTCGACTCATGAGAATCAGAGTGGCCCACCACGCCAGGACAACGGCCAGGAGCATCAGATCGTTGAGAACCTGGCCGCTTCGCCACCCGAGGAAGATTCCGACTCCGCTGAGGAATGCGAGCAGCGCTGATGGGCCCACAACCGCCGAGAGCAGCATTCCGATCCCCAACTGGGGGGCGCTCAGAGGTTCGGAGGCGAGTTGCCTCGGATCGAGGGACGCCTCGACTCCCGTTGCAGCGGACAGCAGCGCCATACCGGCGGCAGTTCCCACGAGAATGACAATGATCATGTCGGAGGCGACCGAGGTGGCCTGACCAAGCGTGGCCAGGCCGATCATTGCTGCAGCTCCCAGAGCGAACGAGACGGTCACCGAGATAACAAGTTGGAGCTTGTTCTGGAATGAGCCTTTGGCTCCCCCGACCACCAGCGCCCATTTGAGCTTGAGGATCGCCCGGATGGGTCTCCAGAACGACTGTCGGGTCTCAGTCATCACCAGAGACCGAGTGCGTGCCCCGTGATCCGCTCGTCCCACCAGGTGCTGTCACGTCGCTTCCATCGAGCCACGCCAACTTGGCGGAATCAACCGGGTCCACACCCACCAGAGTGATGAACGCCTGTTCCAGGGTCACCCCCTCTTTGAGGTCACTCGTAGACCCTGCAGCCAGGAGTTCACCCTTGGACATGACAGCGACGTAGTCGCACATCTTCTCGACGAGTTCCATGGTGTGGGACGAGAAGACAACGGTCCCACCCGCCGCCCTGTACCGGTCAAGAACAGAACGCACAGCCAGCACCGAGACCGGATCGACTCCTTCGAAGGGTTCATCGAGAACCAGAACCGCCGGCCGGTGCAACAGGGCCGCCGCGATCGCGGTCTTCTTTCGCATTCCATGGCTGTAGCCGCCGATCTGTTTGTCGACCGACTCACCGAGATCCATGATGTCGAGGAGTTCCGAGGCACGTCGAGCAACAACTTCTCGGTCCATCTGTCGAATTTCGCCAAGATGCGACAGCAGTTCACGGGCGCTGAGCCGCTCAAAGAGGTTGAGCGGATCGGGAACGACTCCGAGCAGCCTCTTGACGATCGCCGGTTGTTCCCAGGTGTCGTGCCCCGAAATCCAGACCTGACCATGATCAGGTCGAAGAAGACCAGTCATCATCCGGAGGGCTGTGGTCTTACCTGACCCGTTGGGACCGACGATGCCACAGAAGCTGCCTACGGGAATGTCGAGGTCGAGAGACCGGACAGCAACCTGGGTGCCGAATCTCTTATGCAGACCGCGCGTCACGATCGCGGGCCAACCCGCAATTGGGAGCGCGGAGTCAGTCATCTCCATCGAGTGAATGGTTCTCGGGCCTGATCGGAGCGTCGGCAACCGTCAGGGGGCTGTGATCGCGCCCTTGTCGGCACCCTTCGCAAGAGCCGCGTACTTGGCGAGCACTCCAGTGGTGTAGCGAGGTTCGGGCAGCTTCCAATCAGCCTTTCGAGCGGCGAGAGTGTCCTCGTCGACAAGCAGGTCGATCGAGTGGTCACGAACGTCGATGCGGATCGTGTCTCCCTCCTCGATGAACGCGATCGGACCACCATCCACAGCCTCGGGAGCGACGTGGCCGATGCAGAAGCCGTGTGTGCCGCCCGAGAACCGGCCATCTGTGATGAGGGCCGAGTCCCCACCGCGACCAGCGCCTTTCATGGCTCCGGTGATTGCGAGCATCTCTCGCATTCCCGGACCACCCTTTGGCCCTTCGTATCGGATGACCACGACGTCACCGGCGTTGATCCGTCCGCCCAGCACAGCGTCCATGGCGTCCGCCTCACCGTTGAACACACGCGCCGGACCCTCGAAGTGGTCGAAGTCGATTCCGGCGACCTTGACCACCGATCCATTGGGAGCGAGCGAGCCCTTGAGGATCGCGAGTCCACCTATCTCGTGGATCGGATTGTCGAAGGCATGAACGACCTCGCCATCAGGTCCCGGAGGGTTGATCAGATCCAGATTCTCCGCAACCGTACGGCCAGTGACGGTGATCTCGTCCCCGTGGAGCAGACCCTCCTCGAGAAGCATCCTCATGACGACAGGGACACCGCCGATGCGGTCCACGTCGAGCATGTGGTACTTGCCGTGGGGCGTCGTATCGGCAAGGTGCGGGACCTTGGCGGCAACCTTGTTGAAGTCGTCGAGTTGCAGGTCCACGCCCGCTTCCCAAGCAATGGCCAGCAGGTGAAGTACGGCGTTGGTCGAACCACCGAGTGCCATGACCACTGCGATCGCGTTCTCGAACGCCGCCTGGGTGAGGATGTCGCGGGGTCGAATGTTCTGACGCAACAGGTTGAGAACGGCGACGCCTGA
>CAUJEC010000087.1 GCA_963169245.1 Actinomycetota bacterium
AAGGTCGGTCAAAGCCCTCTGATTCGTAGGATCCCGGAAGTCCGGCGAAGACCACAGCCACATCGGCATCGGTTGCAGCGCGGGCAGCGGACTCGATCAGATCAAGCGTTGTCTCGCCTGTGGCAGCGTCGTAACCGGGGGAGTAGGTCACGGTCGCATCGGCGCCCACCCGCTCGCGCAGAGCAGTCAGCGCGTTGTCGAGACGCTTAGGGGTGACCTGTGAGCTGCCAGCCCCCTGATATCTGGGCGTCTCGGCGAACTCGCCGATGACAGCGATGCGACCCTTGGCTGACAGCGGCAGGACGCCAATGTTTCGCAGGAGAACTGTTCCTGCGGCGCCGGCTCGACGGGTCAGCGCATGGTGGGAGACATCGGAGTTCGAATCGACACGAGCGTGCTGCTGCCCCCGTTGGATCAGGTGGACGACTCGCTCCGCGCATCGGTCGAGCTCATCTGCACTCAGAGCGCCATCGTCGAGAGCGTCGAGGATCTCCTGGGTGAAAGCCCCGTTGCTTCCTGGCATCTCCAGATCCAGCCCCGCCTTGATGCCGGCGACTCGATCGTTGGCCGCACCCCAGTCGGTCATCACCAGACCTTCGAAACCCCACTCGTCTCGCAGGATCGCTGTCAGCAGTTCGTGATGTTCCGAGGCGTAGGTGCCGTTGACCTTGTTGTAAGCGCACATGACGGTCCACGGCTGAGACTCGCGTACCGCGATCTCGAAACCACGCAGGTACATCTCTCGAAGAGTTCGCTCATCGATGATTGCGTCTACAACCAGGCGGTGGGATTCGTGATTGTTGGCGGCATAGTGCTTGATCGACGTTCCAACACCCTGACTCTGGATGCCGCGGACCATCGCCGCGGCGAGCTTTCCGCTCAGGTGGGGGTCCTCGGAGAAGTACTCGAAACAGCGTCCACCTGCTGGGTGTCGCTTGAGGTTGAGTCCAGGTCCGAGCACAACCGACACACCCTGATCGAGTGCCTCGACGCCCAACGCGGAGCCGACCTCCTCGATGAGGTCGATGTCCCAGGTCGATCCGAGAGCGGCGGCCGTCGGGAAGCAGGTCGCAGAGCGCGCAGCGTTCATTCCCAGGTGATCGGCCGTCGTCTCCTGTCGCCGCAGGCCGTGAGGGCCATCAGTGACCATGATCTCTGTCAGGCCGAAGTCGGGCAACGGTTGCAGGTGCCAGAACGACTTACCGGAGACGAGTCTGATCTTGGTGTCTGTGTCCAATGAGCCAACGATCTCCGCGGGCCTCACCTGCTCCGTGACGGCCGACTCGGCATGGTCGGATTCGGACTTGTCGGGCCCCGCGTCTACGGAGCGTAGATTGTTGTCATTGGAATCAGGTGATGCTGCCACGCGGTCAGCCTAATCGGCGGGGCAAAGTGTCGAAGCTCCGATCGGGGTGACGGAGTCCACCGAAGAGTTCTACCAAGTAGGGTTCTGTCGTGGCAGACGTGGCTCAGATGCGTGACCTTCTTCCGGTTCAGGAACTCGATACGCGGGCAACACAGTTGCGGTATCGACGTGAGCACCTGGACCTGCGAGTCGAGTTGAAGTCCGCTCAGGGTGAGCTTGCAGATCAGGTCAAGGTTCTCGAAGGGATCAGCGCCGAACTGAAGGAGCTTCACAAGGCCCAGAAAGAGGCCGAGGACCACGCGTCGCTGATCTCAGATCGTGCTGATGCCATCGACAGGTCTCTCTATGACGGGTCGGTCAAGGACCCCAAGGAGCTCGGCTCGCTACAGCAGGAACTTGCTCAGCTTCGCTCCAATCAGGACAACTTCGAGACCCGAGCCCTCGAGATCATGGAGGAGGCTGACCCCGTTTTGGAACGCCTTGACTCGGCAAGGGAATCGGCGTCAGGCATCGAAGGAAGAATTGGCGATCTGGAGGCTCGGATCACGGTTGCAGAGGCCGAGATCGACGCAGAGCTCGCCGCAGTCGCCGGTGAACGGTCGTCAGCGGCGGATGCCGTCGATGCTCAGATGTTGGAGCTTTATGAGGCGCTGCGGGTCCAATTGGGCGGAATTGCGGTAGCGGAACTGACAGGTCGTCGCTGTGGCGGCTGCCATCTGGAGCTTCCCTCGGCCCAGGCCGAGCAGGTCCGTCACGCGACGGAGCCCCGCTCAGCGGTGTGTCCGGACTGTGGTTGCCTGCTCGTAGCCTGAACGGTTCGCGATGATCATCTGGTTTGCTGCAATGTCGATCATCCTCACCTGGATGGTGTTCCAGTCACCGGCTCTCGACTACCGACTTGTGGCTCTCGGAGCGGTGCTTCCCGTGATCGAGGTGCCCTTCGGAGGGGGACCGCTGCATTCGCTCGGAGCAGCGACATTTGTCCTCGCGGTGGTCATGATCGCCACACAGAAGCGGCGCCTGTTGCGAAGACAACTACTTGGCCTGCCGATCGGGCTCTACGTTCACCTGATTCTCGATGGAGCCTTCATGGATGCCAGAACGTTCTGGTGGCCGTTCATGGGTCTGTCGTTCACGCCCGGACCCGCTCCCGAGCTCTCGCGAGGGTTCTGGAGTCTCGTGATGGAGGTGATCGGCATCGGTGCGGCGATATGGGCATATGGGCGCTTCGGACTCGATGATCCGCTGCGACGGCAGAAGTTCCTGTCGACGGGGCAACTGGACCGGTCGGTGATGGGATCATGACTGCCGATTCGGCCAGTCCCCCACGGATAGTCCTGTTGCGCCACGGGCGCACCCAAGCCAATGCCTCAGGCCAGTTGCTGGGACGACTCGATCCACCTCTGGACGATTTTGGGCTCGAGCAGGCTGGCCGCATAGCTGAGTCGGTGCGAGCAGGTGTCTACGGTGAGGTTCGCGCCGTTGTGTCGAGTCCGCTGCTTCGTGCGCGCCAGACCGCTGAGTTCGTCGGATTGCCGGTGGAGATCGACGAGCGCTTCATAGAGATGGACTATGGGGACTTCGATGGTCTGCCGATTGATCAGGTGTCGCCCGAGACGTGGCGGGCGTGGAGATCTGATCTTCATTTCGCCCCACCGGGTGGTGAGTCGCTGAGCGACGTGGGTGAGCGGGTTCGTGGGGCATGTGTCGACCTGGCTGAGCGGGCCAGGGGGGAGGGCGTCATTCTGGTCGTATCCCATGTCTCGCCGATCAAGGCGGCAGTGGCTTGGGCGCTTGGCGTCGACGATTCTCATTCGTGGAGAACCCACCTTGATACGGGCGCCGTGTCGCTGGTGGATGTGGAGCGTGATCGACCGGTACTCCGCGGGTTCAATATCGTTCCAAGTTTCTGAAGGGTGGTTGTGGCTCAATTACTCGCTATAGGTCCGAGGGCCGGAGCCAAGAGTGACGTCATCTCTGATTCGCCGGGCAGGGCTCGTCGGTTGCGTTGGTGTCGCGGGTCTGGGGCTCGCATGGACGCGTTCTCCGTGGCCGAGTGCTCTGGTGCTCAAGCGACTCGTGCACGGGCCGACTCCGAACGGAACGATCGGCTCAGGGCGAATGAGGCTGTCGAGCCGCTGGATGTGGATACCGTCGCGCTCGACCGGAGCTACGGCAGCGGCCGATCAAACCGACTGGACGTGTTCACCCCACGATGGCCTGGCGGCAGGCCGACGGCCACTGTCAACCCAACCAGAGAAGCTCTTCCGACCTTTGTGTGGGTCCATGGCGGTGGCTTCATTGGCGGCACAAAGGACGATGCCCGCTCGTGGCTCAAACTGGTTGCCGCGGAGGGTTTCACCACGGTTGGCATGGAGTGCACACTCGCCCCAGCGGGCCGATATCCGACCCAGGTCGAAGAGGTCGCTTCGGCTGTTCGCCATGTTGTGGAAAATGCCGAGGAGCTTGGTGTCGATCCGACCAGAATCGTGCTCGGCGGGGATTCAGCAGGCGCTCACATATCGGGGCAACATGTTCCCACCGACCTGCCGCCCGTCTATGTGACTGCCTGAAACGACGATCCCCTAAGGGGTCACACAACGCGTTTCGCTCGGGCGCTCGACTCGGCGGGGGTGGATGTGACCCACGATGTCGTCGCACGGAATGAGCCTGTGAAAGGGCCCCACGACTATCAGATGGACATGCGCCATGATCGCTCGTAGGACTCACTCGCAGTTGTCATCGAATTGATGCGCCGAACAACCATCCCAAACAGTGACCTGACTCAAGAGCGAATCGGACAAGAGACCTGAGCGGCCAGTGCCGGAGCGGTCAGGGCTGGAAGGGTCGAGAGGCTGAGCGTCCTAGAGACTGAGCGGTCTAGAGGTCTGAGAGAGCCTTCTCTGCGATGGATCTTGCCACGTCCTGTTGCTGTGCCTCGTTGAAGGTTCCGCTTGTCTGAATCTTCAGGAAATTGTCCGCGCTGCAGACTCTGAGTTCACCCACCTTCTCCTCTGTGCCGGCATCTATCCACAGCCAGTTTGCTGACTCGCCAACGCCGGTGACCGGTGTTGCCCGATCGAGTGGCGGGGGACAGGTCGACTGTCCCTTCGGAAAGTCCGCCGACGTGCTGACATTTAGCGTGACCTCCATGGCTACATCCGGCGTCTTTCCGGTCCAGACACAACTCCGGGCGCTGTATTGAACGCCGTTCTCGTCCACGTCTCCGGTCATGACATCTCCGTCGAGTGGGTTGCCCGCTATCTGAGTGATCTCATCATCGGTTAATAGATCACAAGGGAAGTCTTCCTCGAGATCCTTGGGCTCATCGTCGTCGGCGGGTTGACTGGTCTGTGTTGAGGGCGCCGTATCCGACGAGTCCGTCATGGCGGATTCGACGGCCCCTGTCGTGGTCGTTGAACTGGTGCCCTCGTCGCTGGAGCAGGACGCGAGCACAATCGAGAGCATTAGAGCCGAGAGCGCAAGGGTGATGATCTGACAGGTTTTCAGTTCTGGGACTCTCATCGTGGCCTCCTGGGTAGGTGGATCGGAAGTGAGCTGATCTGAGGTGGGTTGGCCTGAGCGACTCCCTGAACCGCGTGATCCCTTGAGCTGAGTGACTCTGAAACGGAAAGGCTGGGTGGGGAGAACAGATTTCGTCCCACCCAGCGCCCTTCCGGCGGGCCTAACGGTCGGTGATGTCGAGCACCATGTTGAAGACGTTGAAGTTCCACCATTTGCCCGCGAGACCAGAGCCAGTGACCCTCGCCTGATTACCCGAGCCGGATACTCCACTGATCACGCTGTAGGCCGATGCGTTGATTCCGGCATTGGAGTCCTTGATCTTCGTCTTACCCAGGTAGATGGGCAGGATCCAGAGTCGCTCGACATCGACGGTGATCTTGGCCTGCCCGCTGCCTCCCTTGAGAGACGGGACCATGACCGAGCCCTTCACCGACGAGATGCCGAAGTCGTCACGGGTCACCTTCAGGTCACCGGAGTCGATACAGCCGGTGTACCCACCGGAGAGTCCACCCGAGAGGACGATTGCAATCTCGTCCTTGACACAACCAGCCGGTGGTGATGTTTGGGTGACTGTGATGGTGACGGTTGCTGTGTCGGTTGCGCCTTTGCCGTCCGAGACGGTGTAGGTGAAGGTGTCGGTGCCTTCGAAGCCTGCGTTGGGTGTGTAGGTGCAGGCGCTCGATGTGCAGTTGACTGTCCCGTTTGCTGGTTGTGTGGAACCGGTGACGGTGAGGGTGTCGCCGTCGGCGTCGGTGTCATTGGCCAGGACCGAAACATTCGCGGCGGCACCGTCGGTGCTTGTCCCGGTGTCATCGACCGCGACCGGCGGGTTGTTTGCCGGTGGGGTAGTCGACTCAGTGACGGTGACATTGACGATGGCTGTGTCTGTCGCACCGTTTCCATCGCTGATGGTGTAGGAGAACGAGTCACTTCCGACGAAGCCGGCATTGGGTGTGTAGGTACAGACACCGGCCCCAGTGCAGGCAACCGAGCCGTTGTCGCCCTGGGCCTGTCCGATCACGGTCAGCGAATCACCATCGATATCGGAGTCGTTGGCCAGAACATTCGTTGAGCCCGGCACTCCCTCCTCGGTGGTGATCGAGTCATTCTGAGCAGTAGGGGCGTCGTTGACAGGGCCGACGGTGATGGTCACCGTTCCGTTGTCATTGGCTCCGAGACCGTCCTCGATCAGGTAGGTGAACGAGTCGACTCCATTGAAGTTGAGATTCGGCGTGTACGAGCAAAGGCCAGCTGTAGTGCACTGCGCCGTTCCATTGGCTGGCTGAGTGGCCACCAGGACCGTGGGGGTGGCAGTAGCTGCAAGAAGGTCGTTGGTCGTTACGTTTCCGAGTGCCGGTTTCTCTTCGGTGGTGGTCCAATTGTCGTCCACTGCGATCTCGACAACAGCTCCCTTGCCACAATCGGCTGCGGCAGCAGCGCTCACACGCAGGTTGTCGATCAGAGCACCTGAGTCCAAGATGTTGTCGCTGGCGTCGAAGATCGAGAGATAGAGGGAGTGTGCACCCGGTGTGATCGGGGTCTGAGCCCTGAGCCGAGGAGTGGATCCGTCGTACTGCATGCCGGTCTCGGTGATCACGCGTTCCGGTGCGAAGAACGTGCTGTTGATGCTGACCAGATCACCTCCGCTGTCGAAGGCGAAGTTGTCAGGTGCGGTTATTGTCTGGCCTTCTACGCTCCAGGTGTGACTATCGAGTTCGGCCAGGAACCCGTCATTGAACGACGTATTCACGAACTCGGGGTACTCCTCGCTGCCGAAGACGAAGTCGAACGCCAGGCAGGACATTCCTGCAGGTACGGTCAGGTTGAGCTTCAGTACCTGTACATCATTGGCTCCTCTGTAGGTATTTGCTTGTTCAACCGCTCCGGTCTCTCCAGTCTCGTCATTCGGAGGCATGGCTGCTTCCACAGTCCCGCTGGTGATCAACAGGGAGGACGCACCGGTGGATGGCAGCAGTGGGCTGAAGTTGTTGACCAAGCCATTGCTGGTCTCGCCAGTGCACGCGAGCCACTCGTATCCAGTGACCAGACCGGTGTCGTTGAGCCCATTGGTCGGGTCGATGCAAGTCGGTGGGTCGACAGGCAGAGTGCCTACAGTGGTGACGTATACGAACGATTGGGTCGTGGAGGTCCCGTCCGAGATCGTCACCTGGAACGTGTCTCCCCCTGGAATGAAGTCGGGTGAGATGGGAAGTGGTTTGAACATGCATTTGCCATCGACGGTCTCGCAACTGAGAGTCCCCCCGTTCATCCCGGTAGTCACCGAGATGACCGAGAGCGTGTCGCCCTCTGGGTCGGAGTCATTTCCCAGCACGTCGATCGAAAGGGTTGGGGGGTCATCGAGGTTGGTGACCAGACCCAGGTCGTAGTCCGCGTAGTCATCGATTGCCACCGGTGGCTCTCCGCTGGCGGACACCACGGCGGGTAGCCCGAGAATCGCGACTAGGCCTGCTGCAAGAAGCGCCAGCAGGCGCCTGGTTCTGGAATTCATGTCAATCTCCTCTACTCCGGGTCTTTGCACTCAATAGAGTGTGGCTATGTGATCATGGCCTTGTCCGCTGACAAGTCGCTGACACGAGAACGAGGTAGGCGGAACAGGCTGGAGTTCCGCGGGCTGGCTGGGAAGCGGCGACGATGGGGAGGTTGAGTAGTGGGGTCACTTAGAGCAGAGATTTTCGGGGGACTGCGCCTCAGTAGAGAGGGCGTTGCTCTTCAGATGCGTGGGTCTAAGCGGTGTCTGATCGTCGCCACGCTCGTAGCCAACGCCAACACGCCGGTCTCGGTCGGTTCTCTGATCGAGGTCCTCGATCCGATCGGATCGGAGCGTGACCCGCAGAACGCGCTTCAGGCACAGATCGCGAGACTGCGCAAGGTCGTCGAGCCGCTCACCAGCGCATCCGGAAGCCAATGGCTGACCACAGAGCACAACAGCTATCGGCTGAGAATCGATGAGATGGACCTGTGGGAGTTCCGCCACCTGGTCAGATCAGCCAGATCGTTGGGAGCGGATCAGCCTCTTGAGGCGTTTGCGACTTATCGTCGTGCCCTGTCCCGATGGTCTGATCCCTTCGGGATGATCGGGACCAGCGCTGAGTTCACCGGGCTGATTCAGAGCTTGGAGTTGGAGCACCTGACAGTCGAGGACGAGATGCTCTCCTCGCTGCTCGACTGTGCCTTGAGAGGTGAGGCGTATTCGGGTGGGGCGTCAACACGCGAATCGTGCGCGGCGACAGTGGACCAAGCCAGACAGATGGCGCTGAGCGAACCGCTTCGGGAGACTCGGTCTGCAACAGTCATGCACATCCTGTTTCTGGCGGGCCGGCACGCCGAGGCTCTGAGTGTCTTCGGGCAGACGCGCCATGCCCTGCGCGAGGGGCTCGGCGTTGGTCCCGGACCTCAACTGAGTCGAATGTGGGAGCGAGTCCTCAACCATGACGTCTCCTTGTGTCACGACGTCTCAAGGAGTCCGGGTGTGACGAACGAGCCGGTGAGATCACTGGATCCCGGCCCGCTGTGTGCCGCTATCACGGCTCTGGCCAGATACCCCGGACAACTCTCCATCTTGGGCGCTGAACAGAGCGGTAAGTCTCGGCTGGTGCGACGTTGGAGCGAGACCCAGGATGTCTACGAGCGAGTCGTCTGGGTGGATCTGGCCTCCGATAGCCTCACGGGCCTCGAGGACGGAGCGGTCTCTGGCTCCACTGCGGTCGTGCTCGACGGCGCACACTGGGCCAACGGAAGAGTCACCGAGATGGTGATCGATCTGAGAGCTCACTATCCCGAACTGTTCGTCATAGTGACCGGCCGAGACCCCATAGGGCTTGAAGACGAGCAGATTGTGCGGATTCCGAGCCTGGTCTCGGGGCATCGCCGGTAGCGAAGCAACAGAAGCAGGCCAGGCCCGGAGTCGGCTAACTGAGGGCCTCCGAGTGCACCCGAGGACTGTTCGACGAGTCATCGTGGGATCGTTCACTGTGCCGCGGTGGTCACTATGCCGAGATCGTTCACTGAGCGGTGATGGTCACGTTGTTGGGGCTGTAGGCGATGGTGAATGGGTGGTTGGGGAATGATGTTGTCCCGAATGTGTGCCCGACACCGTTGTGCCTGCCACGATCGCGTAGGTCTTGCCGGCGGTGAGGGAACCAATCGCCGATACCTTCAACGTGCCCGCCAGGTTTCGAGTACCGGATCCGGTGATCTTGCCGATCGAATCGGTTGCGGCATCGAGTGTGGTGGCGAGCGTTCCGGTCGACGACTGTGTGAACGTGGCGGATGACGAATTGCCGTGGAGGGCCGAACCGGCACCGAGGCTGGTGGTGCCATTGTTCGTGTAGGTGGTGTTTGCGGCGTCCATTAGGGTTTGGCCGTTGATGTTGACGGTCCCGTTGTTCACGAGGTTCGTTCTCAGTCTCACTGCCCAGCCGCCGCCTTGGCTGTTGAGGTTGAGTGTCCCGTTGTTGACCACCCCCAAGGGACCCTCGACGCCGCGGCCAACGGGCACCCCGAACGGTTCACGAAGCGCCCCACCCCACCGAAAGTCCCCACCAAGGCCTGGATCAACAAGCCCGCCATCCAATCCGCATAGAAACCCGGCAATCACCTTTTGACCGGTTCCGTTAGAGGTGTAGTTGAGGTAGAGAGTCAGGGCGTGTCGGTGAGTCGCCCTGTAGGCAGGATTCTGTGCCCGGGGCCCTTGCGGGTATCCCGTTAGGTGATCGCCCACATCAGTGGTCGGCCTGCCGGTGGTCCTCTGAGTAGCGGTCCAGGTGCTCAAGGTCCTTCGCTCTGCCTGAAGCCTCCTTCAACCGGATCCAAGTAGCTACTGAGATGACGAGTGGTTGTGCTTCGCCGACTGTGACTCGCGTGGCGTCGCCTACCAGTGCATCGAACCCGTTTGGCGCTCCATCTGGGGCGAACACGATGTCGAGAGGCCCGTGAACGGTCGTTAGGTGAAGTGTGCTGTATTGGGCCCAGTTGTCGGTTGGGAAGCGGGGAAACCATGTTCCGTGCTCATCGGCTGTCAGGAGTCCGGCTTCCAACTCATCAAATGCGTCAGCCAGGGCAAGCAGGTTCTGTTCGTCGCGGGCTGGAGTGATATCTAGGTCGATGGTGGGCAGCAGTGATAGGTCGCGGAGCTCCGCAGCGATGCCTCCGATGACAACGAATCGAACCGAATGAGCCTCGAGGACAGTGAGGATCGAAGCGTGATCCAATTCTGTCATCGGCCTTCACCTTGTGTGGCGACACGCTCGCGTTGACGTTCGTTGAACCTGTCGAGGACCTCGTCCCCGAGGTGCTGTTCGGCCAGCCGGCGGGTTGCATCATGAGTATCGGGCAGTGACAGACGCATTCGTAGTTCGAAACCTGCGGCAGTGAGTAGTCGGGTCAGGGTGTCCACAGAAGGGGAGCGCTTTCCGGATTCATAGGCCGATACTGCGGCTTGGCTCGTGTTGGCTCGTTGGGCGAGTTCGGCTTGGGAGAGCCCAGCCTCCCTCCGTGCACGACGCACCAAGTGTCGCGAGTAGGTTTCAGTGGCCATCGCGAAATCATATCGGTACCGATATGGAATGGGACCGTTGCCTCGCGATTCAACATCGTCCCGTAGAGGTCGGGGCGTGTCGGTGAGTCGCCCTGTAGGCGGGATTCTGTGCCCGGGACCCTTGCGGGTGTCCCGTTAGGTGACCATCCATCTATGCGGCCTACCCGTGGGTTCCGATCCGAGGACCGGGAACGAGCCGTCCGCTCCCACTGCTTGGCCTTGCTCCTGGTGGGGGTTACCCAGCCGCCGGGATCGCTCCCGACGCTGGTGCGCTCTTACCGCACCGTTTCACCCTTACCTGTACTCCCGAAGGAGCCATCGGCGGTTTGCTCTCTGTTGCCCTGTACCGTCAGATCACTCCGACCTGGCTCTCGCCAGCACCATGCTCTGTGGAGTCCCGACCTTCCTCAACCCGGTTGTGACACCGAGCCGCGGTCACCCGAACGACTCACCGACGGGTACCACTCTACCGTCAGGCATAGCACCGGACGTGAGTCACTTTGCATGTGGGACGGTCAAACAGGTCACCAAGGTGGGCGTGAGGGCTCACCAATACAAGAAGCGCCTGTCGAAACTTCCCTGAGCAAAAACCTAAGGATCTGTCGCACTTCCACCGATTGAGACCTGTCGTCCCCAAGGTCGACGTGGTTGTCGTTGTCAACTACGGAATCGTGCAGATCCAAGTCCCTGTTCGGTTCTGGTTCCCGTCGGTCGGAGGAAACCATGGTCAGCAGAGTTCAGAGAGCCCGTCGGATTCTCCACAAGGCACTTATAGCGGCCAGTGCCGTGGCCCTAGTGGCGACAACGACGGTGGTTCTAGCTCCGTCACAGGCTTCCGCTGCAGGCGGCGGAACGACTCTGCTCGAGGACTCGTTCATGAACGGGTCGGTGACCTCGACGAAATACAAGATCGGTGGATCGGGGTTCACGCCCTGCCTGACAGCTTCGGGCACAGCCAACGCAAACGTTCCGGGCCAATGTTCTGGAGCGAGCGATACACCCGGAACGGGCGCGCTGAGGCTAACCAATGCAGTGGGAAACCAGGCAGGCTTTCTGCTCTACGACCACGCTCTGCCAACAAAGGCCGGGCTCGATATCGAGTTTCAGTTCTACCAGTACGGAGGAGACGGCGCTGACGGCATCTCGTTCTTTCTCACTAAGGGTACGACCAGCCTGACTCAGCCCGGCGGCCCGGGTGGAAGTCTGGGTTATCACTTCAACAACTCGACCCCGGGGCTCAAGGACGCCCTATTGGGCGTGGGCTTTGATGCATTTGGCAACTTTGGATACTCGAACAACTCATCCGAGTGTGCCATCCGGCCGCCATTCAACCCGGACTCCGTTGCAGTTCGTGGTCCGGCTTCTGCCGATCAGCTCCACGGGTACTGTCTGCTGGGTACACCGGTTGACTACTCCGATGGAATCGATAACACGGGAACGTCGGTCCGGAGCGCTGCTCTACGCAAGGCCCGAGTTGTCATAGATCCGCCTACTGATGCGTCGCCGAGAGTAAAGGTCTATGTCGCCTCAGGGTCCGGGGGAGACGTCTCTGACACAGCTACACCGCTGGTGAATGTTGCTCAGCCGGTGGAGTTCGCATCCAATCCGACATTCAAGTTCGGATGGTCCGCTGGAACCGGTGGCTCCTACAACGTCCACGAGATCAACTTCCTCAAGATCGCATCGGTTGACCCCCTGCCGCCAGAACTCTTGGTTACCGCTAACAACATCGGCCAGAAGGACGTGGGCCAGCCGGGAAGTGTCGTCGTGAGGCCAAAGGTCGCGAATGAGGGCGGACCGGAGAAGAACGACATCGTTGTCGACCTCACCACACCGGCAGAGACCCAAATCACCTCGACTCCAACAGGGACAGGGTGGTCATGTGTACCCAATGCTGGGGACTACCGCTGCACCTACGACGTCAACCCGTCTGACCAACTCATATCAGGCACCGAGCTTCCTGTCATCACCGTGCCTGTTGCCACTGCAACTACCAATGGAACTGGATCGTTCTCGGCGCTGACCGCAACTGTCGACTCCAGCGACAACTACTACACGACATCACCGCGAAACACCCCACAGAGCACCACATCCAGCGGCTCATGGCACCCGATCATCGGCTCATCGGCGGGGTCAGGAACAGCGTCGATTTCGCCATCCACGATCACCCTCTCAACTCCGACGGTCACCGGTACGCCAATCAGTGGCTATGTAATCTCGACTGCTGCGCCAGCCGGACGGGGCACAGCTTCGATCGATTCCTCCGGTGTGCCCAGCTTCACTCCCGCAGCAGGAACATCAGGCACGACCACCTTCAAGTACCGGGCTGTTGGAGCCAACTCGACACAGTCGATGACCGAGGGAACCGGAACAGTCACCGTAAAGCCGGTGGCATCGGGTCGTAGCGCATCGACGACAGCAGGATCACCTGTGGCGCTGCCCAACTCGGTCACCCCCGTCGGTACTGGCCCATTCACATACACAGTCACCCAGCCAGCAAGTGGCGGTACGGCAACGATCAACGCGACAACTGGCGCCATCAACTTCACGCCCAGCGCTGGTCACTCCGGCCCGGTGACCTTCAGCTACGTTGCGACCGATTCCTACGGGATCGCGTCTGACCCGGCGACGGTCACCTTGAACGTCGCTCCAGTCGTATCGAACACGACACTTGAGCTCACCCTCAACTCCGATGGCGACGCCTCAGGTACGTCCTCGGCGCCGACGGTATCGGGAGGATCGGGAGTCACCTTCTCAAAGACCGCTGATCCATCCGCTGGGGTTGCGTCGGTCAACTCAACAACAGGTGCCGTCACCTACACAGCTGCCAATGGCGCCTCGGGCATCTACACCGTTGGGCTCAAGGCCAGCGACGGGGGAGTCGACAGCGCTGCGGCGACCTCGACGATCACCGTTCACCCTTACCTGTCAACCGTCAGCGGAGCGAGCACAACCGCCTCTGATGATGTGACTCTCGCTGCTCCGACGGCGATCGGATCAGGACCGCTCACCTACACGATCGGCACCCCAACAAAGGGTTCGGCGTCGATCAACCCGTCAACCGGAGCGATCACCTATGACCCCCAGGGACACAGTGGAGAAGTGGCCGTCACCTATACGGTTCGCGATGTCGACGGTGTGACCACGACCCGAACGGCGAACATCACCGTCGCGCCGGTCGTCGCTGCACTCAGCGCGACAGTTGCGACATCAGAGGTGCCATTCGCCTCGAACCTGAACGCAACTCCCGTAGGTGACGGACCTTGGACCTATGAGATCGTGAGCGGTCTCGACTCATCTAGGGGTACGGCTGTCGCGACGGCGAGCGGTGTTCGGATCACACCGGAATCGGGAGTGTCCGGCACCTTGGCCGTCACCTACCGGGTCAAGGGCTCTGATGATGTGTGGTCGGCTCCGGCCACGGCAACCCTGACCGTTACCCCCGTTGTGGTGGACAGGGTCCTCGATCTGACGCTCAACTCCGATGGCGAAGCCGGCGGAAGCGTTGCCATACCGACCCCTGCCGGAACCGGTGCCTTCACCTTCGTCCGAGTGACCAACACATCGAAGGGCTCGGCCACCGTCAACGCTGCCACTGGGGTGATCTCCTACTCGGTGACCGATGGTTCATCAGGCACCTTCACCGCGACATACACGGCTGATGACGCAGACGGCGTCACCTCCAACACCGGCACGGTAACCGTCACGGTCCACCCGTATATCGCCAACGTGAGCGCTGATGCTCAGGCGGACACGCCGATCACGATCACGCCACCTGAGTCCGTGGGAACGCCACCGTCTGGTGGTTCGACTCTGACCTACTCAATCGGTACTGCCCCGACAAAGGGTGCCGCGTCGATCAATCCGGCCACGGGAGTCATCACCTATGACCCCCAGGGGCATAGCGGGACAGTGACGTTCACCTACACCGCCACCGGTTTGGATGGCGTCGCCACCACCCGGACAGTCACCGTCACGGTCCGTCCGGTCACCGATGCGCTCAGCGGTTCCAGCGTTGCGTCGGATTCGCCATTGCCGATCGATCTGAGCGCGACTCCAGTGGGTGATGGTCCGTGGACCTATGAAATCGTCAGCGGACTCGACTTGGCCCGCGGCACGGCCTTGGCAACAGCAACCGGGATCCGTGCGACTCCGGGCGACGGTGTTTCGGGAACGCTACAGATCACCTATCGGGTGAAGGGCGCTGACGATATCTGGTCGGCACCCAAGAGCGCGACCGTGACTGTTTCACCTGTCGCTGCCGATGGTACCCGAACTGTTCCCAGTGGCTCATCCACACCTGTCGTGTTGCCAAGCCCGATAGCGACTGGGCCAGCGATATTCCAACTGGTCTCGGGACTTCCCACCGGCTGGGGCACGGCAACTGTTGCCACCGGAACAAACAGACTCACTCTGGATGTCCCCAACACTAAGTCGGGCAACACTCAGGTCACCTACAAGGTGATCGATCCCGACACGCTGGAATCCGCAACAGCGACTCTCGATGTGGTGGTGACCCCGGTCGCCCATGACCTAGACCTCGGGTCCGTTGCAGCGGCCGGTGTGTCACCGACGCCTGTGCTCAAGACACCGCGGACACCCTATGGGAGTGGACCGTTCACATATGAGATCGTCTCGGCTCCCTCAGCGGCGCTCGGTACGGTGGTCATCGACGCCACAACCGGAGCGATGACAGTCACACCTAAGGCGGGAGCGAGCGGACGGCTCACCTTCACCTACCGGGTCGTCGACGCATCCTCGCTGAACTCGAACACCGCGACGGCGACTCTGACCATTGTCCCATCGATGGGTGGAGCGGGCACCGGCGGAACCGGTGGTAACGGAACCGGCGGCGCCAGGAGTGGCTCCGGCGGTGGCGTCACCAAGCCGACCACGCAGGGAACCAAGCCACTCACGATCAAGGCGATCACACCAATAGGCACAGGGCCCTTTACCTATCGAATCGTCAACGCTCCCGATCCCAGCGTTGGCACACTGGTTATCGACCCGACCACAGGAGAGATGACCTTCGTAGCCGCCGAAGGGTTCAAGGGAACCGCATCGTTCAGCTACGAGGTGGTTGACGCCAATGGTCTGGTCAGCGATCCGCAGTCTGTAGAGGTTGTGGTTCTGGGCGACGCTTCGGCCAATCCACCTGCTGATCGGCCCCGATCACTCGCCTTCACCGGTGCGAATGTCGTCTGGACCGTGTTGATCGGCGCATCGCTGGTTCTGTTCGGAGTCACAGGCGTCAGGGTTTCCCGAGGACTGGGCAAGCTCGACTGATCAACGCCAACTCGACTGATCCAACCCCACTGGATCAGATCCACAGGGGTCGGGCGGTGTCGTAGGAATGCGTCGCTGCCCGGCCCCTGTCATGTGTCGGTGAGCGCGAGACAGCACAGGGGTGCCGGGGAAACGGTTCAGTCGCCCGCCAAAGGGTTGATTCGGCTGGTCAGAAATCGAGTTCGGTGAGCTCGGGATACCAGGCCATCGCCCGCTTGACCGAGTCACTCCAGCGTTCCCTGTCGAGGGGGGCGCCTGGTTCCACAACTCGCTCAGGAGCCCACGCAGCGGCGATCTCGTCCCACGAACCCCATGCGCCCGACGTGAGCCCGGCCAGATACCCAGCACCGACGGCGGTGGCCTCCATTACTGGGGCGACCTCGATTCGACGCTGTGAGGCATCAGCGAGCGCCTGAACGAAGACACTGTTTGCCGCCATGCCACCATCGATTCGAACCGACTCGAGATTGAGTGAGCAGTCCTTTTCGGCGGACTCGATCAGGTCGGCGCCTCGATGTGCAACGCCTTCGAGTACCGCCCTCACAACATGGGCAGACGTCGTCCCACGGGTCAGGCCCAAGAGTGTGCCCCGCGCCCCGTAGTCCCACTGTGGGCTTCCGAGGCCAAGGAGCGCCGGCACGAACACGGCCCCGCCCGAGTCGTCCACCGATGCCGCAATCTCATCAGATGCAGCAGCGTCAGGAATCAGCCCGAGGTCGTCACGGAGCCATTCCACGTTGGTTCCGGCAGCGAGCATTATCGCCTCGGCGCCCCAGGTCACCTGACCGTTGTCTCGCCATGCGACCATTGGGAAGCAGCCGCCTTCTCCGCGAGTCTCGAAGGAGGGGCGCTCCGGTCCGACGCAGACGTCGAGCATTCCGCCGGTCCCGAAGGTGATTTTCGCCATCCCGGGAGTCACACAGGACTGGCCGATCAGCGATGCCTGTTGATCGCCTGCGATCCCACGAATCGGTGGGGCTCCGTCGAGAACCGTTGCGATGGCAAGCTCTCCGGTTGAGTCGACGATCTCGGGCAACATCTCGATTGGAATACGCAGTCGTTCGAGCAGTGCCTCGTTGTAGGTGGTGCTGTCACGGCTCAGCAGTCCCCACAGGGCGGCGTTTGACAGATCCGAGATGTGGCTTTGTCCCCCCGAGAGGTTCCATACAATCCACGAGTCGGGTGATCCGAAGCAGAGGTCCTGCTGCCGTCCCGGGTCCACGGCGTCGAGAATGTTGGAGATCTTGGTGGCAGACAGATTCGGGGCGAGGTGAAATCCCTCGGCATTGAGCACGAGGCAGTCGCCAAGGGTGCGCAGGTCTTGCCAACCCTGAGCGGGGGCCACCGGCTCGCCGGTCTGTCGATCCCAGATGATTGTGCTCGCACGCTGGTTGCTGATGCCTACTGCGTCGACCGGCCCGGCTTCGGCAATGACATACCTGGCGCTGTCGAGAGCTGCCGCGGCATAGGTCGTGGCGTCGAACTCGACCAGGCCGGGCACGGGGGAGTCAGGCAGTGTGTGGTGACCGAACTCGTGCTCGAGTGTCCCGTCGGGTCGAAGGACCGCCGCCCTCACGCTGCTCGTACCAACGTCGATGACCAGAATGCTCAACTTCGCTCCAGGGATAGAGGTTTCGGTTCGGTTGCTTGTGAGTCCAACTATCAGGATTCAGCGTGCTGTTGACTCAACCAACGCCGCGCCAACATCCCGCCAAGCATTCCACACGTCGCCATCAACATCATGAGAAACGGGAAGGCCAGCCAACTGATGGGCTTGTCCCTGATCAACCGGTGGATGATGCCTCCGCCCTGCACCAGTCCGTAGGCGATCGCCGCCGACGCGGCGGCATAGGAGATCGGCGCGACCTCGCACAGTCGAATAGTCGCCCATCCCCCGGCGCCCGCCCCCAGCAGAATGATGACCCAGAACAACATTGCCAGCGCTGTGCGCGAACCATCTGAGTCACCAGATACCAGCCACAGGTTCAACAGTCCTGCTGGCAGGACCAGCATTAAGGCAGTGACAGTGCCTCGCCAGAGCGCAGCGGCGGGCTCCATCTGCGGAAGCGGATTCGACGGCGTGAGACCCGCGCCGCGCGTGGTTCGTGGCCGGTCGGATTCTGTACCCAAGACAGCGGCCTCAGCCTACGTAGCTGTATGTGCCGAACGGTGACGACAGCCCCAGCTTGCCGGGGTTGAGGATTCCGTTTGGATCGAGTGCATCCTTGAGCGACTGCAGGACTTCCATCCCGCCGCCGAGCGCATCGGCTACGAATCGCGAGCGGTTGATCCCCACCCCATGGTGGTGTGACAGCGAACCGCCGGCTTCGAGCACCGCTCTGGTGGCCGACTCCCAGATGGACTGATGGTTCAGTTGACGGGCGGAGGGCTCGGACTCTGCAGCGAAAGTGAAATAGAGGCATGCTCCGGCCTCGTAGCTGTGGCTGCAGTGCACCCCTGCGGCGAGAGCGCCGGGCGCTGCTCGCAGGGCCTCGAGTGTGTTCTGGGCGATGCTCACAAGGTCGGCCCATCGTCCGGAGACCTCCATCGTGTCGACGATGAAGCCACGTGAGATCAGGGCTTCAAGGGCCGAGACCTCGTTGCGCTTCTCGAGCCACGAATCCACGATCGAATCGTCCTCGCGGGTTCCGTCGTGGTCGTTCGCTGCCGACTCCACGACGGCCATGTAGGCATCGACGATTGCCGGTTCGCCCTCATCGAGGACAACCGCCGCTGCACGCTCAGCGCCGGTGCCGAAATGGCGATCCGCCTCAAGTGGGTCATAGAGGCGCAACACAGCGGGTCGTGCGCCGCGCTGGATGACCGAGCGCACCCATTCGAGACCGGTCTCGAGGGAGTCGAACGAATAGGCGGCCTGACGTCGGTAGTCGGGGAGGGGATGGATCTTCAGTCTTGCGCCGGTGATGACACCGAGGGTCCCCTCCGAACCGACGAAGAGTTGGTTCAGATCGGGGCCGACAGCCTCTCGTGGGTAGCCGCCGGTGGAGATGGCGGTGCCATCTGCGAGGACGACGTCAAGGCCCACGACGATGTCCTCGATCTTTCCGTAGCGCGTCGAGAACTGGCCTGCGCCACGGCATGCCAGCCAGCCTCCGACAGTCGACAGGTCCATCGACTGTGGCCAGTGGCCTCCGGTGTATCCGGCGTCGCCAAGCGTGTGTTCGTAGACATTGCCGAAAGTGCCCGGCAGTACATCGGCGAGCAGCGACGTCTCGTCGACGTCGCGGATCCCATCGAGTCGACACATGTCGAGTTGCACGCCGCCGAAGAGCGGGACCGATGCGCCCAGCACTCCGGAACGACCGGCACTCGGTGAGACTGGAATATGGTTGTCATTACAAATACGCAGTACGTCGGCCACCTCGTTCGGTGAGCCGGGCCGCACCAGGAGCGAGGCTCGGGCGGGGACGCGCCCCTCGGTTGCCCAGATCATGGCCAGGGGCCACCAGTCGCGCCCCTCATCGGCCAGGACTGCGGGGTCGTCGTTGACCTCGCCGCACGCGGACTCCAGTGCGCGCCTGACGTTGTCGGGTATCGAGACCGTCTCGGCCTCGATCACAGAGGTTGCTGTGGAGGCATCGCCGGTGATGGCGATGGGAGGAACCGGAACGCCAATAGGCTTTGACTCTTCAGAGGTACTCGGGTCTGACATGGGTCACTCCGGTGGTGTCATTGTGATGGTGCCATGGTGGGATATATCGTTGTGATGCGTACTATTGCGGTGCGTGGCGTGATGGGGCGTCGTTGGTGTCAGATCGTCCGCGAGGGATGCTCGCTGAAGTGCGTCTCGGGCAGATCTGCTGCTACTCGTTCGTGCTCCACCAATCGACGGTACTCGGCGACGCTCGCTTCGCGTTGTTCATCGCTCCAACCGAGCTCTCCGGCGATGAGCGCACCGACCGACTCTGCTGCAGCGGCCGAGTCATCGCGGCTGTAGATCCGTGCACGGGTACGTCGTGCGAGGACATCGTCGACGGAGTTGGCCATCTCGTTTCTGACGGCGAAGATCGCCTCGGCCCTCACATATGGCAGCCCATCAACAAGGGGCTCTCCGAGTGTGGGGTCGGCCTGGATGGCCGCCATCATCACCCTCGACTCGCCACCGTAACGTTCCTTGAGGTGGTTCACGGTCGCGGATGGGACATCTGGATAGACCTTTCGAGCGCCGTCGAGTGACTGGTAGCCGGCAGCGCCACGGATCTTCATCTTCTTGGTGGTCGATGACCCGAACCGGCTGGTGTCCATCTGGCGGCTCAGAACCGACTCGATGACCTCGTCGACTGTGTCGGCGGCCATCTCCCGGTAGGTGGTGAGCTTTCCTCCGGTGATGGAGACCAGACCAGAGTTCGACCGATCAATTCGGTGCTTGCGAGACAGATCTGCTGTCCGACCGCTCGACGCGGACTTAACCAGCGGGCGCAGACCGGCCCACGATCCGGTGACATCGGCCGCGGTCAGTTCGGTGGCACACGACGTGTTGATCGCCTTGAGCAGGTACTCGATGTCATCTGGCGTGCACTGTGGATCGTCGAGTGGGCCGGTGTAGTCGGTGTCGGTCGTGCCGATGTAAGTCAGGTCGCCATGGGGGACGACAAAGACCGATCGCCTGTCATGGGGAACGGGGATGACTGCTGCGATCTCGTTGCGGATCAATTGCCATGGGACGCTGATGTGGATGCCCTTGGCGGGTCGGATCGTGTCGGGTGAGGTTCCCGAATCATGACCCTTGATGTCATCGGCCCACACTCCCGTGGCGTTAACGACCGAGCGGGTGCGGATGGTGAACTCCTCTCCATCGGCAACAGCCTTCAGGCCATTTATCCGCCCGCCCGAGTCCTTGGTGAAGCCCGATGAGGCGACTCGGTTGGCGATCACTGCCCCATGGTCGAGTGCGGCAGTTCGGGCTATGGCCACCACTAGGCGGGCATCGTCCGCTGCGGCGTCATAGTAGAGGTACGCAGAGACGAGCCGGTCCTCTCGCAACGACGGCATGTAGTCGAGCGCCTCGGCCTTGTTCAGACGCTTGTGACGTTTGCCGATCCGAAGTCCGCCGGTCAGGTCATAGCCCCACATCGCGGCGCCGAGCACCCGCGAGATCTTCGCCGGGATGATCCCGTTCTTTCCGAACATCGGGATGAGAAAGGGGAGTGGCTTGACCAGGTGAGGAGCGTTCTTGAGCAGACGCTGGCGCTCTGCGAGAGCCTCATAGACCAGCCCGATCTCACCCTGTTGCAGGTAGCGAAGTCCGCCATGAATGAGTTTCGATGACTTCGACGAAGTGCCCGAAGCGAAGTCGTCACGCTCGATGAGCGCGGTCCTAAGCCCTCTGGATGCTGCGTCGAGCGCCACGCCGACGCCTGTGATTCCCCCACCGACAACCACCAGATCGAATTCTCTGTCCTTTAGTGACTGAATAGAGGTGGACCTGACGAATGGTTGCGGTGTCACGTGGCGAGTCTAGGACCGTGGCCGAAGCGAACCGTCACGGATGTGGTTGTTGTGCCCAGTGGCATTGTGACCACTAGGTCGATGCTGAGTCGTTGCCGACTTGGCGCACCATTGTCGAAGCGTAACTACAGGGATGTCATTCCTCGCTTGGACACAGACGCTCAGCACGGGCAGAATCACCCAACATGGACCGCTCCTGGGAACATCGGTCAGCTTGCAAGGGCATCGATCCAGTCATCTTCTATCCCGCAACCGATGAGGACGCGGAGACGGCCAAGGCCGTGTGCGCGGTCTGTCCGGTTCAAGTCGACTGTCTCGAGTACGCGATCGCGAACAGGGAGCACGAGGGCATCTGGGGCGGGCACACCGAGAAGGAACGTCAGCGGATCATTCGCCGCCGTCGCCGCGAGCGCGCCATGAAGAAGGCAGCGCAGGTCAATTCCTCATCGGTGACCGCAGTAGCAGATTCTGCCTCCGGTGATCAGCCAGGGGTTCTGAGCGCCACTGCGACACGCTGATGGCCGATCCGTCGGCCTCGCAGCTTTTCGAGGAACTCGGTGGATGGCCGGGCGTTCTGCGTGAGCTGGCGGCCGGGCGGAATCTGAGTTCGGACCATGCCCGTGAGACCCTTCTGCGAGTTCTTGACGGTTCAGCGACAGAGGCACAGACAGCGGCGTTCATCTTCGGCCTCAAGGTCAAAGGCGAGTCGTCAGATGAGGTTGCCGGTCTGGTGCAGGCGATGCTTGCTGCAGCGTCTCCGCTGGAACTCGACGAACCGTCGGACATCCTCGACATCGTCGGCACTGGCGGATCGGCCGCGCTGGGGGGACGGGCGTTCAACGTCTCCACTATGTCCGCGCTCGTCGCGACCGGAGCCGGTGCCACTGTCTGCAAGCACGGCAACCGTAAGGCGTCATCGAGTTCGGGGTCGACTGACCTGTTGGAGGAACTCGGAGTGGCCGTCGAGTTGGATGGTCCCGGAGTCAGTCGTTGCGTCCGAGAGACCGGACTTGGGTTTGCCTTCGCCCGGGTATTTCACCCTTCAATGCGCTTCGCCGCACCTGTGCGGGCCCAACTGGGCGTTCCGACGGTGTTCAACCTGTTGGGACCCCTCTCGCATCCGGGACACGTAGGACGGCAACTCATCGGAATCGCAGATCCTAGGCTCACATCCCTTGTGGCGGAGGCGCTTCTGGCCCGGGGCGTGCGAAAGGCCTGGGTTGTGAACGGCGACAGTTCCATAGACGAACTGACTACCACCGGTCCGAACGTGGTCATAGAGGTGGCCGACGGCAGAATTCGTACCTTCGAGGTCGACGCAGCCGACTACGGCTTTGCTCGCGTGGACCTGAGTGACCTTGGTGTCGGTGACCATCACGACAACGCGAGGGTCGCACGGGGCGTGCTCGGCGGTGAGGCGGGAATCTTCCGCGACATGGTCGTCCTCAACGCAGGAGCGGGCCTAGTGGTTGCCGGAGTTGCTGACGAACTGGCAACGGGAATCGAATTGGCCACAGCATCGATCGACTCGGGTCGGGCCGCGGAAGTGCTCGACAGGGTGGTGGAGGTCAGCCGCGCTGCCGGTGGTTGAGGCAGGCTGAGAGCCGATCGCGAGTTGGGTCGGGCGCTGTAGCCGCTTCTGAGCAAATGGTGCGCTGCGGGTAGGATCGGATCCATGGCGACGAGATCTTCGGGTAACCGGTACCGCTGCGATGCGTGTGGAAATCTGACGAGGTTCGAGGTGACCGCCACACGGACAACACGTGCATTTCATCACTACACCGTTGGTGGAGAGCTGAGTGTGGAGGACGTCGAGGTCATCGCGGAAAACCTTGTCTCGGTGATCTGTCGGTGGTGCGGAACAGGCGCGAACGTTGTTGTGGTCGACGATAATGATGACGTCGAAACCGACGGTTCGGCGGACGGTTCAACTGCCGAACCATCGCTCGGCTCAGCGGGCAGCGATGAGGCGGACTCCGCCCGTGTTAGCGGGGGAGCGGTCTAGATCTCTGCGCCCAAGTCTCACCTGAGCGAATTCTCCCACCTGCGTGGGGCCGTCGATCTGGCGGTTGCCCGGGCGCGTCTTGACATCGCCAAGGGGGACAGGGTCACTCCTCAGACAGTGGTCCGCCTGTTGAACTTCAAGCGGCTCTCCAAGCGGGCGACAGAGACGGTGCTGAGCGAACTCGATGGTGACGGAACCTTCCGGGCGATGGTCGCTGATGGCCTGGAGCAGGACCAACCCGATCGAGCGTCCTGGCTCTTTCTGACCAGACCCGACGGCTGGGAGCATGACCTGGGTCTGTTGACCGAACTTGCCAAGGATGAGGCCGACGAGACCGATTCGGCGTCCAGGCTGAGAGTCGCTGAACGTCGGCTGGATGCGACCAAGGAAGCGCTCCAGACGGCGAGGTCACAAGCCGATGGGTTACAGGCGCACGCTCTGGAATTGGAGGCCATGCTTTCCGATGCCCGCGGGGAACTACAGCACGTATGCGCTCAACTGGACGACGCTCGGGAGCAGCTTGGCTCTGCTGCAGAGGAACGTTCCCGCGTCGTGAGGAACCTGAAGTCGGCCGAGGAGTTGGCCGATCAGCGGCTGGTACGAATCCGCGAACTCGAGACCAAGTTGTCCGAGCGCGACCAGATATCGTCAGCAGCGTCGTCAGCGGAGTCAGCAACGGTGGGCCCAGCGACTGCCGAGGTCGCAGGTTCTGGCGAGGTCAATGATGTTGATGGCGGCATCGGGTCCGTCGAGGGTGCTGGCAGCGGGCAACTCTCGGGCCAACCAGAACGCTCGGGTCGGTCGGAGTCTGCTCAAGAGGCCGAACAGGGCATCGGTCCGCTGGATCGGGTTGCGCTAGCAGCATCGTTGGCCGAGGTGACATCGGCGCTCAGTCGACTGGTGACGGCCTTTGAATCAGTGGCCGATGTCGTCAGGACTGACGAACCCGTCGGGGGAGACAGAACCGTCGGGTCGGATAGAACTGTCGGGTCGGACACTGGAGCAATTCGGAGGGGGTCTCTGGGCGGGACCCTCACCAGTGGGACGGGCGCAACCGGAGTCAGGGCAGGGACGGCGGGGAAGCGTGACCGGTCGGGGTCAGCGAACCGTCGGTCCCTGATCCGGATGACAAGAGGAGTTCTCGAAGGCACCCCTGAGGGAATCTCCCAACTGCTCCGATATCCCAACCTGGTCGCGTTCATCGATGGTTACAACGTCGCCATGGAGGCGTGGCCGCACCTGGCCAAGTCCGCTCAGCGAGACTCACTGGTCCGGATGGCCGGAACGGTCTCGGCCCGCACTGGTGCGGAGATCCATCTCGTCTTCGATGGAGTCGGGGACGGAACCAGGCCGACGGTTTCAACGGCGCTACCAGTGCGACTGCACTTCAGTGACTCCAACACCGAGGCCGACGATCTGATTCTGGAACTGCTTGATGCCGACCCGGTTCGCCCTGCGATGGTTGTCAGTTCTGACAAGCGCGTCATTTCCGGTGCGCTCATGCGTGGTGCCAACTCGGTCACTTCGGCCCAAATCATTGCATTTGCAAGCGGTCGGACAAATTGAGCTATCAATGATGCTGGCGCGATGAGATGGCTGCACAATGAAGGGCATCAACGCCTCCAACACCACTGATCAGAAACTGCTCAACGCTCGCTTCGTCACCGTTGTGACGAGCGGTTTCTTCTATTTCCTCTCGCTTGGACTTCAGCTCCCAACAGTCCCCAAGTTCATCAAGGGTCCTCTGTCGGGGTCCGAACTCGCGGTCGGCGTGCTTGTCGGATCGTTCTCCATCGGAGCGGTTGCGATCCGGCCGATCGCCGGACGTATGGGTGATCGCACCGGTCGGCGGCCACTCATCATCGTCGGAGCTCTGCTGGTCGCCGTATCAGTTGCCCTCTATTCGATCATCACGGCCGAGGCGGCACTCTTCGGGGCGCGACTCCTTGGTGGAGTAGGAGAGGCAGCGTTCTTCGTCGGTGCAGGGACGATGGTGACGGATTTGGCGCCACCTGCTCGACGGGGTGAAGCGATCAGCTACTGGTCGGTGGCGGTCTACGGAGGCCTGGCACTTGGCCCGGCGCTCGGTGAGTTCGTCCTCGATGGTTCACATTTCAACCGGGTGTGGATGGTTGCGACAGTGCTGTCGCTGACTTCGGCTCTGATCGGACTCTTCACACATGAGACCGCCCAGCTCGTTGGCACCGGAGAACCGGCGCCGCTGATCAACCGCACGGCGGTGGGGCCAGGAATCATCATGTTCCTGGGCATGATCGGCCTGGCCGGGTTCGCAGCGTTCGTTCCGCTATATGTGTCCGACATCGGCATGAAGGATTCGGGGATGGTCTTCCTTCTCTACGGTCTGACCATCCTGTTGCTGAGAATCTTCGGGGCGAAGATTCCCGACCGCATCGGAACCCTCAAGGCCGGGACCATCGCCACCTCGGCGAGTGCCGCGGGTCTCGTGATCATCGCAGTGACCGGCAACGAGGTGGGGCTCTTCATCGGTACGTTCGTGTTCTCGGTCGGTATGTCGCTGCTGTATCCGGCGATGTTGACGATGGCGCTCATCGGAGTGCCTGACTCCGAGCGGGGATCCGCGGTCGGCACGATCAGCAGTTTCTTCGACCTGTCCCAGGGGATTGGCGCAGCGGTGCTGGGGGTCTCAGTGGCGCTTGGCGGTTTTCGCATGGCGTTCGTCGCAGCCGCGATCTTCACCTCCATTGGGCTGGTCCTGTTGCAGAGTGTCTTCAAACCTCGGGGTGAGGTCGCATTTGAGTACCTGGCGGCATCGGTCGCCCATGAATACCCGGAGCCTCCGCCGTGATCGGCTCTGCTGCGAGCGGTTCCGCCGTCGGATTGGCCGACGAGATCCGAATCATCGGTTTGGGGCTTGGGCTCACAGCGGTGGGGTTCTGTGATGCCGAACCAATGGAGTCGACCCGCGAGGTGCTCATCGAACGACGCGAGCAGGGCCTCAACGCCGAGATGGCCTTCACCTATCGCAACCCCCACAGGTCCACCGATCCGCGGGCGACGTTGCCGAGTGCCAGATCCATCGTCGTGGCAGCTCTCCGCTACGACACCGAAATGTCGCAACGGCCTTTGGGCGAATCTCCCCATGCCAGAGTTGCCCGTTACGCAACCGCAGATCACTACCGTGAACTTCGCGACGCTCTATCGGTCATCAAGGGTCACCTCAAGGGGTTGGGGCACAAGGCGGTTGTGCTGGCCGATGACAACGCGATCGTCGACAGGGCAGTTGCGGTGAAGGCCGGCATCGGTTGGTTCGGAAAGAGTGCAAACGTCCTGCTACCGGGTATGGGAAGTTGGTTCGTGTTGGGGTCGGTGCTCACGAGCGCGGAGTTGGTACCGTTCGCCGAGGTTCTGCCCGACGGTTGTGGTAACTGCACCGAGTGTCTGGATCACTGTCCCACGGGGGCGATAGTGGCTCCCGGCGTGGTCGACGCGCGGCGGTGCCTGTCATGGCGACTTCAGGCACCGGGAGACTTTCCCGTCGAGTTCAGGGAGGCACTCGGCAACAGGATCTACGGGTGCGATGACTGCCAGGAGTTCTGCCCTCCGAGCCGTCGGGCCGACCGTCGGGGGATCGGCGCCAGAGTGCGGGATGCCGAGGGGTCATTTATTGGTGACACGGGTTCGTGGGTGGACGTCTCCTGGATCCTCGCTGCATCCGACGTCGAACTGCTCGAGCGGTTGGGACGTTGGTATGTCCCGCAGCGAGACCCCCGCTACATCCGACGTAACGCCCTGGTCGTCGTCGGAAACACAGCCGGAGAGTTGGTTGATGAGCAACTCGAGACTCTGGTCGGTTCCTACCTAGACGGGGATGACGACATGCTCAAGCGACATGCCGTGTGGTCAGTGCTGGCGTTGGGACGGCACTCCCTGCTCTCGCTTGGTACTCGTGCATCGGATCCGGTGATAGTCGGCGAGGTCGCAGCGCTGGGCACAGACTGGCTGGGCCGCGGGAGGCTGGGCGCAGGCTCGCTGGGCGGCGAAGCATTGGGCAGAGAGGTTGGCGACGGTGTCTGAGAAGTCCCGTGACACCGTCGACTCCGACGCGTCGGCAGGCCAGACCGCAGCGGAGGCCAGAGCAGAGTACGAGGCGCAGCGTCAGGCGACCCGGGTCGCCAGACAGAGCCGAATCGCAGACGCGTTCCCTGACGGTGACCCCGGCCCTTGGGTGGGGTATGCCTCGATTGCGATCACCGTAATATTTGCTATCGCAACAGGTGTTGGGGTGATCGACCCAGAGGAGTTCATCGTTCCCTATTTCGTGATCACTGTTGGCCTGTTTGCGCTCGGTTGTGTGTTGTTCATGTTGGTGATCGTCGCCATGGCGCTTCGAAGCCGCGACGACGTTCTCAGCGTCGCGGGAGTGTTCTTCCTTTCAGAGAGCGCACCGCCACGCACCCGGGCCGTTCTGCTTGGCTCGTTGGTGGGACAGATAGTCATCGGCCTCCTTGGCGCAGCTCTACGGCCATTCACCCCTCTTGCTGTGGGCACCATGGTGCCCTTGGTTGGTCTGGCACTCGTCGGTCTGTGGGCCGTCCGCTACGGCTACTTCCCGGCACATCCGCACTCCGGCAGCGGGGACTTGTGAGAATCCTGCTCTTCACCGGCAAGGGCGGTGTCGGCAAGACAACCACGGCCGCGGCCACGGCGCTGCACCTAGCCAGAGGTGGACAGAGGGTGGTTGTGACATCGGCGGACGCGGCGCACTCGCTCGGCGATTCGCTCGGGATGGATGACCTCGGGTCGGAGCCCCTTGAGGTGGCACCCAACTGCTGGGCCCAACAGCTCGATGGTCGCGAGCGACTGGAGGAGAACTGGGCTGAGATCAGGGACTGGATGGTCGAACTCTTCGACTGGGCAGGTGTGGACGACGTCGCAGCAGAAGAACTGGCGGTTCTCCCCGGGCTCGAGGAGATGTTCTCGCTCACAGAGATCGACACCCTGGCGGCCACAGGTGACTTCGATGTGATCATTGTGGACTGCGCCCCCACCGCTGAGACGATCCGCCTGTTGTCCCTGCCCGAGATACTCGGGTGGTACATGGAGAGGTTCTTTCCGGCATCGCGTCGACTCAACCGCATGGTCGGCCCGCTCGTGTCCCGGCTGAGTTCGCTTCCTGTTGCCGATGACGCAGTGTTCATGGCCGGAAAGCGTTTCTATGATCGGATCGATTCCGTTCGAGAACTGCTCTGTGATCCATCGCTCACCTCGGTGCGGATGGTCCTGAACCCCGAATCGATGGTCATTGCCGAGGCCAGGCGAACACATACCTATCTCTCGCTCTTCGGATATCAGGTGGACGCCGTCGTCGTGAACAGGGTTCTGCCCGATGACGTCGACGGCGAATGGGTTGAGTCCTGGCGGTCGAGTCAAGCACGCAATATCGAGGAACTCGACGCCTCGTTTGCCGACATCCCCCGGTTCACAGCCACCCACGGCGGATCCGAGGTGAGGGGTGTCGATCATCTGGTCGCCTTCGCCGAAGACCTGTGGGGTGACTCGGATCCGAGTGAACGGCTCAGCGTCGTTAAGCCGATCTCGATCGACAAGGAAGGCGACGACTTCGTTCTGTCGATCGTCCTGCCATTCGTCACCGGTTCGCAGACCGATCTCGCTCGCAAGGGTGACGACCTGTTCATCTCGTTGGGTCCGCACAGGCGTTGCCTGACGCTGCCCGACTCACTCGCACGACGCGAGATTGCCGGTGCGGTCGTGGAGGACGGTCACCTGAGAATCACATTTGTCACTTCATCTGACTGAGGGGCCCTCCTCGGGTCAGAATTGTGTGATGGACGACTTCCGGGGGGCTGATGGCCGTGCAACAGACGGATCTGCCACTGAGGGCCGTGCATCGGATGGCCGTGCGGCCGAGGGCTTTGAACACCTGCAGTCGGCAGCGCATGAGTTGATTGCCGCTGCCCGTGTTTTCCTCGACGCGATGGAGGAACTCATCGAGGAACCCGAATGGGTCACCAACTCCGTTTCGGGGATCGTTGATGCCGTCAAGGACCTCACCGGTCGCAGCGTCGACCCGTGGGTGGCTCATGCCCGTGCGGCGGCGGCCCCGAGGAGGGCCGATGATAATGGGATGGGTCGACGACAGGCCTCCTCAACTCGCTCGAACTCTGATGGCTCGAACGGGGATGGCTCGCGGTCGGATGGCGACCTGAGCGGTTGGTCCGAACGTCAGCGCCAACCATCGTCCACGGCCCCGTCAGCAAGCAGGGAAGGGTCTGATGAGGTCGCCGAATCACAGATTCCCGACCCGTTGACCTCGACTGACGGCGGTGCGGACATGACCGAGGAGAGCTCCTTCGCAGAGGCAGGCCTTGGGGAGGTCGTGGATCTACGACCTTCGACCGGCATTGGGGCCAGGACTCAACCGAAGACGCAGTCGAAAGCTCGGACGTCGACGCGCAGGAAGGCCTCTTCGAGCGTCAAGCGCATCTCGGTCGATTAACCCTGACCTGCTGAGCGAGTCAGTCAGCGGTTGTTCGCGTTGTCGATTCGCCGCAAGTGTGGTCGACTCATTCGGTGAATGACTCTGCAGAGATTACCGATGGGCATAGCGGCGATGGGGTTCTCGGGATTGATGTTGGAGGAACGAAGATCCTTGGTGTCAGAGTCGTCGATGGCGAGATTGTCGACCGGGTTCGTATTCCCTCTCAGAGCGACGGCCCGAGCGTCGTAGAGCGTATCGAGTCAGTGGTCGGGAGGCTTTTGGAGAACGCCGACAACGCCCCTTCCGGCGTAGGTGTGGGAATCGCCGGGTTTGTCGGCCTCGACGGTATTGCGACCACGGCTCCCAATACTCCGGGACTCATAGGGGCCGACATCGGGGGCCTGTTGAGTTCGAGATTCGGTCTGCCGGCATTCATCAACAACGACGCGAACTGCGCGGCAGTTGCAGCAGCGCGGGGTCGATCAGCTGATTCGGCGCTGCTTGCTGTCACCCTGGGAACCGGCATCGGTGGGGGCTTCCTAATCAACGGAGACCTGTTCCGCGGAAAGCACGGCTATGCCGCAGAGCCCGGTCACATGGTTGTGGACCCCAATGGGCCCGAATGCCCCTGCGGGGGCAGGGGTTGTTGGGAGCGATTCTCCTCCGGTTCAGGACTTGGTTGGCTTGCAAGGCGTGCAGCCGTAGCGGGAAACGCCCAGTCCCTGGTTGCAGATGCCGGTTCGATCGATGCGATCGTGGGAGAGACCGTGTCGAGACTCTTGGTCGACGGCGACCCTGACGCCAAGGCGGTCTTCGACGAGTTCGTCTTCTATCTGGCTCTGGGGGTATCAAACCTGATCATGCTTCTGGACCCTGACGAGGTGGTCATCTCGGGTGGACTCGTCGCACTTGGCCATCGGTTGACCGACCCACTCGAAGATGTGATGAAGGTGAGTTTCCCCGCCGCGGTGGCGCACCGTTCGACGCGGGTGAGTATCGCTGAACTCGGCGAGGACGCTGGCGCCTGGGGTGCCGCCCAGTTGGTCATAATGGGTCAGCGTCGCGGTCGCGGTCCGGTCAGTGGCAAGGGGGTCAGCTGATCGCGGCACACACCGAACGGAACCATCGCTACTCGGCTTCGAGGGGGATCCCCAAGCTTCGAGAGGCCGTCGCGGGTTACTACCAGCGACGCTTCGGAGTCGAACTCGACCCCGACACAGAGGTCATCTCCACCATCGGTGCCAAGGAGGGCTTCAGTCATCTCATGTGGGTCCTGCTGGAACCGGGAGACGCGGCGCTGGTTCCGGCGCCTAGCTATCCGATCCACATTTTCGGGCCACTGTTCGCCGGAGAGAATGTCCGAGAGATCCCTCTCGCCACCGGTGATGAGTTCATCGAGAACATGATTGAGGCCTGGAGGTTCTCCCATCCCAAGCCACGGGTCATCGTCTTGTCGTTCCCACACAACCCCACCACCACATGTGTTGATCTGGAGTTCATGCAGCGGGTCGTCGACTTCGCCCGTGAGCACGACGTTCTGTTGGTTCACGACAACGCGTACGCCGACCTGGGCTTCGACGGCTACGTGCCGCCGTCGATCCTTCAGGCCGAAGGGGCCAAGGAGGTTGTGGTCGAGTTGTACTCGATGACCAAGTCGTTCTCCATGGCCGGATGGCGGGTCGCGTTCATGGTCGGCAACGCGGAAGTGGTGGCCGCTCTCGCCAAGCTCAAGTCATATCTGGACTACGGAACATTCCAGCCGATACAGATTGCCGCCACGGTTACCTTCAATGAGGCGACCGACTTTCCCCGTGAGGTCAACGAGATCTATCAGCATCGACGTGATTCGCTCTGCCATGGACTCTCACGGATCGGTTGGGAGATGGAGCCGCCGAGGGGAACGATGTTCGCTTGGTCTGCAATACCAGAGCCCTACAGGGAGA
The DNA here is from genome assembly GCA_963169245.1 of Actinomycetota bacterium. Classification (GTDB taxonomy): domain Bacteria; phylum Actinomycetota; class Acidimicrobiia; order Acidimicrobiales; family Microtrichaceae; genus JAGQSZ01. Next base: position 31,633 of record CAUJEC010000087.1, read on the forward strand.
TGGGTTCGGTCGAGTTCTGTTCTCACCTGGTTCGTGAGGCAAATGTTGCGCTCTCACCAGGAGTCGGCTCCGGCCCAGGGGGAGAGGGTCATGTGCGATTCGCTCTGATCGAGAACGAACAGCGCATCAATCAGGCTGTGAGAAACCTCTCCAAGGCCCTTCCAGCACTCGCTTAGCCCGGTGCGCGAACATCACCGCGCCCGGAGAGTTGGTGTCGGGCGTGTCTGACGCTCGATGTAGCGATGATTGGCAACTCAACTGTGGTCGAGTGCCAGTCCGAGGCCGCCACGACAGAAGTCGGCCACCAGATCTGCCACCATGTCTGGGTCCTCGCCACGTTCCGCGATGTATACGTGGGTCAACTGGTTGGCGACGGCGAGCATAGCGAGTGCGAGGGCCTCCGGGTCGCGTGCAGGGATCCGACCCTGTGCGAGGGCCTCTTCCAGATGGCTGCGAGCGTCCTCCACCAGGACCTTCTGGCCCTTCTGGATAGCGGTGGCGAACGTCGCCTCGTTACGGGCGAACTCGATAAGCCTACGAAGGTCGTTGTTCTCTGCCAGCCAATGCACCGCGGCTCGGATCCCCAGATCGATTCGCTCGAGTGGATCCTCGATGCCATGGATCTCGCGCTGTTGACGCCTGCGCATATCGCGCTGTGATGTGCGCAGGATCTCCACGAAGAGTTCTTCTTTGGAGCTGAAGTACCAGTAGAAGACACCCTTACCGACACCGACACCATCGACGATGTCCGCGACAGAGGTCGAGTGGTAGCCATCGCGGGCAAAGGCCTCTATCGCATAGGCGACCAGTTGGGCCTTGCGCTCCTCGCCCCGCTGCGTCAACTGTCGTGACATCTGCTCCACGCTATCAATCAACTTGACCAGACGGTCAAGTTGATTGTCGAAAGCAGTTCAGTCTTCAGGCCAGTTCAGTCTTCAGGGGAGTTCAATCTTCAGCCCAGTTCAGCGATCGGGTCACGCCTCGCTTCCAGAGGGCGTAGCCGGCATCGGCAGCACTCCTGTCGGTGTTAGGGCCGAAGGTGGCATCGTTTGCCCAGTTGGATTCGATCTCGGCCGCCGTTGTCCAGACCCCGGCCCCGAGCCCGGCCATGTAGGCAGCGCCCAGAGCCGTTGTCTCCGCGACGCTGGAGCGGAGCACCTCGCAGTTGAGCTGGTCGGCCTGGATCTGAAGGAGGAGGTCCATGACCGCCGCTCCACCATCGACCCTCAGTTGTCGGAGGCTGGCGCCGCTTGCGTTGCGCATGGCGTCGACCACGTCTCGGGTCTGATAGGCCATCGCCTCCACCACCGCCCGGGCCAGATGGGCTCTGGTGGTTCCTCGGGTGATTCCGAATATCGAGCCACGTGCGGATGGGTCCCAGTATGGGGATCCGAGCCCGGTGAAAGCCGGAACCAGAATCACGCCACCCGAGTCCTCGACAGACTGAGCGAGTGGACCGACCTCACCGGCTGAGTCGATGATCGACAGCCCATCGCGCAGCCATTGAACGGCAGCACCAGTGACGAATATCGCGCCCTCCAAGGCATAGTGGGTGGTGTGTGGACCGTCGCCTATGGGTGATGGCCCGGTTGTTGCCCGCTGGTCTGTATTCGAGTTGAGCATCGTGGTCGGAACCGTCCAGGCGACGGTCCGGAGCAGTCCCTCGGTCGACGGCGCCAGGCTCTCGCCGGTGTTCATGAGCACGAACGAGCCGGTGCCGTAGGTGTTCTTCACCATCCCCGGGGCAAGACACGCCTGACCGAACAGAGCGCCCTGTTGGTCACCGACTATCCCGCTGATCGGCACCCCTTCGGGCACTCCACAACCGGCAACGGTAAGGGCCACCTGACCCACCGAGGGCACCACGCGGGGGAGCGACGTCCGCGGCACTGAGAACAGATCGAGCAGTTCCGATGACCACTCGAGGCTGTTGATGTCAAAGAGCATGGTTCGGCTCGCATTGGAGGTGTCTGTCACATGGGCGGCGCCCCCGCTCAGTTTCCAGATCAACCAGGTGTCGATGGTTCCGAGCATCAGGTCGGAGTCGTTGGGTACCCCGTTTGAGAGCAACCACTCGATCTTCGTTGCGGAGAAATAGGGGTCGAGCACCAGACCGGTCGTGTTGCGGATCAGGGGCAGCCGACCATCTGCTGTCAGCTCGTCACAGCGTGACGCTGTTCGACGGTCCTGCCACACGATGGCCGGGGCCAAAGGCGCTCCCGTGCGCCGGCTCCATGCGACAACAGTCTCTCGCTGATTTGTTATGCCAAGCGCCGCCACGGGCCGATCGATTGTCCGGCAGAGTTCGTCGAGGACGACAACGGTGGTCCTCCAGATCTCTTCGGCGTCGTGTTCCACCAGGCCGGGAGATGGGAAGTGCTGTGTGAACTCACGATACGAGGCACAAACTGGCGCGCCGCTTTGATCCACGGCGAACGCTCGGATTCCTGTGGTGCCGGCGTCTATCGATAGGACAACGGGTCCGTTGGGCTCGGTGCGGGTCATCGGGCTGGAACTCCATGGAGATCGTCGGAGAGTCGAGTGGAATTTTCGTTGAAAGCACCACTAGAGGGAACGACACGCATCGTAGGGTTGATTACATGCGTATAGGAGTACTGACCTCGGGTGGGGACTGTCCCGGACTGAATGCTGTGATCAGGGCGGTCGTCCGCAAGTGCGAGAGCGTCCATAGCATCGGTATCGTCGGATTCAGAGATGCTTGGCGGGGAGTTCTCGAGAATGACTTCGAAGAGCTCACTGTTGAACGCTGCCGTGGGATCCTGCCCCGGGGCGGAACGATTCTGGGCACGTCGCGTGTCCAGCCATATCAGTTCGACGATGGACTCGAACGAGTCCGGGGGGCAATGGCTGACCATCGCATCGACGGGTTCGTTGTCATAGGCGGCGACGGTTCCATCAGTGCTGCGAGGGAACTCAACGGCGATGGGATTCCCTGTGTGGGTGTTCCCAAGACCATCGACAACGACATCGAGTCAACTGAACTCACCTTCGGGTTCGACACAGCGGTCCATGTCGCGAGTGCCGCGATAGACCGGCTCCATTCAACTGCGGAGGCTCATCACCGGGTAATGGTGGTGGAGGTCATGGGACGCCACACGGGCCATATCGCTGTCCGTGCGGGGATCGCAGGCGGAGCGACTCTGACGCTGATCCCTGAGGTCCCATTCGACATCGAGGAAATCAGCAACGCTCTCACCCGACGTCACAACGGTAAACGATTCGCGTCGATTGTCGTGGTCGCCGAAGGCGCGGTCCCAGCGCCCGGAACGATGCCGATGCCCGAGTACGAGATCGACCAGTTCGGCCACCGTCGACTCGGGGGAATAGGAGAGGTGGTCGCCCGAGAGATCGAGTCGAGGACGGGAATAGAGACCCGGCTCACATCACTGGGCTACGTACAGCGCGGAGGTACGCCAACGGCCTTCGACAGGATTCTCGCAACCCGCTACGGCGTAGCGGCAGCGGATGCCGTTGCTGAGGGGGCGTGGGGGAATATGGTCGCACTGCAGGCGGATCGAATCGTCCACGTTCCTCTCGGCGAGGCAGTCAAGGAGACCAAGTGGGTGGACCTGGACTTCTATCACGGTGTCGCTGGGGCGTTCTTCGCTACGTGAGTGGCCAACACCTCTGATTCCCTCGGATGGTTCTGCAGAGTTCTGCACAGGGTTAAGCAGATGCTTTCAGCAGGGGGCTCTCAGCAGAGGGCTTTGAGGGCATTGGAGCGGCTCACTAGGGGAGCGCTGACCTCTCTGAAGAGCGAAGGCCTCGACGCGGTGGCAGTTCCGAGTTGATCATCTGTCGCGAGCAGTGATCGGAAGTCACAGGCTCCAGCGGTCTCCACATCGCCACGTTCGGGGCTTGCGATCTGAAGGCTCTCACCCTCTATCTGGAATCGGACCTCGCTAACTTGGTCCAACTGGGTCACGGTAAGCACCACCTGACCAAGGGCCCGTTGTCGTGATACACCCACCACGTTGCTCGCCTCGGCGGACAGATCAATCGTCAGGCGGTTCCTGGCCAGTGATGCGGAGCGCAGTTTCGTTCCGGTTGGCAGTGCAGTACGCAGGATCTTCTCGTCGGCTGGGTCTATGGCGGGCTTCAACAACTCGGAGATCACCGTCGCCGGACTCCGGTCGTGAACCGTGGTCGGAACCGGAATCAGGGCCTCGTCGATGACGTAGTAGAGGTACGCGACCGCCTGCCCGCCAGCCGGAAGCGAAGGGGCGGAAGTCGTTGACGTTGTAGTTGCAATGGCCCGTGGGTGGTCGTCCATGGGTATGCCGCAACCCGCAATGATCAGCGCGACGGTGAGCACAACGCACATGGGTCGCAATGGGCGAACGATGTCGGCGAACCCCAGGCCGTTCATCGTTGTCCACCAGGGCTCTCAGCTTGTCTGACTACCGGGACCTGGCCGGTGATCTGGGTCATGTCTAGGCCCGGTGTCGCCGACAGTGCTTCCAGCTCTTCGGGCTCCATGGCCTCGATAGCAGGAAGTTCCAGCACGAAACGCGAACCGTGCCCTCCGTCATGTCGGTCCTCCACCCAGACATTGCCACCCTGAAGGCGGGCGTGCTCAGCCGCAAGCGCCAGCCCTAGGCCAACTCCCATGTCGATACCTCGGCTCCCGCCCTGATCCCCACGATTGAAGCGGTCGAAGATCTTTCCACGCTGTTCTGGTGGGACGCCGGGACCCTCATCCTCGACCCCGATCTCGATCGTCCCCACGGCCCCAGTCTCGGGATCGGGTTCTGCCCCAACCCCTACGGTTATCGAGGTCGCCCCGTCCGCGTACTTGGCGGCATTGTCGATGAAGTTCGTAACCACCCGCACCAGGCGGCGTTTATCGCACGAGATGACGAGGTCGGTGACCTCGGGTTCGGCGATGACCGGGATGGCTCGCGAAGAGGCCACCTTCACAACCTTCTCCAACGTTGGGACAAGCGCGACGGTGTCCAGGTCGAGTCGCACAGCGCCAGCGTCGAATCGGGATATCTCAAGAAGGTCCTCGACCAACTGGGTGAAACGCCTCATGTCAGAACTCAACAGCTCAAGAGCCGTCTGGGAACGTTCGGGCAGTGCATCCTTGGCGTTCTGGAGTACTTCGACGGAGGCATTGAGCGTGGTGAGGGGGGAGCGGAGTTCGTGGCTCACATCGCTGGCAAAGCGGGCGTCGCGATCGATCCGGTCCTGCAGAGCGGAGAGCATGTCGTTGAAGTTGGTGACCAGAGGGGCCAACTCGGCATCGTTGGCGTAGTCGGCGAAGTTGATCCGGGTGTCCATCTGGCCGATGGCCACCTCCTTGGCAGCGTCGCTGATACGGCGAAGCGGTCGCAAGGAGTACCCACTCGACCAGTATCCGAGACCCGCTGCCAGCACCGTGGCGAGCACGGTCATTAGGAAGAAGCCGGTTCGCATCTTCGACAGGGCATCATCGATATCGGTGAGTGAGACGATCTGGAAGTAGCTCGCCTTGGAATCGGGTACAGCGATGCCAGCCGCGATGAGCGGCTCACCTTTGGCGCTGAAACGCATGACACGGTTCTGGCGATTCTCCACAACGTCTGAAACGAGGTCCTTCGGCAGAATGTCGGTGCCGTACTTCGGGTTGATCGAGACAGTTGTGAGGTCTGTTGTCGCTGTGGTCTGACCGGCACCTCCCGTCTGCCCGGCGGTTCCCGTGGACGACGTCGGTGGGATGATCGCAGAGGCCCAACCGCTAACCGGGAGCGAATCAAGAATCGATTGGATGACTGCTGCCTGCCCACCCGATGTCTCATTTGGCTGGTCGCTGGTCTCGGTCCCGCTGGGGCTCGACTTGAGCGAACCTCCAAAGGTCGCGGCATTGGATGTGGCCTGACGGATGAGACTCGCCTCGCGTGAGTCGAGGAGTGTCTTGCGGCCGACTGTCAGGGTGACGAGTGCCATGATCACCGAGATGAGCAGCGTCGATGCCATCACAGCCAGGGTGATACGTCCACGCAGGCCAGTGGGTGACCGCCGCCGCATGACGTTCGTCTCGTGGCCGTCCCTGATGGCTGCGCTCGACATAGGTGCGTTCATGCGGTCCGGCTCAGGCCTGGAGGCGATATCCGAGGCCGCGAACCGTCAGCACGTGACGGGGATTGGCCGGATCGGCCTCGACCTTTGTGCGCAGGCGTCGAACGTGTACATCGACAAGCCGTCCGTCGCCGAACTCGTCCTGTCCCCAGACTTTTTCGAGCAGGTCCTCCCTTGAGAAGACCTTGCCGGGGTTGTCAGCGAGCTCCACCAGCAACTTGAACTCGGTCTTTGTCAGGTGAAGCTGAATACCGCCACGCTTGACAACGCCCTCCTGAGGGATGATCTCGAGGTCGCCGAAACGAAGAGTCGGGTTACCGGGCTGTGAGGGCCTGGCACGGCGCATGAGCGCCCGGATGCGGGCGGAGAGTTCCTTGGGCTGGAGAGGCTTGGTCATGTAGTCGTCTGCACCGGCCTCAAGTCCGGCGACGACATCGTGAGTGTCCGCCCGAGCGGTGACCATGATGATGGGGACATCGCTGTCACGCCGAATTGACCGACAGACCTCGAATCCATCGATCCCGGGCAACATGATGTCGATTAGAACCACATCGCTGGGACCCTGTCGGAATGAAGCGATGGCGTCCTCGCCGGTCTCAGCCTCGGCGACCTCCCAGCCCTCATCCTCGAGGGCGAGCTTCACAGAGCTGCGGATCCGCTCGTCATCTTCCACATAGAGAATTCGTGTCTTCACGGGTCAATTGTCTCCCATCGGCGGCCTGTACGCGTGTACCGTTCCCACCCCATTGTCTCTAGGGGGCCAGGACCGATCCCGCATTCAACTCAACGAGGATGGCCTGTAGCTGATCGTAGATGGCCGGGCTCGCGGCCACGACCGAACCCGGAAGCGGTGGGCCACCGTCGATATGGGCGACAATCGCGCCCGCCTCTCTGGCGATGAGCGCGCCTGCGGCCAGATCCCATGGACCCAGGTTCACCTCGAAGTATCCATCGACTCTGCCGGCGGCGACGTGGCACAGGTCGAGCGCTGCAGCTCCCAGGCGTCGGATGTCTCTGACCCGGGGAATGAGTTCGGCGACCACCAGAGCCTGTCTGGCTCGCAGATCCGGGCTGTATCCAAAACCGGTTGCGATCAGAGCCCGGTCGAGGCTGCTCGCATGGTGGGCTTCGTTGGGTACACGCAACGGTGTGCCGTCACAGAATGCCCCCGACCCGATCGCAGCGCTGTAGATGCGGCCATGAGCAGGATCTGCCACGACCCCGACGACGGTTTCGCCGGCGACCTCGGCAGCGATCGAGATGTTGTATCCGGGAAGGTCATAGAGGTAGTTCGTCGTCCCGTCGATTGGGTCCACAACCCAGGTCACGACAGGTTCGTCGGTCTTCTGTCCAGTGGCGGTAGCGGGGTCAGCAGCGCCCGACTCCTCCCCGATGAAACGGTCCTGGGGACGGGCGGACAGGATCACCTCTCGAATCAGGGCTTCTGAGGCCAGATCCATATTGGTGACCATGTCAGTGGCGGTCGACTTGTGATCGACCTGCAGCTGGGAGGGTCGTCGATCTCGGATCAACTCCGTCGCCTGATTGGCCGCCTCATGGGCAAGGTCGGTCAGTTGCGTCAGGAGGACCTGGGAGATTTCCTGCACGGTCAACGATCGTCGCTGCGAATGGTCTCCCATTCACCGAATGCCCTCAGAGTGAGCACAGAGACCACCGCCACCCCGCCTGCGCCGAGGAGCATCGACAGGAAGGTCAGGAAGCCGATCATCAGTCCTTCGAATCCGCCCATGTCGGCGAAGGTGTGGCCGATCATTCCGCCTGCACCTGCTCCGATGAACACGGCAACGAATGCGACCACCCGTGCCAATACCGACGGGAGGGCAGACGTCGGACCACCCGATGGTGGCTGCTGGGTGCTTCGTCTACTGGTGGTGTCGTTGCTGGTTGTCATCGGCGTTGGGGCGTGTGTCGGCGGGGGGTGACACTCATTCTAGGGAGGCCACGCACAGTGGGCACACTGGTGGATCGGCAGCATCTGTTTGGGGTGGAAAGGATCCGAAGTCGATGACTCTCGCCAGGCTCTGAACTGCTTTCCGAAACTGCTGACGAAAGTTCAAGAACGACCCCCTAAGTGACGACTCAAGTCATACGAGGCCTTGATGGTGACCTCGGCCCGACCTGATCCGATCCGTCGAGGAGGCGCGACGAATGCAGAATGCGATTGTTCCCAACGAACTGTTGGTGCCACCCCGGAGAATGGGACAGTTGCTGGCGCAATCACGCCTGGAGTTGGGCTACAGCCTGGAGGAGGCCGCAGAGGCCCTTGGTGAGCAGTGGTCGCCCCTTGATCTGCTTGAGATCGAGACTGGCCACCGCCTTCCGATAGACCGGGACCTAGCGATTCTCACGAGTCTCTACGAGATCGAGACCGGAGCGCTGATTCCTGACAGGTCGAAGCTGATAATCGACCTGGACGAAGGCGTCATGTCGGTCGGCCCGAATGCCGTGAAGCTCTCGGACGATGTCGTTGCGCGGCGTGACCTGTTGGCCAACTATCTCTCGCTGGTCTACACGATGCGTGATGTGCGTCCGGGAATCGCAGTGCCCCTCAGGTATGGGGATCTGGAAACGCTGTCCTATGTGGTTGAGCGAAACAAGCGAGATCTCGAGGATGAACTGCGTCGGCTCATGGTCGAGAGCGTCCACCTGCTCGACAAGAAGCGTAAGCGTCTGCGCGAAAGACTCATGGTCCCTGCTGTGGGTGTGGTCGTTGCGGTGACGACGGTCGGGACGCTTCTGTTCATGAGCGAAAGAAGCGGTGCTGCTGACAAGCCCACGTCGGGGCCGGCGGCCGGTGGTTCCGGGGCCAAGACCGAGATCGGCACTGCCGTTCAACAGGAGCGACTGGCGGACGGGACGGCTGGGCCGATCACCGAGCGGGGATAGCCCCGATCCGTTAGCTCGATGAGGTCGGACGATGAGGTCGGACCGGTTCGCGATGTGAGCGCTACGGTTGAGTGGGCCTATGTTGGATTCATGCGCAACCGGCTCCTCAGAATCGTAGGTCCCATCGTCGTCTCAGCGGCCATCGTCGCAGGCTGTGGCGGTTCGGCTGATACTGAGCCGACAGCTGGATCAAAGCCCGATCTTGGTCTGCCGACAATCCCCGCCAACAAGTGGACCGACGAGACAGGCAAGTCCTCCATCGTCATCGACACCCGGGACAACGTGTTCGTCCCAGAGAACATTGTCGTTTCCCCCGGGACCAAGATCGTCTTCGAGAACACAGGTCGCAACCCGCACAACGTGATCCCGGGCGACAAGAAGTTCTTCGCCGAGATCCCTGTCTCCAAGCTGCAGCCGAAGGATAAGGCCACCCTGACCATCGCTGACGAGGGTGAGTACCCCTACTACTGCAGCCTTCACGGCACGCTGAAGGCCGGTATGCGCGGACGCATCAAGGTCGAAAAGGGCTGACACCACGGTCGGGAAGAGGCCGTCAGTACCCCTCGAAGAGGAATTCCTCGCCCCGGTTCGATGACAACGAACATGTGACATCACGCCGCAGGCAGAGACGAATCTCCTGTTCCAGCGAGTCCTGATGCCAGGCGTTGATGAAGTCCGAGTGCAGCGACTCGACGGGGCCCGAGGCGAGCGTCAGGTCATGTCCGGGTCCGAAGATCGGGTAGCTGATCGCAAAGGTCAGTTGCGGCACATGCACCGGATGACTGGCTGGGCAGAGCCCATCGGTGCTGTTGGTCATGTGCGACCGGTGATCCTCGGAGTCGGTGTTCACGCCGTCCCAGCAGTCCGGGAATGTGATCACCGACCGAAGGGGAGCCGAGACCGGGCAGTCCTGAGGGGTGGGGGACTGGATGGTCGAGGTGCCGCATCCCCAACCCGCGAGATCCGCCGACTGTGGCTCGGTCGCGTTCGAATCGCCGGCGATGATCTTCAGGCCCGGTGGGAAGGCCTGGACTGCCTTGGGGGCGACTCCGGGTGCGACCCGGTAATAAGCGGTCGATGTCGTGGGCTCCACGAGATTGCCATGGTCATATAGAGCAGGACTCCAGTACGCCGCCTTGTCCAACTTCTTCTGGCAAGTCGTGCCAGCACCCAGAAGGCTCTCCAGAGTCGAGGCCGAGTCGGTCGATACGTTTCCGAAAAAGTTGTGCAGATGTGATGTACCCGGCTCGCCGTGGGCCCCACCATGATTCGAATCGCTGTGTGAGCCGCCAACGGCGGGGTAGACGATTGGATCATCGGCAGCGGTGTGGCTGAGCGCGCAATCGGTCACGAACTGCCCGAACGATCCCTGAGGACCGGTGTGTCGAGCCGGTACTGGGGACTCAGCCGAAGCGAAGGGTCCGGAAGCCGATTCGCCCATGGCAGCACCGCCATCGGCTGACTCTTCGCCAGTGCCCCAGCCGTTGCGTTCAGCACCACTGCTGGTCTGGGACGTCGACCCACCGCAACCGGCGACGAGCGACAACGACACGACGGTCGCGAGCGCAGCCCAGCGCGTACGGCTCATCAAGGTCGCAAGAGGGGGGTGGCTCATGACTCCTGAGGCTTGTCCGGAACCTTGATGGCCGCAAGGTCAATCTTCTTCGGGCCTGTGAACGGTCCCCCCGTCGGGAGCGTCTCGGGGGCAGTCATCGACTCCTGTGCCTCAGGAACTGGAGTCTTCTTGTAGGTGCCATCCGGTGGCTTTGGAGCAGGGTTGCCCATGAGCCCGATCAGGTCGAGTGGGCTGTCCGCCCAGTTGCCAGAGCCAGTTCCATCACATGGTGAGAGCACTTCGAGGTTGGCCGGTGCCGAAGTGCTGAACGTGTTGTCGCAGAACTTGTTGTTCAGCTTGTCGGTCGTCTCCCCGGTCTGGAGTAGATCGACTGTTCCCACCGCAAGGTCTCCGGCGCCTGACTCGGAGACGACATTGCCGACCACGGTGTTGTCGAATGGGTTCCAGAACACGACACAGCCCTTGAGTAGTCCGTCGACCGACTTGCACTTGTCGGTTGGGATCGGATCAACCTTGACGTCGCGGGTTTCCGAGCAGGGCGTGGTCCAGGAGTCATGGCTGGGTGCGAGGTCATTTGCGTCCTCTTCGGGGAAGGGGACCAACCCGATACCGGTTCGTTCGTGGTCCCAGACCCGGTTCCGTTCCACATCGGTCTGCACCGCTCCGGCGACGAGGATTCCATTACCCTGAGCGAGAAGAGATACAGAGATACCCGGGTTGTCATATCCGTTGTTCGAGTAGACCAAGTTGCCAACGATCGAGGTTCCACGGGAGGGGTAGCAGAGTTCGTAGCTGCCGCTGTTGGGAACGATGCCTGCACGGTTGTATCGGAAAGTCGAGTTGACGATCGACAGGTCGCCACCAGAGTTCGTCCCTGAGTACCCCAGCCCGTTGTATTCGGAGACGACGTTGTCGATGAGGGCATTGCAGGGGTAGCACTGGCCGATGTAGAAACCGGCGTCAGGGCTGCCCGAGCCGTAGGAGTTGTCTATCTGGCCGTTGTAGGAGTCGAACGCGTAGATGCCGTAGTCGCCGTTGCGATAGGCGGTCAGATAGGACCCGCGATAGCCGTCGACCCCGGTCCAGAAGAAGCCGTTGGAGGTGTAGTTCCGGGCGGTCATGTTCTCGATGACGACGCTCTTGGCGTCGAGCACCCGGATTCCGTTCTCCAACTTGAACTCGCCATCGAGGATCACCTTGTTCCGGTCCATCCCACGAATGGTCAGATTCTCGGTGGTCACGTCGACAGCCTCTTTGTAGACCCCCTCATTGATGAGGATCATGTCACCGGGCTTTGCGGCATCGACGGCCGCTTGGATCGTCTTGTAGCGCTGCGGGACTTTGAGAAGCGCCGGAGCGGCGTCCTCTGAGGGTTTCTTGGAATCGTCGCCTCCGGTGTCGCTCGAATTCTTGCTGCTACACGAAGTTGAAATCATCGCGAATGCGGTCAAGACGGCCAACAGGACGGCAAGGAACCTGCGATTCATATGGAAGCCCCCGGAAAAAGAATGGTCGGTCGCCCGGACTCTACCCGATGAAACGGGCGATCTCTCACACCACATGTTCCACGTTGCAAAGATCGCCAATGGGACCGACAGTGGGATCGCCATTGAGGTCGAGAGCGAATTGTGATCACCCCGTCTGATGAACGGGCAGAATTGGGACATGCATGAGTGGACGGTTGCTGGAGCCGTCATCGAGTCGGGATGTCTGTGGGCCGGTTGTCCCTCCGATGAGCCCGGACTGTTGCTCGTCGAGAACGAGCGTCGAGGCGGTCATCGGGACTGGACAACTCCGGGTGGGGTCATCGACGCCGGTGAGGACTACCGAAGTGGTCTTGCTCGTGAGGTCCAGGAGGAGACCGGGCTGACCGTGGTCACCTGGTCCGACCTGCTCTACACCGTCTCGGTCGAGGCCCCGTCGCTCGAGTGGACACTGAGAGTCGAAGTACACCGGGCAGAGGCAGTCCAAGGCCAACTGACCATCGGGGAGGACCCGGATGGAATCGTCGTAGGTGCCGACTGGGTCGGTTCTGACCGCTACGGCGACCTGCTCGGATCGTCACCCCGCTGGGTCTCCGAACCGCTCATCGAGTGGCTCGACCAACGCTTCGATCAGCCTCGCAGTTTCAGTTATCTGCTCGACGGGAGTGGTCCACCCGACTTCACCGTCGAACGAACCGGCTGATGGAACAGGACTCCTGATGGGACAGAGGACCTGATGGGTCAGAGCCCTCAGCGCACCATCGTTCACGTGGACATGGACGCCTTCTTCGCGTCCGTGGAGATACTCCGTCATCCCGAACTCGTCGGACGGCCAGTGGTGGTCGGCGGATCGGGTAACAGGGGAGTGGTGGCGGCCGCCTCCTACGAGGCGCGGTTCTATGGCGTCCATTCGGCCATGCCCTCGGTTCGGGCCCGACGGCTCTGTCCGGATGCCGTGTTCCTGAGTGGCGACCACGCTCATTACCGCGAGGTCTCCGAACGTGTCATGGCGATCTTCCTGACCCGAACCCCACTCGTCGAACCGTTGAGTCTCGATGAGGCGTTCCTCGACGTCTCGGGCACCAGACGGACCTTTGGCGAACCGGTTGCACTCGCAACTCAACTGCGCGAACAGGTCCTCGATGAGACAGGGCTCTACTGCTCTATCGGAATTGCGCAGAACAAGTTCCTCGCAAAGCTGGCGACGTCGGAGGCCAAGCCAAGGGCTTCGCGCTCCGGTCCGGTGAGAGGGTCCGGAGTTTTCCATCTCACCCCCGACGCGCAGGAGCGATTCCTGGCATCGCTGCCGATCAGCCGTATCTGGGGTGTCGGCCCGGCAACTCTCGCCCGCCTTCAACCACTGGGCATCGACAGGGCAGGGGATCTGCTCCGAGCCAGTCCGAAAGTCCTTGCTGGCGCAATCGGCGAGGGTGCTGCTGTGCGTCTGATTCAACTCGCCCAAGGTCTCGATGACCGTACGGTCACCCCTGACGCCGACCCCAAGTCGATCAGCCAGGAGGAGACGTTTGCCAGGGATCTGACCGATCGTGACGAACTCCATGGCCACCTCGTGAGGCAGGCCGACAGCGTTGCAGCACGTCTGCGGGCTCATGGACTGCGGGCTCGAACCGTCCATCTGAAAGTGCGTTACGGGAATTTTCAGACGCTGAGTCGGTCGTGGACATCGCCAAGACCATTCGATGGCGGCCACGAGATTCTTGGTGCTGCGGACGGGCTCTTCTCGAGGATCCCCATTGACGACGGGGTGAGACTGATCGGCCTGGGGGTGTCATCGTTCGATGCTGGTGACCGCGAGGAACAACTGACCCTTGATTCGATGCTCGATGGCGATGGCGTGGACCGCGAACTGAGGGATCGGGCCAACTCGGCTGTCGACGAGATCAGGCAGCGCTTTGGGACATCGATCATCGGTCCGGCCTCGGCTCCGGGCCTTCACCGAACCCAGGGGGACCAACAATGGGGTCCAAACGCACCGTGAACAACGTGAGTCGCGGGACTCTCAGTTTGCGAGTTCTCACGAGAGAAAGTTCGATGCGACGAGACGGGATCGGTCAGAACCGGTAGCCTGTTGGGGTAGTCGTATTCGGGCCTGAGTTGATCGAATGATCTGTTCAAATTCGGAGAAGATGTGATTGAGCAATCCGAGAATGCCCTAGTGCTGCCGATGAGATCACTGGTACCGATGGAAGCAGCGGAGAACAAGAAGTGACCGAGGGGGTTCGAGAAGATGCCACTCTCTGAAGAGGAGCAGCGCATTCTGGCCCAGATCGAGGCCAGTCTTCTCGCGAGCGATCCCGCCCTTGCCCGACACGTGGGTTCTGGCCGGATGTCTCGTGAAACTAAGCGGCGACTGCAGATCGGCCTTGCCGGATTCCTCGTGGCGGTAGTCGGCTCTGTCCTACTTCTATCGGTTCATTTCATTCTCGCCTTTGTTGCATTCCTGGCAGCGTTCGGAGCGCTCGCCTACGTGCAGTCCGACATCCGGGCGCTCAGCAGAGCCCGGATCACCCAGGCCCGTGAGGACATCAGGGCCGGTGTCAAGGACTCGATGCGTGACATCGGAGAGCGTCGTGATCGCGAAAATGATCACGACGCCGACAATCCGTTCAACTGACCCGCTGCTCGGTCGAATTCAACAACTTCAGTTGATCTCGGATCGTCTCGCTCAATTTGGCGGCCTCCTCGCCGAGCGAGACGGTCGCAGGGTCGTTGTGGACGATGTTCTGCTCGAACTCGGCTGAGTAGCGCCTGATCGTCTCGATCTCGGCGAGTTGACTGACTTCCGTAGCGATCGCCACATCGATGGTCTGGTTCGTCGGTGAGTCACTGACCCATGTGGCGACGCGATCGGCGAACTCGATGGGTGTCTCGTTCGTCGCCATCCGCAAACCGAATGCCTCGAACTCGCGAACTGCAGAGTCCCATGCCGATGCGATCTGCACGTTCATCGGGTCCTGGGCCGACTCGGCTTCGTCATCGTCGTGGGGCTTTCGCCGTATGTGGATGGCCACTGCCAGAGCCACAAGAGCGAGCGAGATGGCGATAGCGGCGCGAGCCATCATCGGTCGCTGGCCGTTCGATCCATCTGCATCTGACCCGTCTGTGTCTGACCCGTCTGTGTCAACGCCCGTCGGGGTTGTGGTGCTCGGCGCGGACGTGGCCGAGTCGGCAGTGGTCGTAGTGGTGCTCGACGTGGTGGTAGTGCTCTGCTCGGGTCGAGGTGCGGCCTGAGCGCCAGCCACCCCTGTATAGGCAGTGGTGGCGGGATTGCCCCGTCCGGGTGTCGGTTCGAATGGAACCCAGCCAACGCCCGGGAACAGCACTTCGGGCCATGCATGGGCGTGAAGCCCCTTGACGGTATAGGTCCTCCCCGATGCTGGTGGGGTTCCCGTCTCGGTCTCACCCATTGTGAAACCGATGGCCACCCGGCTCGGGAGCCCCAACCGTCGTGCCATCAGAGCGAACACCGAGGAGAACTGCTGGCAGAACCCCTCACGATCGAGCAGGAACTGATCGATCGGTCGTGGGGACTTGGAGTAGTCGACGGACTCGTTGTAGGCGAACTCGCTTCGGAACTTGTTCTGAAGACCTACCAACTCGTCATAGACGGTGGGGTAGGCGAACGTGGCGTCGTAGAGAAATGTAGATTCTCGCTGGGACGCACGTGGGGTCCACAGGAGGGGGTTGTCGTTGTCGGGCATCGTCGAGACTCGTCTGGTGCCCCGGAGTACGCCCTTTTCGAACTCCGGTAATTCGGAGGTGACCCGGTATTCATCGCCCGACTGGAGGTCATCCTCGGCGAAGAGGGTGGAGGTGGCAGCGTTGAACGTGGTCGACATCTCGCCGTTGAACCCGACTGGTTCGAACGCAGCCGGCATCCAAGGGCCGCCCAGGCCTTCTATCTGAAAGCGTTGGCGGAGCCTGACCGTCGCGACATCGGTGGCGGCCGCCTTCTCGAGTCTGGTACCCACCGGTTGGTAGGTGCCTGTGGAGACCCAGATGTCTCGCTCCGAGTCATAACTGTCGAGAGCCGTGATCCTCCAGTAGGACGAACGGTTGGACCGGACGCTGAAGAGGGTGGTGTTCGACTGTGTGGAGAGAAGCGAGCGGATTCCGATGAACGGTGTTGGAAGCTCGCGTCCGCTGTCGCCCCGGGTTCCGGTATGAAGGCTCACCATCGGTTCGAGCACAGGGGTGACGGCCATCGCCAACGTCGTGGCCACGACCCCGATGACGGCGATGGTCGCAGTTCGGGCCCCCATTCCCAGGGCGCCGCGTCGGGCGGCACCTTCGCCTCCCATCCATTTGATCGATGAGTCGCGATCGATCTGGGACATGACCGCATAACAGCCGAGGCCCACAGCAAAGACTGCCACCGAAGCGAGTTCCCCTGAGTCCGAGTCGGGGAACCCGAGAGCCAGGAACGCGACCGCCAGTGGCAGAACGGCCTGAACCCGGGCGTTGACTCTGAAGGCCGCTATATCGGCGAACAGGCAAAGAACCCACAGCCCGGCGCCTATGACGATCAACAGACCTGGTGATGCCTCGATGGGGGGTACAGCCGTTCGAAGCTCTGCCATCGCTGTCGGAGTGGCCACTCTGATCGCGTCTAGGGTCCGGCCAGTCGGAATTCCATAGCTGGTTGTCGACGCAAAGAACAGGTTGACAATGAACACTGTTCCGACAATCAGATGTACTGCGGCCAGGCTGGTCGTCGGCACACCCCGACGGCGCATGACAGCGGATAAAGCCGTGGCGACAATCGTTATGGCGGCCAATGGGGCCATGAAGCCGGGGTTATCAAAGACGCGGGTGAGGCTGAAAGTGGCAGAGAGGGTGAGTATGACAAGACCGACCTCAGCCACGATCCGACCCCCATGTAGAGACTGTCGACCGGGTGAGGCCGACCGCTATGGTCTGGTCGAGAAGGGCCTGCGCTTCGGTCTGGCCAAACGACGATGGGGAAGCCGTCTGGTCGATCGAGATGACTGTTGATTCGATGCCTCCCCGGCGCGTGACCGCAGCGAAGGGCCTGCTCGCTTTTCCAGGTCGGGCTGTCACGATGATCACCCGGTCGTGGGGGCCCAGGCCCAGATGGTGAGCGAGTTCGGCGTCATCGACAACGCGGAGAAAAGGATCCGAGGTCGAATATCGCTTCGACTCCGGTCGGCTCCGATCCAAGTGTTCAGGATCGGCAGTGCCCGGATCGACCGCCGTCACCACAGCCAGTTGGTCGAACTGTCGGTCCAGACGACCTGTGGCCGCGGATCGGGCTACAGGAGGCCTGTTTCCGGCGGCCATCTCCGTGGACGAAGCTGCGAGTGGTGGCGGGTCCTCTGGGGGCGACGAGGTGATTCCGTCGGCTCCGATGAACCCCAGCTCTGCCGCTGTTCCGCTCTGGTCGGCTGCGGTCAGGATGCTTGCCGTCATGGAGACGGCGACTTCAAAGGGAAGGCCGCTGGCGCTGAGGGTATCCAACAGCACCCACAACGCGTTGCGATGGGAGGGCTCGAAGCGTCTGACGATCAGACGGCCCGCTCGGGCGCTCGATGGCCAGTGGATGTGACGGGGATCATCCCCGGCCACGTAGTCGGCAAGAGTCGCGAACTCCCCGGTCAGCGAAGTGACCTGCTTACCTCCAGCCGATGACGCGCCACCCGGAGAGTGGGAGCTCTCGACCGGAAAGTCCAGTTGCCAGACGGTCGGCCAGATCACGGCCTCCTCGACACCTGCAGCGCTGATTGAGCGTTCAACGAGTCTGAAGGGGTCCAGAAGCCTGTAGCTGCACGGACCCAGCGTTGTGACCCCACGCTGGTTCGTCGGCAGGGTGAAGCTGATCGACTGGGAGTCGTTTGACGCGATTGGTCCGACATTGAGCACGGCGGTCCCGATGTTCTCCACGAAGTCGTTCACGACCACCGCAGCACTTGACCGTCGCGAACTGTTCGTCACGGTGATCTCCACCGAAGACGTGTCGCCCACGGATACCCTGAGCGGGCGAATGCGACGCTCGACCCTGAGCATCGGGTACCACAGCGCAGTCCTGGTCGCGCAGTACGCCACGACGGCGATCATCCCGACTGAGATGGCGACGGCCTCTCGTATGCCCAGAACCACCCCGAAGGCCGCAACACCCACAGCGCTGCCCAGGACCTTCCATCCCGATCCGGTGATGCGGAACCCCTGCCTGAGCGGCGCGGTCATACTCCGACCTCAGGCGGGGACGGGGGTCCTGTCGAGGAGTTCCCTGATCGCATCCGCAGGGGAGGCGGACCTCGATCGGGTTCCAGCTGGCACCACACGATGGGCAAGGACGTGGACAGCGATTTGCTTTATGTCATCTGGGCTGACGAACGGACGTCCCTGTGCGGCAGCCAGGACCTTCGATGCGCTCAGGAGTCCGATCAGGGCTCGCGGTGAGATCCCCAGAACGAAGTCGCCGCCGGAACGAGAAGTGGTAGCGAGGCTGACCAGATACTCCGCCACCGAGGTCGACACGTGTACCGAGTCGATGAGCGTCGAGTACTCCGAGATCACGTGAATGTCCATCGTCGACGTTATGGACTCGGTCGGATCCGACAGGTGCGAGTTCAACAACAGGTCGACCTCGGAAGCCTTGTCCGGATAGCCGATCGAGAGATTTATGAGGAACCGATCCAACTGCGATTCCGGTAGCGGATAGGTGCCGTGATGCTCAAGTGGATTCTGGGTGGCGATGACCATGAACGGCGACTGCAGCCGATGAGTCTGCCCATCCACGGTCACCTGGTTCTCCGCCATCGCCTCGAGCAGAGCGGACTGGGTCTTGGGAGATGCTCGATTGACCTCATCGGCGAGCACCACGTTGGAGAACACAGGACCGGGGTGGAATGTGAACTCGCCCGAACCCTGATTCCACACCGATGTGCCGATGACATCCGACGGGAGGAGGTCCGGAGTGAACTGGATTCGGCCGAAGCGACCTCCGATCGAACGGGCGAGGGATTTCGACAGAACCGTCTTTCCGACTCCTGGCACATCCTCGACCAGCAGGTGTCCGCCAGCGAACATGCAGATGGCGGCCAGTTGAACCACCGGACGCTTGCCGCGAACAACCTGCTCGACGTTGTCGCACAGAGCATCGAAGGTGCGCTGGAACCCGTCGAGTTGACTCGTGTCCGGAGGTGAGGTCGTTCGGTGTCTCATTTACGTCGTGATTCTCCGCTGCGATGTTCTGGTCGAGGACTCTGGTCGGGCTCTGTTGTTGAAAGGCCTCAGGCGAAATGGGCCGGCGACAACTCCAGTCGGGCGCGGCGTCAAGTGTGACCTGTGACAGGAGTCGAGTCTGCCATGTCGGGGTCGATCGGGTAGGGCAACCATCAGTCAGATCTGCGGCCATAGAATCGATCAGGATGCGTCGTCGAAGCTCGCTCTCCATAGCCATCTCCGCTGTCGTGGTGATACTCGGTCATCCTGATCTGTGGCTCACCGCCATAAGGCAGGCCTTCAGGTTGGTGCCCAATCGCTGGTGGACCAGACGCCCCTTTCTCCCCGTGCCGGATGCCGGGTATATGCACTTTCGACTTGTGACCGCCTACGGAGGGGACGGGGAGGGGCAAGTCGATCCGAACGATCTCATCACGTATCTGAGATGGTGTCGCTCCTGGCCAGCGTGAACTTGGGCATCGATGGAGACGCACCTGTCGGGTCGGTCGAGATCGAGTCCGTCGTCCTGTGGCGGGTTCACCTTCCGCTTCTCAAACCTCACTCGTCCGCGTACGGCTCCACCGCGATCAGGGACCTGATACTCGTCGAGTGCATCAGCCGAGGTTCAAGCGGTCGGATCTCAGGCTGGGGTGAGTGCCCAACCTTTGCCGAGTCCGGCTATGTGACCGAGACAACCAGCCAGGCATGGGCTGCGCTGGGGGATCATCTGGCCCCGTTGCTGGTGTCTGGGCAGCCATTACCGGATGATGACGCCAGAGCGACCGCCACGCCGGCGGCACTTGGTTCGCTCAGGGACGCCGCTCTCGATGCCGGACTGCGAGCGGAGGGAACCAGCCTGGTCGAGCATCTGGGGGCAATGACGAGACCACTCGGCCGGACGTCCGTCGTCGCAGCGGTAGCCGATGGTGCTGTGGATGGGGTAGCTCTTCGAGCGCTCGCGGCGCTCGAAGGTGGTGCGGAACTGGTGAAGGTGAAGGTGACCCCGGCGACTGATTTCGCCTGGTTGAAGGATCTGGCCGCGGTGGTCGAGCCAGGTCGACTGGCAATCGACGCCAACGGGTCATTCGGCTCGGCTGACATCGCGCTGAAGGCGCTGCGTGACATCGACTCGATCGGACTCCGTTACATCGAGGAGCCATTCGGCCCACTCGGATGGGACGAACTCGCGATGTTGATCAAGCAACTGCAGACCCCGGTAGCGCTCGATGAGTCGGTCCGAAGACTGGGAGACATCCACGGACTGGTCGACGTCGGATGCAACGTGGCGGTCTCGATCAAGCCGGCGAAGGTAGCTGGCGTCATGGCGGCCGCAGAGATGGTTGCCGCAGCTTCCGATGCGGGCCTGGGCATTTTCGTCGGCGGGATGGTGGAGACGGCGGTTGGCCGTCGGAGCGCGCT
>CAUJEC010000088.1 GCA_963169245.1 Actinomycetota bacterium
GCCGTTCGCAAGGGGACCAGGGAACAACAGCTCCACGAGTTGGGCGATGTGCTCGCCTGGCTCGCGTCGCTCGCAAACCAACTGGATCTTTCGATGGAGGACGCTGCTCGGCGCTACGTCGAGAACCCGCCCCTATAGGGAGTCGGGCGGGCCACAGAATCTTCCGTGGCGGCGTCCCAGTGGCCTGCGTCAGTAGTAGCCCGCTTCACTTGACTGCGCCGAAGACCCCTGGACTATTCCGGAATCTCAGTTCGACACATCGGCCCAGTCGCTCGGGCCAAGCGAACGTCGAGTGTCGACAAAGTTGCATCGAGGCGCTCGGCCAGAGCGACCTAGAGTACGAAGTCAAACCTCGGGAAGCTCATCGGGATAGGTAACTTCGATCCCGGCGATTGTTTTGGGGAAGTCCGACGAGTTGTTCGTTATGAACCGGTCGGCTCCAGCGGCGACGGCCGTCCCAAGGTGTACTGCATCAGCCGCTCGCAGCCTGTAGGTCGACCCAAGTGCGGCTGCGAGTTCGGCGACGGCCTCATCGACGGGTCGAAGGTCAAGGCGTCCGAGCAAGACTGCGAGAGCCTCCACTTCGGTGTCTGCGCCGTCGCGCATCGGTTTGGACAGCAACTCTGGGATCAGGAGTACCGACCCGATACCGGCTACTAGCCCTGTTCTCGTTGTTGCCTCGGGAGGAAAAAGCGCACGGACGCGTCGACCAAGGTCGTGGTCTGGTACGGCCGTATAGATCAGGACGTCTGCGTCGAAGGCATCCACCGTGAGCCGGTCAGCGCGCTGACCGAGCTGAGGCCACAGCGGCAACGAGTTCAGCGGCCCGTTCGACGCTCACACCAGGCGCATCAGAGAGGCGAGCGCTTCGACCGCGGTCAAGGACATCTCTCACTCGTTCGACCTGGCCAAGGGCCTGATCAACGCGTCGCACACGTAGCGCATCGGGACGGACTAGTACTGCGATTTTGCTCCCATGGCGGGTGATCGTGACCTCCTCACCGGAGATTACGCGGTCCAGTATTTCCGGCAGTGACGCTCGCGCTTGACTGACCGAGACAGTGGACATGCAAATACTGTACATCTTTGTATGGATATGTACAATTGATGTGGCTCGACTGATGTGACTCGACGGGAAAGCTGAAAGAACTCAGTAGCCAACGATCCGCTTCGATCTCTAAAGCCGGATAGGGCTTGGTGTGAGCCTCGAGCACTACAGCCGCGGCGCCACCTGGCACCCCGTATTCGGGCAAACCGTTCGGCAGCCGAACGACATCGAAAGCCTCAATCTCGCTCCTGGCACCAAGATCGTCGGCGTTTGACTTCGGGTGCCCTCAGCGGTTCAGCAACAGCTCCGCTATCTGGACCGTGTTGAGCGCCGCTCCCTTGCGGAGATTGTCATTCGACACGAACAGCACAAGCCCGTTCTCCACCGAGGAGTCCTCTCGGATCCGACCCACATAGGACGGATCCTCGCCCGCTGCCTCGAGCGGATTCGGGATGTCGCTGAGCGCAACACCCGGCGCGTCAGCCAGGAGTTCGGTTGCCCTCGAAGCGCTGATGGCATCGTTGAACTCGGCGTTGATCGACAGCGAATGACCCGTGAAGACCGGAACCCGGACACATGTTCCCGAGACGGCCAGATCCGGAATACCGAGGATCTTGCGGGACTCGTTGCGGAGCTTCTGCTCCTCGTCAGTCTCGCCCGTTCCGTCGTCGACGATGCTGCCTGCGAGTGGAACGACATTGAAGGCGATGGTCCGAGCGAACTTCTGCGGCTGGGGGAACTCGATGGCAGAACCGTCGTAGGTGAGCTCGGCGATCTTCGGACCGGCTGCATTGGCCTGCGTGGCGAGTTCTTCCACACCTGCAAGCCCACCACCGGAAACGGCTTGATAGGTGCTCACAACGATCCGCTTGAGCCCCGCTTCCTGTGCAAGCGGCTTGAGGACCGGCATTGCGGCCATCGTCGTGCAGTTGGGATTCGCGATGATTCCCTTGGGTATCTCTGCCAGATCACTGGGGTTGACCTCTGCGACCACCAGGGGCACATCTGGATCCATACGCCACGCCGAGGAGTTGTCGACGACAATTGCTCCCGCTGCAGCGACCTTTGGGGCGAACTCTCGCGAGTTGGACGCACCGTTGGAGAACAGGGCGATATCGATTCCCGCGAAGTCGGCTGTTGCGGTGTCCTCGACCACCACCTCAGTGCCCTTCCACGGAAGTGTCTTGCCGGCGGAGCGGGCCGAAGCGAAATAGCGGATGGACCCGACCGGGAAGTCACGGCTCTCGATAAGCTCACGAATGACTGTGCCGACCTGTCCTGTCGCGCCGAAAACACCGACAGTGGGGGCAGAAGGCATGTTCATGGCGCCGATTCTACTCCGCGACCCCACCGAGCACCGAGGCAGTTACCGGTAGGTAATGAGCAGCGCCCGATAGGTAATGAGCAGCGCCCGATAGGTAACAGGCAGCGCCCGGTAGGTAACAGGCAGCGCCCGGTAGGTAACAGGCAGCGCCCGGGGTTCAGAACTCGGACTTGTCGAGTTCGAACGCGTCGTGGAGCACCTGCACCGCACGATCGGAATCGGCCTCGTTGATCACACAGGAGATTCGGATCGCTGATGTCGAGATCATCTCGATGTTGATTCCGTTGTTGGCAAGCGTCTCGAACATCGTTGCGGCGACGCCCGGATTGGACTTCATGCCGGCTCCGATGACGCTGACCTTCGCGATGCGCGGTTCGGATGAGACGGCTTCGGCGCCCAGTTCGGCCTGCTCGGCCTCACATATTCGAAGAGCCGCCTGCAATTCCGAATGCGGCGCCGTGAATGAGATATCGGTTCGACCACCCTCGGACGCGTTCTGCACAATCATGTCGACGTTGACGTGATCATCTGCGAGGCGGCGGAACAGCCCCGCAGCTATGCCGGGCTTGTCGGGAACGCCGCTCACGGTGACCTTGGCCTCGTTCTTGTCGGCTATGACGGCACGAATTACAGCGTCTTCCATCTCAGAATCCTCTTCAGTGA
>CAUJEC010000089.1 GCA_963169245.1 Actinomycetota bacterium
CAACAGTTGTGAACCCCGAAGCGACCGTTGGAATCGTCGGCCCCCATCAGAATGCCTTCATAACGAATGTCATGACCTACATGGGCGGCGGACTCAGCGGGCCCAAAGCCGATATTGACAGCCCCGAATTCTGGGCGATCGAACCAGAGACGATTGCCAAGGAGGTCATACACGCTCTCGACCAGCCTTGGGGAGTGACCATCTCAGACGTCACCGTCAGGGCGACGGGGGAGATGTTCACCATCTAATGAACGATAGCTAGGAGACCGATGACCAAGGCCATAGCGAATGGGCAGCCCCCTGCCGACAGCCATGATCTGATCCGAGTGGTCGGAGCGCGAGTCAACAACCTCAGGGACGTAGCGGTCGAGATTCCAAAACGTCGCCTGACTGTCTTCACCGGCGTGTCAGGTTCGGGAAAGAGTTCATTAGTCTTCGGGACGATCGCTGCGGAGTCCCAACGCCTGATCAACGAAACCTACAGCGCATTCGTTCAGGGATTCATGCCGTCGATGTCGCGACCCGACGTCGACGTGCTGGAAGGTCTCACGACAGCCATCCTGGTTGACCAGGAACGAATGGGTGCCAATCCGCGCTCCACCGTCGGGACTGTCACCGATACCAACGCCATGCTGCGGATTCTGTTCTCCAGACTCGGCGAACCACACATCGGAACGTCACAGGCTTTCTCCTTCAATGTCGCGTCGATAAGCGGGGCGGGTGCGGTCACGCTCACCAAAGGCGGCGAGACGGTTCGAGAGAAGCGCAGCTTCAGTATCACCGGAGGAATGTGTCCGCAATGTGAGGGGTTGGGTAAGACCTCGGACTTCGATCTGAGTGTCGTCTATGACGACTCCAAGTCGATCAGTGAGGGCGCTATCACCATTCCGGGTTACAGCATGGACGGCTGGTACGGCCGGATTTTCAAGGGATGCGGGTTCTTTGATCCCGATAAGCCCATCTCGAAGTTCACAAAGAAGGAACTTGACGCGCTGCTCCACAAGGAGCCGACCCGTATCAAAGTCGATGGAATCAATGTCACCTACGAGGGTCTGATCCCTCGCATTCAGAAGTCGTTTCTGTCCAAGGACCTAGAGGCGATGCAACCTCACATACGGGCCTTCGTCGAACGGGCAATCACCTTCAGCGCCTGTCCCGACTGTGGGGGCACGAGGCTGAATGACCTTGCTCGGTCATCCAAGATCGATGGGGTCAGCATCGCCGATGCCGCTGCGATGCAGATAAGTGATCTGGCTGAATGGGTGTCTGAGATATCGGATGACTCCGTGGCTCCACTGATCGAGGGACTCCGAGCGACGCTCGAATCGTTTGTGGAGATAGGCCTCGGGTATCTGAGCCTGGACAGGTCCTCGGGGTCGCTCTCAGGTGGCGAGTCGCAACGAACCAAGATGATTCGTCATCTCGGTTCCGCGCTTACCGATGTCACCTACGTTTTCGATGAGCCGACCGTTGGGCTTCATCCCCATGACATCGAGCGGATGAACGCGCTTCTGCTGCAGCTGCGCGACAAGGGCAACACTGTGCTTGTTGTCGAACACAAACCCGAGGTGATCGAGATCGCGGATCACATCGTGGATCTGGGACCCCTGGCCGGCTCCGGCGGGGGACAGGTCACCTTCGAGGGGGACGTCGTGGGTCTTCGTCGTTCTGACACGCTCACCGGCAGGCATCTTGACGACCGCGCCACGCTCAAAGATGACCTTCGTGTCGCAACGGATTCATTCCAGATCCGAGGCGCCAACACTCACAACCTGAAAGACGTCGACGTCGATGTGCCACTGGGGATTCTGACCGTGGTCACAGGGGTAGCCGGTTCTGGAAAGAGCTCGCTCATCCACGGGTCGGTCTCCACCCGCGAGGACGTGGTCGTGGTCGACCAGGGCGCCATCAAGGGTTCGCGGCGTAGCAATCCAGCGACCTATACAAAGCTCCTCGATCCGATCCGCAAGGCGTTCGCGAAAGCCAACGACGTCAAGCCCGCTCTGTTCAGCGCCAACTCCGAAGGCGCGTGTCCAACGTGTAATGGAGCCGGAGTCATCTATATGGATCTGGCGATGCTGGCGGGGGTGTCCATGCCCTGCGAGGACTGCGAGGGGAAGCGCTTTCAGTCAACCGTGCTCGAGTATCACTTCGGTGGTCGCGACGTTGCCGAGGTGCTTGCGATGTCGGTCGATGAGGCGCTCGCCTTCTTCTCCGACGAGGACTCGGCGCTACCCGCAGCCCAGAGGATTCTGCAGAGGCTCTCGGAGGTCGGCCTCGGCTATCTGAGAATCGGTCAGCCTCTCACCACGCTGTCGGGAGGCGAGCGTCAGAGGCTCAAGCTTGCCACCCATATGGGGGACAAGGGAGGCATCTACGTACTCGACGAACCCACCTCGGGCCTACACCTCGCTGATGTTGAGCACCTGCTCCGACTGCTCGACCGACTGGTCGACTCAGGGAAGTCCGTCATCGTCATTGAGCACCATCAGGCAGTGATGGCTCACGCGGACTGGATCATCGATCTGGGTCCGGGAGCCGGACACGATGGCGGCCAGGTCGTGTTCGAAGGAACTCCGGCTGAGTTGGTGGAAGGACGTGCCACCCTGACGGGACAACACCTGGCCGACTACGTCTCGCCTTGAGGTGCCGCGATTCGGTGGCCTCAGCCTGATGGGTGCCGACGCTTCGTTCCACTGTCGTGGGTGTGGTCGTGCGGATGGTCGTGCGGATGAGCAGCGTCCTCCAGGAATACCGATTCCACCGCCCGGTGGGCCAACTCGATCTCGTCCCAGTCCTCTGGGTCGAGTGCATGGATGACATGAGGAAACAGGTCGAATTCCTCGTCATCGATGTGTTGTGACAACAACTTGATTGCGGCCCGAAC
This sequence comes from Actinomycetota bacterium, assembly GCA_963169245.1. Taxonomy (GTDB): domain Bacteria; phylum Actinomycetota; class Acidimicrobiia; order Acidimicrobiales; family Microtrichaceae; genus JAGQSZ01. Next base: position 2,888 of record CAUJEC010000089.1, read on the forward strand.
GTCTCGTTCGACGGGGCCGGAGCCCAGTTGTTCATGAAGCTGCTCGTGTTCCGCGATCAGTTGGGCGATCTGGTCATCCATGACCTTGAGGCCGTTGACCTTGGGAAATAGCCCAACCTCCTCCTTTGCGGCGTGCATCTCAAGGAGAGCCGTGAATTCGGTGAAGAGGTCCGAGATATCCTCCTTTGCGTCGAGTCGGGCCTTGAGACGTTCGCTCAGAAGTTGGAGTTTGACGTGTTCGGCAGCGAGTTCGGCCGTCGGGCCGCTCTCGCGACACCCGCAGTAGTCGCACATGTCGTCAATCTAGTTCCAGACGCTGGGCGTACCGTCCGAACCAGGCCGGTATAGGGTCGGGCCACAACACGATTGCGATTAGGAGTCTGCGACATGAGGACACAGACCGGTACCTTCGCCGGAGCACGGGGAGCGACTCTCCACACAATCAGGTGGTCACCTGATGATGAGTCCTCCATCAGGGCCGACGTTGTACTTGCCCACGGTTACGGGGAGCACTCGGGTCGCTATGCCCCTGTTGCCGAGGCCCTGAGCGCCGCTGGCCTTGCTGTGTCAGCAATGGATCATCGAGGCCACGGGCGATCGACCGGTGTGAAAAAGGGTGAGGTCGACTTCTTCGACCTGCTCGTGGATGATCTTGGACGCTATGTCGACTCAGTGGCGACGGGACGTCCGCTGTTCCTCTACGGACACTCCATGGGCGGCCTCGCGTCGGTTCGTCTCGCAGAGCGCGGGGACTCGCGGTTCTCGGGAATCGTGCTGACGGGCCCGGCACTGGCAACCGCTGAATCGATACCTGCACCGCTGGTCGCCCTTGCGAACATCCTCGGGACCATCACGCCCTGGCTGCCCACGATCTCGCTCGATGCCGCTGCGATCTCTCGTGACGAGGCAGTGCGTGCCGATTATGACTCCGATCCATACAACTTCCGGGGCAAGTTGACCGCCCGAACCGGGCGAGAGATCAATCGCGCGATGGTCGCGGCACTGGGGGCGTCCGCCAACATTCACGCACCGTTACTGATACTCCATGGGGACGCCGACCGACTCGCCGAGGTGAGCGGGTCCCGCAGACTTGCAGCAGCGGTAGGGTCCGCCGACGTCACCCTGCGCGAATACCCCGGGGCGTATCATGAGTTGCATCACGAGCCTGAACGTACCGAAGTCCTAGCGACGATCATTGACTGGATAGGCGCACACCTTTCCGACACATGAGACGCTTCTGTCACATGAGTGGACTTTTATTCAGGTCACAACGGAACGCGCCGATGTAGGTCTGTGCTCGGGTTGACAGTCTGTCGGCCCTCTCACTGAGAAAGGCCGATAAGTGACCCAACAGGTGAAAGCCCCGTACTGGTGACCGACGTCCATTCCGACATATCGGCCGATGAGCTTTCCATCGAGACGTTCCGTCGCACCGATTCGTGGCTCGAACTGATCGAAGCGGTGATCGAAGGTCGCGGCACGACTCCTCACTTCCAGCCGATAATCGAATTGGAATTCGGGGGAATCGTAGGCTTCGAGGCGCTCGCTCGTTTCGAAAGTGGTCCACCAGTGGCTCCGAACTTCTGGTTCGCGGAAGCCGCCAGGCGGGGTGTGGTAGCGGAGTTCGATGCCGCTGTTCTCCACTCGCAACTCTCGATGCGTCACCTCCTGCCCTCGGACACATTCATGAGCGTGAATGTCGAACCGGAGTCTTTGCTGAGTGAACTGGTGCTCGGTGTTTTCAGTGATCACGCCCCACTGGATGGTCTGGTGGTCGAAGTGACAGAACACCGCGGACTGGGCGATCCGGCGCGGATCCGTCAGGGAATCGATCAGCTACGGCGACAGGGTGCCCTCATTGCCGTTGACGACGCCGGCGCGGGCTATGCCGGCCTGCAGCAGATACTGATACTCGAGCCGCAGATCCTGAAACTCGACAGGTCACTCATTGCGGGGATTGATGGAGATGAGACCAAGGCTTCCCTTGTCGAGATGCTTGGAGTGTTCGCCGATCGGATCGACGCACAGATCCTCGCCGAGGGCGTCGAGACAGAATCCGAGGCTCGAACCGCTGCATCGCTCGGGGTGAAGCTCGCCCAGGGTTTCTACTTCGCTCGTCCGGCACTCCCGTGGGCGGCCGTCGATGACTCGGTCGTCGACACGATTCTGGACCACTCGAGCGACAGGCTCGATATTGAGACCCTCCGACCGGTGCTCTCGGTCATGCCAGCCGTCGAGGGGATGGGTGCTGCCCTGTGCACCGGGACGCTCAAGACAGCCGGATCCGTTGTTCTGACCCGCAACAACAGGCCCGTCGGGCTGTTACCTGCCTCGGGCTCGGAGCCGATTCAGACCCTTGTCACCAACATCAACACGAGCCCAGCCGACCTTGCCAACCGGATCGCAACGGGTCCACCAGAGCGAGCGTCGGTACCGGTGCTGGTGACAGACAGCAATGGCCGCTACCTGGGTGTCGTGACCATCAACAGGCTGCTCAAGCATCTGGCAAAGCCGTAGGTCGGCGGGCTAGTCCTGGAACGCCGGCGGGCGCCCATCCTTGCGTGCACGCTGGGCCTCTTCGAAATTCTGGGTGGTCAGCCTGACGAACAGCTGCGTGTGACTCTCGAGTTCGATTGCGGCACGAAGACTGTTCGTCTCGAGTCCGGCCCACATCATTCTCTTGGTCAGCGCCACACCCTGTTGGCTCCATCCGTTGATCGCTCGAGCGGTCTCAAGCGCTGTCTCCATAAGCTGGGCATCGGGGACAACCTTGGAGACAAGGCCGATCTCGGCTGCCTCGTCAGCGGTCACGTCCCGTCCTGTGAGCATGATGTCGAACGCCCGCGATGAGCCGATAGCGCGGGGGAGAAGGAAGCTGACGCCCAACTCCGTGGCGGTCAGGCCGTTGTTGATGCCGGCAGCTCTGAAGTAAGCCGACTCGGCTGCAATGCGAATGTCGGCTCCGGTTGCAAGGATCATCCCGCCTCCGATTGCTGGGCCGTTGACAGCCGCTATGACCGGTTGGGGCATTCGCTGCATGGCGGGGATCAGATCGGCGAGAACCGTCATCGCCTTTGTTGCTATGCGGGTGAGGGTCATGCCGTCGATATTCGGTGGCGGTTCTGTGTCGCGGGTATCCGCACCCGCACAGAATCCCGTGCCTGCGCCGGTCAGGATCACGCTACGGATCTCGTTCATCTCCGAGACCTCGGAGATGGCCTCGGCAAAGGGGACCATCAGTTCGAACGACATCGAGTTCATCCGTTCCGGGCGGTTCAACGTGATCACCGCGGTGCCATCCTGTGGAGTGGTGATCTGGACCAGATCGTCGTTCGCTGAGCTCATTCTGTATGTCCCCCTGAAATGTCCGGAGCGTGGAGTGTAGTTCTCGCAATGGGTGGCACTGAACGTGGTGGTTAACCAAAGTGCCGATTACCGCCTAGGTTTCGCTCATGAACAGCGATGCTGAATTTCTGGGCCTTGAGTCGACGGGTGAGCCCGGTCGGTATCGATTTGTGGTCGAGCCGCATCTCGCCCGCCACGATGGGTATCTCTACGGCGGGACCGCGATTGCTGTTTCGGTGGCGGTTGCCGAGTTGGTCACGGAGAGGACAACACTGTGGATGACCACTCAGTTCGTTGCGACTTCTCCCCCCAAAGAGGTCATCTCTGTCCACGCCGAGGTACTTGCGCCCGGACGCCGAACCAATCAGGTTCGGGTGACCGGCACCGACAGCAACGGTGTGACGATGTTCGCTTCCCTCGGAGCCACCGCGCATCTTCGGCCCCAAGGCCTGACGGGCGCTTTCGAGAAGATGCCCGACGTCGACCCACCCGAGAAGTCGATCCCCCAGACCTCACCGTTCCAGGCGATGCTTCGACACGCTGGGATCGACTATCAGGTTCCAGAGGAGGTCCAGCGGATCGGTTTCACCCAGGTCATCGAGTTTCGTGAGCCGACGATTCACTCCCATCCAGACCCGGGTCCTGGACGTAGTTGCTTCTGGGTTCGCCGCGTCGACAACGAGCCCATCAGCGCGGCAATAGCGGCTTTCATGGCGGACATGGTTCCGATGTCTGTTGCACATGCTGCGGGGTCGATCGGAGGCGGAATCAGCCTGGACAACACGATCAGGGCAGCCGAGTTCGACGAGACCCGATGGATCCTCATAGACATGCGTCCCCATATCGCTGTTGGCGGCTATGGGCACGGCAGCGTGTTCATCTGGAGCCAGAGCGGTCGCCTACTCGCCCAAGCAGGTCAGTCGTGCTCCCTGATCCAGTTCAGCCCGGAGGACTTCACAGCGATGGCCGAGGCCCAGTCCTGAGGCGAAGCCGCCCTGAGTCGAGGCTGTCACACGAGTGACGTCTCGTGCGCTTCGGCGAGCGCGTCCATGAGCACCTTCTTCTGCTGTTCATCGAGTCGTTCGCGCAGCAGAGCGAGGATTGCAGTCTCGTCTGTCACGTGTTGCCGCAGGAGGTTGCCCAGAGCATTCACCGACTCGGAGGACTCGCGACACTCGGAGGCCTCAGCGATGATGCCCTCGACCGATTCGCCGATCCGGCGTTCAGTCTTGAGAGCGGTCTCCACGAGTTCGTCGCCATCTGGGCCGCAGTCCCGTCGGACGGTTGGGTACAGGATCCGCTGAGTGACATCGATGTGAACCCGGACCAGATGGTTCAGTCGAGCGGCCGCTTCGTTGGCTGTGACCTCGTCGCCATGTCGCAGATCATGAAGCGCTGCATCGATGTCGTTGTGGGCTTCATCGATCTGGTCGAGCGGATGCATCCTGTTGAGCGAATGCTCTCTGACCCACATCTGGCGATGCGGGTGGACGATCGGCTCGGTGATCAGGAACGGGGTATCGCCAAAACGCGCCGCGGGTGATGTTTCGGAGTCGACACCTCCGTAGGACCAGTCCAGGTTCTTCGACTCCTGGGTGGCATCAAGGAATGCGGTGCCGGCGCTGATGTCCTCGATCGGCGCTATCACAGGTATCGGCGGGGCTGATGGTATGGCCGCTGCGGTGCCGTGGAGTTCATGGCCGGCCACAAATGGCTCGAAGGCGCTGAGCAGGCTGCCCACGACCGCCTCCTGTTGGCGAGCAAGATTGCAGCGCGCCCCGACCGACACGGTGCCCTGTCGGCGCCGGATCTCCACGATGTCGTCTCCAGATGCCTTTGAATGGCTGAGCCTGTCCACCAGAATCGACAACTCGGTCCCATCGAGCTTGCATGCCTCGCATTGTCCACAGGACTCGACGGCCAGGAACCTGGAAATCCCCTGAGCAACCGCAACGGGATCGGTTGTGTCGTCGAAGACGATGAAGCCACACGATCCGATGCCGAATCCAGCGGCAGAAGCGTCCTCATAGGTCAGCGGTGTGTCGAGTGCAGATGGATGAATCAGTGGGTTTGCCGTACCGGAGACAACCAGACCGACACCTCGTCCGCCTGCCATTCCCCATCCGACCAGATCGATGACCTGGGCGAGGGTCGTACCCATTGGTACCTCGGCCACTCCAGCCCTGTTGGTATCACCGGTCACAGTGACGACAACGGTACCGGGCGACTTCTGGGTGCCAAGGGATCTGAACCACTCTGCGCCGTTCGCGACGATGAGCGGGACATTGGAGAGGGTTTCGACATTGTTGACGAGCGCTGGGGGTTCGCTCGACCCACCGATCTCGGCCAGGTTGATGTCTGCGGCTGAGCGAGTGGGGTCGTCCTCGTCGATGCCTCGTCTGAATGGGGGAGTGACTCGTGGGAAGGGCTGGCGTCCCTCGATGACCTCAAGCATGGCGGTCTCCTCACCGAAGAGATACCCAGCGCCTAGAACCATTGCAACATCAAGGGCGTCGAACCAGCCAGCGTCGGTGGCCTGTGTTATTGCCCGATCGAGCAGCCCGATCTCCCTTACGAACGACGCCTTGATACCAATTCGGATCGCCGAGGCCCGTACGGCACGAGCGGCAATTGCAGCGCCCTCGAGTAGCCGGTAGGGATTGCGACGGATGATCGCCCGGTCCTTGAAAGTGCCCGGCTCGCCCTCGGCGGCGTTGACGACGACTGTTGTGGAAGTCGACTCGGACCAGGAGCGACCGACGGTGTTCCACTTGAGACCTGTGGGGAATCCACCTCCGCCGCGGCCCCGCAGCCCTGCGGCGGATATCACCTCGATGATCTTCTCGGGCTCGAGACCGCGGGCGACCTCAAGGGCCATCCCCCCGCCCTTGGAGGTGTAGTCGGCCAGGGATGCCGTTGCGGTGGCGTCAAGGACCCTGTGTATTCCATGGATGGAACCGTGCACCGGATTGTCGTGGGTGGGCCTTGGGTCTGTCATCTGTGACCTCCTCGTCGTTTTCACCTCAGGTTGATCTGGTCCTGACGGTGTGCCGACTCAGAGGCTCGGGAGCGCTCCGACGTGCCAGACGAATCTCACCTGAAAACCACAGAGCCCGAGAACCACAAAGGGCCGACCCCAATCCATTACCCGTGAAGGCAGGATTGGAATCGACCCTTGGGAAAGAATCTGTCTACAGATCAGACATACTTAACGGGCATGCCCTTGATGCCGTTGAGCCATGCCGAACGCAGACGACGCTGCGGGCCATCGGGGGCGATGTTGGGGCAGTGATCAGCGAGAGCGTTGAAGATCAGGTTGATCTCGAGCTTCGCCAGGTGGGTGCCTGGACAGAAGTGAGTCCCTCCACCGCCGAAGCCGACGTGGTAGTTGGGGTCACGCATGATGTTGAAGCTGTAGGGATTCTCGAATACCTCTTCGTCATAGTTGGCCGAGCCGTAGAGCAGACCAACGCGCTGGCCGGCTTTGATGAGCTGTCCACCGACCTCGGCATCCGCCATGGCCGTACGCTGGAACATCTGCACAGGGGTACCCCAGCGGACGATCTCATCGGCAGTCGTCTCGGGACGCTTCTCCTTGTAGAGCTCCCACTGGTCGGGATTGTCGAAGAATGCCTGCATGCCGTGACTGATCGCGTTACGTGTCGTCTCGTTGCCGGCGACCGCAAGCATCAGGACGAAGAACGCGAACTCCTCGGAATCAAGGGTCTCATCGTCTGCCGCGGCGACGAGACGTGTGATGATGTCGTCTCGCGGGTTTGCTTTACGGTCCTCGCCGAGGGCGACCGCGTATCCGAGGATCTCAGCGGCAGCAGACGCTGGGTCGACGTCATATTCGGGATCGTCATAGGCCATCATCTGGTTGGACCAGTTGAAGATCTTGCGGCGATCCTCCTGATCGAAACCTACGAGATCGGCGATTGCCTGCAGGGGCAACTCGCACGCGATGTCGTCGACGAAATCGCCACTTCCGCGCTCCTTGGCGGCGAGCACGATGTCATTGGCGCGACGTTCGAGGAGGTCTCCAAGCTTGGCGACACCTCGTGGGGTGAACACTCCACGAGCTACCACACCGCGGACCTTCTGATGATGCTCGCCATCCATGTTGAGCATCATGTTCTTTTGGATCTCGCGCTCCTGATAGCCGACGGTCTTGCCATCGAACTTGGGAATGGCGGTGTTCTCCTCACTGGACCAGCCCTCCTTGGCCGACGAGATGGCCTTGATGTCCTCCAACTTGGAAATGATCCAGAGCCCGCCGTCGTCGAAGCTGGAGTCCTCGACGGTCTGGGGATTCCAGAAGACTGGAGCAGTCTTGCGAAGCCATGCGTATTCCTCGAGCGGCACGCGCTCGGCCAGGATGTCCGGGTCGAGGAAGTCGTGGCCTTCTGGTACAGGTACCGGGGTGATCATCTACTTCTCCATGTGAGTGGTTTGACTTGGTGACTGTCTGGGTTGTGATGCTTGTCGTTGCGGGTCTTGACTGTTGATTCTGTTCTGTGCGGTAGATCTGGATGCCGGGCTAGACGCCGGCTGATGCAGTGGAGGTCCGGGATGGGGCCATCTGATCCGGAAGGTCGAGAAGTCGGCCGAGTGATCGGACAACGGACGCCTTGGTGAATGATGTCGGATCGATCCTGTACTGGAAGGCGGCACCGATTAACAGGGCGATCATCTGAGCAGCTACTTCATCTGGGGATCCGGGAAGCGTGAAGCCGAACTCGCCGGCCCATTGTTCGATTCCCTCGGAGAGCCCTGCACGCATCGTTTCGAAACGAGCGGCTCCGGCGGCACCCAGTTCCGGGTCTCTAATGGCATGAAGCCAGAGTTCGAACTCAAGGAGCAACCATTGCTCGCCGGTAGCGTCCTGTCGGTTGGCGATGCTGTCCCAGACCGAACCGAGTCGGCTCTCGACGTCGCTGCCATCGACGTCGAACTGGGATGTGACATCGAGAATGGTCTGTTCAACCCATCCCTCGAGGATTGCGACCAGTAGACCGTTTTTGTTCCCGAAATGGTCATAGAGCGCGCCGGTTGTGCGATGGGCCGCGGCTGCTACGGCCTCAGCACTCGTCGCGTGGAAACCCTTGTGAGCGAACAGATCAGCAGCAGCCGCAAGGAGGAGCGAGCGCGTCTCGGCCCGTCGGTCCTCCTGTGTTCGCGTGCTCAGTTTCGGCATCTGTTACCCGTGTCTGCCCGTAAGGAAATGTGGCCCGTGGAAACCGGTGATTGTCTGCCCGGGGATACGCCCAACTGGCGTGATGAGAAGTGCCCCCGAGTTAGATCAGCTCACCAATATAGATAAGCGACTCTATATAACTTCCTCTGACGGTGTGTCAGACAACTCTCATACAGTGACTTCCGACACATCTCGACCGCGATCGTGGAGTGAGCGAGGGCGCTCGACGTGGGAGGATTCGCCGGTGGCTCGCCGAGGAGGGATTGTCGGGATCGGTTCCGTTGACCGAGAGATCGCTCGGCTGGCTCTGCCGGCCTTGGCGACTCTGCTTGCCGAGCCGCTCTACATCCTCACTGACACCGCCATAGTGGGTCATCTGGGGACCGAGCAGTTGGCAGGGCTGGCACTTGCCTCAACAGTGCTCGTGACGGGCTACGCGATGTTCGTCTTCCTGGCCTATGGAACCACCGCTGCTGTCTCGCGATTGCTCGGCGCTGGGGATGAGCGGGCCGCCACCGAGGATGCAATCGGGTCGATCTGGCTCGCCGTAATGCTCTCGGTCGTAGTCGTGTCGATCGGTGCGTTCGCCGGACATCCGCTCTTAGCCGCCCTTGGAGGGACGGGGCCGGTGCTCGCCTATGGGTGGACCTACCTGAGCATCTCGCTGTTCGGCGTGCCAGCACTGCTCATAGGACTCGCCGGTACCGGATACCTCCGTGGGCTCCAGAACACCAGAACTCCACTCGTCGTGACGGTCGCCGGCGTCATTGTGAATCTGGTGATCGAAGTCATCCTGATCTTTGGGTTCGATTACGGAGTCGGAGCATCCGCACTGGCCTCGGTTCTGGCGCAGTGGGGAGTGGCGGTCACCTATGTCTCGCTGATTGTCACAGGATCACGAAGTGACGGAGTCGCCCTAGTGCCTCGGCTTGGATCGATTCATCGACTCATGAGGGTCGGATTTGAACTCTTCGTGCGTACCGCAGCGCTCCGGGGCGCCATTCTGATCACGACGATGGTGGCCGCTGGTTTGGGCACGGTCGCGCTGGCCGCCCATCAGATCGTTTTCGAAATCTGGAACTTCGTCGCACTGGTGTTGGACTCCATTGCCATCGCGGCCCAGGCGATGATTGGACGACTTCTCGGCTCGGGTGACATCGAAGGGGCCAAAGCTGCAACGGCAAGAATGATGCGCTGGAGTGTGATGGCCGGCGTTCTGGCGCTCGTGGTAATCGGAGCTACGAGTTCGGTGCTCCCGCAGTTGTTCTCCCCGGACGAGAATGTGGTTGCTGTCGCATCGACACTGCTCATCATCGCCGCGGTCTGGCAACCTGTTAACTCGATCGCGTTCACACTCGACGGGATCCTCATCGGTGCTGGTGATACCCGATTCCTCGCGTGGTCGATGGCATTGGCCGCCGGAGTGTTCATTCCCGTGGCGCTGGTCGTGGGCGCACTCGATGCTGGTATCGAATGGTTGTGGTTCGCCCTGGGAGTGCTGATGGTCACCCGAGTCGCAACACTCGGCATCCGTTACCTCAGGGGAGCGTGGGCGCGGCCTGGCCTGCTTCAAGCAACTCGATGACCTCTTCGTCGCTGAGTTGGTCGAAGGAGTCATAGAACTGGCCAACAGCGCGGAACGATTCTGGACGCCGGAGGGCGACGACCTCCACGTCTGTGAAGGCCCGAAATGCGCTGCGTGCAGTCACGGGCACCGCGACAACGAGGCGTTCCGGTTCGTCTGCCTGGATCGAGTCACACGCTGCCCGTGCAGTGTGACCGGTGGCAATGCCATCGTCTACGACAACGACGGTTCGACCTTTGACAGGCGGGAGCGGACCGGCTGTTCGATACAGCGACTGCCGTTGCCGGATCCGGTTCTCGATATCTGGCACTCGAAGATCGATCACCTTCTCAGTTGTCTCAACCCGGTCCATTGAGGCACGTTCCACGTTGACCACGAATGGATTCCTTCCGAGACCCTCTGCCACGGCGCCGATAGCAACCTCCGGCTGCCCCGGAGCGCCGATCTTGAGGGCGATGAACGCGTGAAGTCCGACACCGAAGCGTTGGGCGATAGGTGCGGCAACAGCAACGCCACCTCTTGCAAGCCCAAGGACCACCGGATCGACGATGTCCATGCCTACGAGCACCTTGGCCAGTCGTTCGCCAGCATCACGACGATCTCGGAACCCGGAACGGAAATCAGGCCTCCATCTCATAATGGCCTCCGCGTCATGGTGATCTGTTCCGGCCCGATCAGACCGAGCAGGTTTCCATCCGCGATGACCACAGCGTGGCGGCGACCCTGTCGACCGAGCCTTACCAGTAGGTCAGCAACTTTCTCGTCAGGTGATGCGACCACGAAGTCCGGGTCGGCCTCTGTGGCATCAAGGGCAGTCATATAACCCCAACGGCTCTTCGGTACGGAGTTCAGTCTGGACAGTTCAACCACTGCCACGACTCGCCCGCTCCAATTGAGGATGGGGACAGCACTTTGGGAGTCGTTGTCGCGCGCAGCATCGATGACCTGTGAGACCGTTGCCGTCGATGACGCCGATCGGGGATGGCTGTCCATGAGCTCGAGGACCGTGGTCTCGCCAAGCGCTCGTTCCAGACGCAGGAATCGCTCGTGTTGCAGAGCGGACTGGTGGAGCATCACACCGATCATGACGTTCCAGACGCCAACCCATGTCCCATGAACTGATAGTTCGTAGAGACCAAAT
>CAUJEC010000090.1 GCA_963169245.1 Actinomycetota bacterium
GAGTGATGGAAAGACGTGATGCGTCGACGAATGTTCGGATCGAAGATCCACCGTGCCACCGTGACCCATGCCGACCTCGACTATGAGGGCTCTGTCACGATCGACCAGGACCTCCTAGATGCCTCTGGCATCCTCGAATGGGAGGAAGTGCAGATCTGGGATGTGACCAACGGTAACCGCCTCGCCACCTATGTGATCTCGGGCCCACGCGGAAGCGGCGTCATAGGTATCAATGGCGCTGCAGCTCACCTGGTTAACCCAGGCGACAAGGTGATCATCGCAACATTTGTGGATATGGAGGACGCCGAAGCGCGTTCACATCAGCCGACGAACGTGTTCGTGGATGACGACAATCGAGTCAAGGAACTCCGCCCCGAGATCGTCTCGCTCCCGGCCTGAGGTTTCAGCCCAAGGTTTCGGCTCAGGCTGATCAGATCAGAGTGCTCTGATTTGAGCCAGTTGGGGTAGACCAGCGCCACGCTGACCTAGTTGCGCTGGCCTATAGGGCTGGCTTGTAGCACCGGCTCATTCGAGAACCGCGACAAAACGAAGTGGTCCCCGCACCAATCGGGCGGGGACCACTCGCGTGATCAGTTGATCGTCGAACGACTCAGCTGAGCCTCTCGATGATCATTGCCATTCCCTGACCGCCACCGACGCACATCGTCTCAAGACCGAAGGTCTTGTCGGACTCCTGCAGGTTGTGGATGAGGGTCGTCATGATGCGGGCGCCGGTCATCCCGAAGGGGTGACCCAGAGCAATGGAGCCGCCGCGGGTGTTGAGCTTGTCCCATTCGATGCCCAAGTGGCGGGCCGACGGAATGACCTGAGCGGCGAATGCCTCGTTGATCTCGACCAGGTCGATATCGGCAATGGTCATGCCGGCGCGGGCCATCGCCTTACGGCTCGCCTCGACCGGTCCCATTCCCATGATCTCGGGGTTGAGGCCAGTGGCAGCGGACGACACGATACGGGCGAGTGGGGTGAGGCCGAGTTCTTTGGCCTTGGTGTCGCTCATGACAACGACCGCAGCGGCACCGTCGTTGAGCGGGCATGCATTGCCTGCTGTTACCGATCCGTCTGGGCGGAACGCTGGAGCGAGGCTGGAGACCTTCTCGAGGGTGGTTCCGGGGCGGATGCCGTCATCCTTGTTGACCACTCCATCGGGTGTGGTCACGGGTGTGATCTCAGCCTCCCAGAAGCCATTGTTGAGGCTCTCCTCTGAAAGGTTCTGGCTGCGTACGGCGAACTCGTCCTGCTCGGCACGGCTGACGTTCTCGGACTGGGCGACGTTCTCGGCGGTCTGGCCCATGGCGAGGTACATGTCGGGAAGACCCTCGGCAGCGGTCCACACTGGAGCGCCACCCTCGGCGCGCTGGGCGCTGCGGGCCTCGGCATCAGCGAAGATCGGGTTCTTGGGGCCATCGGCCATTCCGAAGAAGAACCGGCTGGCAGTCTCGACGCCACCGGAGACGAAGATGTCGCCGTCACCGGACTTGATGGCATGAGCAGCCATGCGGATGGTCATCAGCGATGAAGAGCAGTAGCGGTTGACAGTGACGCCGGGGATGTTGTCAAGGCCAGCGAGCACAGCGGAAACGCGGCCGATGTTGTGCCCGGACTCACCGCCGGGCTGACCACAGCCCCACAGCACATCCTCGATCTGGGTGCGGTCAACCTGGGGGACCTTGTCGAGGACGGCCTTGATGATGAGAGCCGACAGATCGTCGGGGCGCATGTCCTTGAGTGAACCCTTGGCCATACGGCCAATCGGTGTGCGAGCAGTTGAGACGATGACAGCCTCGGTCATTTGAGTACCCCTGACGAACTCGATGATTGCTGTCCGACACGGTGCCGGAAACCAGCAATGTTACCGATCGGTAATGAGCTGTGGCTAGCCGGGGTGAAAACGAGTTGAGGGCCGACCACTTGGGCCGACCCTCAACTGCATCTCCCGTTGAGCCCTTGCCGCCCGTCCGATCCCTTGGCCACAGGATTGACACGGTCGGACCCGTGCGGCCTCAGGGGAAGAAGCGGCTGATGGTGTCTGCAACACAGGCCGGCTTGTCGGAGCCCTCCGCCTCGATGGACACCCGTACAATCACCTGCACGCCACCCTTGGCCTCTTCAACACTGACGATCTGGCCATGGCCTCTGATCCGGGCCCCGACTCGAACGGGCGAAGGGAACCGAACCTTGTCGAGGCCGACGTTGACACCCATGGAAGCGCCCTGCACCTCGAGCAACTTCGGGAGGAAGAGGTTGACCAACGAGAGAGTCAGGTAACCGTGGGCGATCGGCCCGCCAAAAGGGGACTCAGTGGCCGCGCGCTCAGGATCAACGTGGATCCATTGATGGTCGCCAGTCGCATCGGCGAAGAGGTTGACCTGATCCTGGGTCACGCCGACGTACTCGGTGACGCCGAGATCCGCATCGCTTAGCTCTAGTAGTTCAAGTGGGTTGGAGACGATGGTGGTCATGGGTGCTGGCTCGATACTGATATGACCTCGCCGGTCAGGTACGTGGACAGGTCGCTTGCAAGGAAGACCATCACGTTGGCAACCTCCCATGGTTCTGCTGCTCTGCCGAACGCCTCCTTGGAGATCAACTCCTCGAGAAGCCCCGGAGGTGTCACCTTGGCCAGGTTCGGGTGCATTGCGAGGCTGGGGGCTACGGCGTTCACCCTGACGTTGAACTCGGCCGCTTCGATCGCTGCGGAACGAGTCAGAGCCATCACGCCTGCCTTGGCGGCGGCATAGTGGGCCTGCTTCTCCTGGGCTCTCCAACCGAGCACCGAGGCGTTGTTGACGACGGCGCCGTGCCCCTGACTGTAGAAGTGGGGGAGAACAGCTCTGAGGCAGCGGAAGGTTCCGGTGAGAGTCACGTCGATGACTCGGGACCAATCCTCATCGGAGAGTTCGGTGATGAGGCCGTTGCCGCCGAGGCCGGCGTTGTTGAACCAGGCGTCGATGCTTCCGAGGTGCTCAAGCGAACCGTTCACCAGATTCTGGACGGCGCTCTCATCGGTGACGTTGCAGGGAATGGTGCCCGGCCGACGACCGAACTCGGCTTCGAGTGCATCGGCGGTCTCACCTAGGCGGCGCTCATGAGCATCTGAGATGACCAAATTCCCGCCCTCGAGCATCACGCGTCGGGCGAGGGAGCCACCAATTCCGCTGCCCGCAGCGGCTGTGATGACAGCGTTGCGGCCTGCGAGCAGTCCGGTGCCTGGCGGTTCGATTGGTTGAGTCGGCATGTCGTCTCGAGTCTGTGGAGGAACGGGGATGTGGAGGTGTGGAGGCAGTGGGCCTGTGGAGGAGCGGGGAAGAGAAAGGTGGTTGGCGCCAGTCCGGACTGTGTCAGCGGGCCTCGGTTAGCGGGCCTCGGTTAGCGGGCGTGTGTCAGTGAGCGTGTGTCGGGTCAGCGGGGTTCGCGGGGAAGTCCGAGAGCGCGCTCTCCGATCACGTTCCGCTGGATCTCGTCGGACCCTCCGTAGATGGTGTCGGACCTGCTGAAGAAGAACAGCTTGTGCTCGGCTCCCATCTCCAACTCTCCGGCATCACCCTCTTCCGCCTCGGAATACCTGGTGAGCATCGACTCCGGACCAAGCACGTCCATTGCGAGTTCGCCCATATCGCGGTGCAGATTCGCCCAGTACAACTTGTTGATCATCGCCTCTCTGGGGAGAGCGACGTTCTCATCAACCCTCAGCGCTCGGAGTGCGTTCCAACGCATGATGCGCAGACGACTCCAGATGGCAGTGAGCCGCTGGCGGACCACTGTCTCATAGGTGGAGCCATTGGCCCGGGCAGTGTCGAGGATGACCTGGAACTCTCGCTGGAACGCCATCTGTTGGCCAAGGGTCAGTACTCCGCGTTCGAAGGCGAGCGTTCCCATGGCCACCTTCCAACCTTCTCCCGGATTGCCAACGCACAACTCGGCCGAGGTGCGTGCACCGTCGAAGAAGACCTCGTTGAACTCGGCGGTCCCGGTAATCTGACGAATCGGCCGGATCTCGATGCCGGGCTGGTCCATCGGGACGAGTAGGTATGACAGACCGTGGTGACGCTGTGAACCTTCCTCGGTGCGACACACCACGAAGCACCAACCGGACCATTGAGCGAGAGAGGTCCAGACCTTCTGTCCATCGATGACCCACTCCTCGCCTTCGAGGCGCGCTTTGGTCTTGACGTTCGCCAGATCGGACCCGGCGTTTGGCTCGGAGTATCCCTGACACCAGAACTCAGTTCCCGAGACGATCCCGGGAAGGAAACGCTGTTGGATCTGAGGAGCCGCGAAATGGATGAGTGTCGGCCCCAACAGGCCCTCGCCGATCAGACCGGCACGACCCGGTCCGCCTGCTGCTGCGTACTCCTCGTGGTATGCGACCTCGAGATTGATTGGGAGCCCGCGCCCGCCGAACTCTGTGGGCCAGCCGACACATGTCCATCCGCCGCCGGCTAGTTCACGCTCCCATTCCATGCGTTCGGCGACAAAGGCGTGCTCGTCGCCGGGGCCACCACGGTGACGAAGGATTGCGAAGTCGCCGGTGAGATGCTCCTCCATCCAGGTGCGGATGCTCTCACGGAACTCGGCCTCGTCTGATGGGATGGGTTGCGTCATTGGAGCGTCACCTCGGTGCCGTCTGAGTTGTGAAGATTGGCGCCAACCCGCAACATTGGCCTTGATGGATTGCAGGTGCGTCGGTCTGATCGGGCATCGGCCCGGCCGTTTGGTCAGTGCTCTGTGGACCTGACCGGCTATCAAGTTACAAGGAACTGACGGGTCGTCAGAAATGGGGATGGGTTGAGCAGGGGTCTTCGAAGGGCAGCCGTAGCTGGGGGATTGGTGGTGATCGTCGCAGCGGTCGTCGTCGGAGCGATCCTGTTGATCCGCGGTGACGGCGGCCGCTCGAACCGGGCAGGCAACACAGAGGCGAACGCTGGAAGTGCCGGTGGTTCCCAGGGGTCTGACAGCGGTCCTGGACCGGGTGATTCGGCGGGGGGTACCGATGAGGACCGTGGAGCTCGGGGGCAAGGCGCCGATGACTCCAGAGGTGGGACAGGCGAACCGGTACTGCGGGACGCCGTTGTTCAGATGGGAGTGGTTCAGCGCGAGTATCTGGTCTTGAGCCCCTCGTGGGCCGAGGAGAAACGCCTTCCATTGGTTCTGGCCCTTCATGGGATGACCGTCGACCGTCACGCGATGCTCGCAGCGGCCGACTGGAGAACTGCGGTGGAGGAGCGTGGCTTTGTCGCTGTGTTCCCCCAGGGCATGGGCAATTCCTGGAACGTCGGGCCTTGCTGCCCGCCAGCGAATCTCTTGCAGGTCGACGACGTCGGGTTCCTGGACGCGGTGATTCAGGCCGTCAAGGGGGCATCTGCGATCGACGACAGGCGAGTATTCGTGACGGGATTCTCAGCAGGTGCGCTGATGACCTACCGCTATGCATGTGAGCGCGCCGATCGACTCGCTGGGGTGGCACCAATGGCGGGCGTGAATCTGACGGGCTGTAGTCCGAGCAGTCCTCTGTCGCTACTGCATCAACACTCCGATCCTGATCTGGTCGTCCCATTTGATGGTGGATTGGGCCTGGGTCAACTCGTCACCTCTGAACCCCTGCCCTCGGTCGACAGCTCGGTCAGCTCGTGGGCCCGGGCCGATGGCTGTTCGGACCCGTTGGGATGGGAGCCGCTCTCCGCGGGTGTCGACCGTCGAGTTTGGCCGAATTGCGCGTCGGGGACTCGAGTTGAGCTCGTGAGGCTGTCGGGCCTGGGTCACGAATGGCCACGAACGTCTGACTACGACGGCCTTGCGACGATGTTGGACTTCTTCGGTATCAACTGAATCACGACGCAGGTATCGGCCGAGGCAACAGCTTCACCTGTAGCAGGCTGCCGGGTCGACCCACCGGAGGGCGTGTCGTCGCTGTCGAAGGCCGGTGTGTGGTCGCCCCAGTCGAAGGCACAGTCCTCGATGTGGTCGATCAGTGCCTCGATCCGGTCAGAACCGGGTTCAAGGAGCCGGTTGGCATCGAGATAGGTGACATAGGTGGAAAGGGACTCGCCGACTCGGAGCGGTAACTGAACTCCGTGATCGGAACACCACGCCGCTGCACGCCACGAGAGGACCTGATCCACCCGATCACATGTCCAGCGCGAGTCGATTGAGCCCCCACTGTCGGTCTCCAACGTGGATGTGATGACCGCCAGAGAGTCCCTGTCGATCTGGGATCCTCTCGAGAGCGCCCATCGGGCAACATCTTGACGGTGTAGCCGTCTAAGCCTGTTGATCGGGACTTGGTGAGCCCGGCCTTGGTGCGAGCCAACGAGCCTTGAACCGAACGTACGTTTCATCATGTGTCCATCATGGTGAAACGGTGTGACAGTTTGCCGAACGTCTGTTCCCTAACGCGAAAGGGGGGGGGCGCAAATGCCCCCCCTTTCCAGGTGTCTTCTCCAGCGGCACCCACACTGTGGTTCCGCTGAGTCTGTGCTTGGGGATCAGCCCGTGAAGGTGATTCCCCGCTCATCACCCTTGCCGGCAACGGCGGTGTTCGTGTCAGTCGTTCCCGCTACCTGTGGTGCGTTGACGGTGACATCGATGATGCCCTGGGCGCAGAGTGGCTCGGGAGGCGTGGGAGCCTCGCCACCCACGAGGGTCGACATGACGACCTTCTTGGGGAACAGTGAGTTGATCCAGGCGATGATCTGGGGAACTGAGTCCATCAGCGGATCAAGGATTCGAACCGTTGCCCAACCCTTCCATTCCTCGTCCGTCACTGCAGGTCCACCCTGGATCGACCCAACGATCACATTCCCGATGTAGGCATCCGCTGCGTTCCGTCGTGCCTCGGCACCAGCAGCCGTTGCCTGCTCCTCTGTCTGACCGGCAGCGAGAGCGGCGGCCTTGGCGGTGTCACGGGCTGCGTCGGCGTGAGCGACAACAGGATTGACCGGCGCATTCGGGTCGGTTTCGCCCGCTCCACCAGCGATGCCAGCGACAGCTTCGCCGATCCGATCCAGGACCTCTTGTGGCGGAACTGAGAACCAGTCGCCCAAGGTGATCGCAGGGACGTCCTGCTGGGCCAGCTTGTTCACGAACTTGAGCGAGAAGCCGGTGACAGCGTTGGGGTTCTTCTCGTTCTCCTTGAGTGCGGTGACCTCAACGTTGCCTGCGCCGATGGTCGGGAGCTTCTCAAGGGCTGACTGCACATCTGCGGCGGAGGGCTGCTTGAGCTCAATTCCGACGATGTAGTCATTCACGAGTCCGGGTCCGTTATCGGGAGCCCAGTTCTCAGCCGTCGGTGTGACACCGTTCAGCGGGAGAGGGAACAGGAAATCGCCAAGCGAGTGACGCGCTGTCCAGATGATCCCTGTCTTCTGGTCGCCCTGCTTGAGGGTGAAACCAACCGGACGTGGGCCGATCAGGCCGTCGGTCCAGTTGTCGCCGAGTTGCAGTTTCTGCACCTCGTCGACGCCCGGCATGCCGGATTCTGCCTTCGGCTCACCGCAGATCTCGACAGTCGTCGAGAAGGTTCCGCCTGTGCTCGGTGCAGTGAAGGTGAAGACGCCGTCCTTGAGTTGGGCGGTGCCAGCCGATGGGGACTCGACGATCTTGAGGGAGTCCTTCATCAGAGGGGTCTTGCCTGGCTTGATCACGTTGCCGAGCAGGTCGACCGAAACGGTCTCCCCGGCATTGGCCGTGAGCTTCACGACCTCGGGATCGAAGGTTGGGGCATCGGGGTCCTTGACACTTGTCTTGGCGATCAGATTGGACCCGGTCGGTGAACACGTCAGGTTGAGAACGAAGCTCTTGCCCGAAAGGTCAAGAGCAGCAGTTAGCGTGACGCCCGAAACGCGGTAGGTGATGATGCCGCCAGATGTGGTCTTGATTGGGCCACCGATTGAGCCCAGGTCGATCGAAGCAGGCTGGCCTACTACAGGAGTGATCGACTTGTCGGTTCCGGTTGCCTGGAACGCATCGACGCTGGACGGGCCACGCACTGCCATCGAGGACTTGATCTTCGAGACATTGAGCTTGATGCCCAACGGGGCGGCTTTGTCGATGAGCGTCTGGCTCATTGTTCCCGCCCAATTGAACGTTGCATTGATGTCCTGATCAAGGCCGGCGCTTGTGGGGATGTCGGGAGCGGTCGCGATCAGATCAACCGGGATCGCGTCCATTCCGATAAGTCCCTTGGCCAGGCCAAGAACCTCTTGGGTTGCTGCATCTGCACCGGTGCAGATGAGCGGGACGCTTGTCGACACCGGGTCGGCGCCGCTGATTCCAGCGCCCGCCGAGACCAGAACCGTTGAAACCATGGCGGTCGCTGCAAGGAAGACTCCGCCTGTCTTCCGTCGGCGTGTCTGCCGACCAACCCTCTGTCGCATTAGTTGTGTCTCCCTCGCTTGGAGTTGTTTGTGATCATCCTAGGTTCGCCACTCGAACCGATGTAGTGAGAAGTGCCCTGGATGTGATCGTTGAGCTAACAAGTGTCAACGAACAGTCCTCCTGGGACAACAACCACCTTCGTTCAAGTACCAAACGTCATTTCGTACTGTTGTAACACGAACTTCGCAAGACGAACCTGTCGCAACCGATGGATTTAGCTCAGAACCCTACGTTAAGTGCTGTATCCATCACCATGAGTGTGACTTTGGCGGATCCTGCAGACCATAGGTAGTTCTGCCTGTGAAACCCTTGCTATCAGAACTACTCGTCCGGAGCCGCTCGCCATAACCGTCATGTTGCCGTCGACGGACTCAATGGCCGACGGACCTCAGTTGCCGTTGGTCGACCAGTGCCAAGGCTCGGAGGGCAGATTCTGAAAGCCAAAACGCCCCGCGTTGGCGCGCATCCAAGCAAACGCAGCGCTGCCGCGAGTGAGTGTGCGGCCGCCAGAGGTGAAGTCAACGGCAAGGCCTCGCTCATGCATCGACGACCCGGGCCGCGCGGTCGGCGGGCGACACGACGAGGCGGGCATCTCGTAGATGGCGTAATGGCTCGTTCCACAATTGTTCTTGCGGACAGCGATCTGACCGGCCGGGTCTCGGAATCCTCCACCGGAGAGGCTTATCCCATCGGCTGAAGCGGCACTGAGCAGCCCAGCGAGGTTGTTGGCGATTGAGTTGTGAATCCGGATGCCGCCCACAGTGACGATCTCTCCGCTTCCGGTTATGGACACGGAACCACCACCGCCGCCACCGCTACTGCTACCCCCGTTGCCAACGGCCGGTCTGTTCTGAGCAGCGCGAAGGGCTGCCCGACGCTGGGCCTCAGCGCGCTGCGCTGCGAGTGCCTTTGCGATGGCTGCCTGCTTCGCCGAGATCGACTGGGCAAGCGCAGAGTCGACGGCGCTCAGCGCATCGGCCTCGGCCAGAGCGGACTCAAGCCGCGAGTCGACCTGGTCGGCGAAGGCCTGCTGTTGATCGTGTGCCTTGTTGAGCTCGGACAGTCGTGAAGAGACAGAATTCTCCGCGGCCTGAGCGCGCTCATGGGCCGCTGCGGCCGCTTGGCGCTGGATCTCGAGGTCCTCCTGCACTGATCGGAATCGCTCGCTGAGCGAGATGCTCTGTGATGCCTGCATGGACATGAGAGTCCGCTTGTAGACGGCGTCGTTGACGTCGGATGCGTTGACGGTCACGGTGTTGGAGCTGTCCATGGAGATGAACGTGGACACGGCCGAGTCGTTCATCTTGGCGACGAGCGCGTCGAGTTCCTTCTGCTTAGCCACCTGGGCGGCTTCTGCGGCGGCCTGCTCGGCCTTGGCCTGCTCGACCGCACGCTCGGCTTCGTCGAGCTTGTCCCTCTGTGCATTGACGTTTGCAGTGAGAGCATCGAGGGCTGCGGTCACCTCGGCATCGGATGCCTTGAGGGCGTTCACCTGTGATGCCTTGCTCGCAGCCTGACGGCGGACGTTCTCACGCTGTTGCTGGAGCGCCTTGAGGGATGTGTTGTCCTCCCCGCGGGCTTCGGCAGATGACTGGGAGAACGGAATCACTGCGGTAGCGAAGAGCGTGATTCCTGCAACTGCGAATTTGGAGAGGGTCATTGGAGTGCGTTTATGACCCTTCGGTTTGTTCACGATGAAGATCTGCCCCGATATCGTCGGCTGTTTGTAACGCAACCGCAATACTATCATCACTTTCGTCGCTGACATAGAGGACAAAAGGTCGTCGACCTGCCAGAGATCACAGTTCGGGCGAGTGTTCCTCCGCAGTGCAGGCAGGGAAGACCACTTCGGCCGTAGCACTTGAGGGTCAGTTGGTTGTTCCCAGAAGCACCCGTAGCGTCCCTGTAGTCACGCAGTGTGGTGCCGCCGTTGCGGATCCCGGCCTCGAGGGAACTGACTATGGAATCATGTAACGCCACCGATTGAGCCTTGGTGACGCGTGTCGAGCGTGGATTGACACGCGCTGCCCACAGAGCCTCATCGACATAGATGTTGCCGAGGCCGGCGACGACGCGTTGAGACATGAGTTGGGTCTTGATGGCCTGAGTCGACTGATG
>CAUJEC010000091.1 GCA_963169245.1 Actinomycetota bacterium
AGAACACCGGAGATGGCGGCCATCATCGCCCCGAGGGACCATGCCAGAGCCGATGTCCGACCCGGTCGACCACCGTTGAGTTGCAGGAGGCTCCTGTCATCGACCACTGCACGCATTGCGATTCCGAGACGCGTCGCCCTGAAGACCAGTCGCAGTCCGGCGGCTATGAGTATCGCTATGACCATCGCCATGATGCGTTGGTAGGAGACCGCCACCCCGAGCAGGTCGATCGTCTTACCCGGGAAGAACGCTGGCGCGGGTCTGGCCACCGATGGCGGCCAGATGAACTGTGCCAGGGCCATGAGACCGATCATCAACGAAATGGTGACGACGATCTTGACCACTTCTGTGGTGCCCTCGATCCCCCTCATGATCCCGCGTTCGATCACCGCCCCGAAAAGCGGTGCAATGACGAACACCACGAGCGCCACGGCCGGCCAGAAAGGTACGCCCCACCCCTCGTGAACCTGCCAGAACATGAAGGCCGCCATCATTGAGAAGGCACCGTGGGCGAAGTTGAAGATGCCCGATGTCGTGTAGGTGACGACCAACCCTGACGCCGCAACTGCATAGATTGCGGCCGTCGATAGTCCTGCGATTGTGTAGATGAGGAACTTGTCCACGTTTCGACACCAGTTGATGGGCTGACCCCTTTGCGAGGCCGAGCCGGTTGACGGATGAGATTTGCTCTGATTGATACGACAGC
Source organism: Actinomycetota bacterium (assembly GCA_963169245.1). Classification (GTDB taxonomy): domain Bacteria; phylum Actinomycetota; class Acidimicrobiia; order Acidimicrobiales; family Microtrichaceae; genus JAGQSZ01. Next base: position 707 of record CAUJEC010000091.1, read on the forward strand.
CGAGTGTGACCGAAGTCGCAACGACCGCCGTGTTTATCACGAATACATGTCAAAGGACGGGAGATTCACCGGCTGATCAAGCAGAAGACATCGAGGTGCCCCCTGTCTCATTGTGATCTGTCCCATCCCGCCGACCTGTGCGCGAGAATCTGACACTGTGTCAGAATCTCGGACGCAAACCCGAATTCTGGCCATTTGCAAACATCTCGTCGTGGTTCAAGACCAGGTGAGAACTGACACCGAGACCCTCAAATGGAGGACACATGGATCTCATCATCCGCAATGTCACGATCATCGATGGAACGGGGGCACCCGCTCGAGTTGGAGACATCGGGGTATCGAACCGCAGGATCACGGCGATCAGCCCCGAGGGCTCAGCATTGGAGGGTTCGGCCGAAACCGAGGTCGATGGCACCGGGTTGATGGTTTGTCCGGGGTTCATCGACCCTCACACCCACTACGACGCCCAGCTCCTGTGGGACCCGAGCGGGTCGCCGTCAAACCTTCACGGAGTGACCACGGTGATCGCCGGCAACTGCGGGTTCACGCTTGCCCCGATTGCCCCCGAGGATGCCGACTACACCCGCAGGATGATGGCAAAGGTCGAGGGTATGCCTCTGCTGGCGCTCGAGACTGGCATCGAATGGAACTGGGGCTCATTCGAGGAGTACCTGAACCGACTCGAGGGCAACCTGGGACTCAACGCCGGATTCCTCGTCGGGCACTGTGCGCTGCGACGCAACGTCATGGGGACTGAAGCGGTCGGTAATGACGCAACGCCGCAACAGCTCCAGCAGATGAAGGATCTGCTCGCAACCTCGATCCAGGCTGGCGGTCTGGGCTTCTCCACGACGCGTGCCCGCACCCACTCCGATGGCGATGGCGAACCGGTGGCGTCACGTTGGGCGAATGAGGAGGAACTCCTGGCTCTCGCTGGCGTCGTCTCAGAACACCCTGGCACGACACTCGAGTTCGCGTCAGACGGATGTCTTGACGGATTCGACGATGAGGAAGTGGATTTCATGATCCGCTTCTCCAAGGCCGGCAACCGCCCCCTCAACTGGAACGTACTCACAGTCGACTCACACGCACCCGAGCGCTACCAGAACCAGCTTGCCGCAATGGACCGCTGTTCTGAAGAGGGGGCCCGCGTCGTGGCCCTGACCATGCCGGTCATCGTCGGCATGAACATGAGCTTCCTCAACTTCTGTGCTCTCAATCTGATGCCCGACTGGGGTCCAATCCTCGGCCTACCGCTGGAGGAGCGGATCGAAAGACTCAAGGATCCCGAGACCCGTCGTTTCATGGAGGAGCGCGCAGCGTCACCGGAGACCGGGGTCTTTGCTCGACTCACCGGTTGGGACACCTACGTAATCGGCGACACCTTCACCGAGGAGAACGCCCCGCTGCGCGGTCGTCGGGTTGCCGACATCGCTAAAGAGCGCGGAACAAGCGCCTTCGACACTCTGCTCGACATCGTGATCGTCGATGACCTCCAGACCGTGCTGTGGCCAGGCGCGACCGATGCCGATCCCGAGTCGTGGCGACTTCGCCAGGAGGCTTGGGACCATCCATCGGTCATGCTCGGCGGTTCGGATGCCGGTGCTCACCTCGACCGGATGCAGGGTGCCAACTACCCGACCCGTTTCCTGGCCGATTGCATCAGGGGACGCAAGCTCACCTCCGTCGAGAACGCGGTCCACATGATGACCCAGGTTCCCGCCGAACTATTCGGACTCACCGGGCGCGGCGTCATCGCCGAAGGTGCTCACGCCGATCTGGTCGTCTTCGATCCTCAGAAGATCGAGTCAGAGGTTCTCTCGATGGTCGATGACCTGCCCGGCAACACCAGCCGCCTTTTCGCCGGCTCAGTCGGTCTTAACCACGTGTTCATCGGCGGTGTCGAGGTCATCCGTGACAGCACCCCCACCGGCGCGCTTCCCGGAACGGTCATCCGTTCCGGAGTCGACACCGAGACCGTCGCCATCGCCTGACACACGCCCTCGCTCAATCGAATCGGCTGACTCGGCCCGGTTCTCGACGGAGACATCGTCGTGGGCCGGGCCGATGTCGTTCGCGTCGCCGTTTGTGTCGCTGCGACCCAATCGTGGAGCGAACATCGTGAACAGGAACAGAGCGAGTGCCGCCAGTCCAATGGGGACAACCCCATTCCCACGGGCCGTGAAGACGGGGAACAACACGAACGCGGACAGGAGTCCCGTCCAGCCCCACAGCAACAGAACGGTTCTGCGATGGCCATGTCCGAGGTTCATGAGCCGGTGATGCAGGTGCTGCTTGTCGGGAGTGGCCACCCCCTGGCGTTTGGTGGCCCTGCGGATAAGAGCAAACGCGACATCGAGTACCGGCACTCCGAGAATGAGCAGCGGAATGACGAGCGGGGCGAAGAAGAACCACGCCTGACCCGAAAAGGGGTCATCGGACTGTCCACCGACGGCGATGGTGGACGACGCGAGTAGACCGCCCAACAACAGAGCACCGGAATCGCCCATGAAGATGTTCGCAGGGTTGAAGTTGCCCGGTAGAAAGCCGACGCAGACTCCCGCCGTGATGATCGCTATCAGCGGACCGACGTTCGATGGATCTACGACACCCACGTCGAGTAGTCGCCAGCCATAGAGGAAGAACGAGCCGGACGCGATCATCACGATTCCGGCCGCGAGGCCGTCGAGACCATCGATCAGGTTGACTGCATTGGCCATTCCAACGACCCAGAGCACAGTCACCAGCGCCGACATATCGGGTGGCAGCACTGTGAACCCGACGAAGGGAACACGGAAGTAGATAATGGTCATTCCGACCAGACTCAACACCGAGCCAGCCAGGACCATCGCCGCGAGCTTGGCCGGCGCCGAGATCTCTCGGAGGTCATCCACCAGGCCTGCAACGAAGAGAATCGTCGCAGCAACGACCACACCGACCAGGTTTCTGGGGGCCTCGAAGAGAGGTTGGAACTGCGGCAGCCGCCAGGCGACTGCAATTGCCGCCAGCATTCCGATGTAGATAGCTGCGCCTCCAAGGACCGGAGTCGGCTCGGCGTGAACCGTGCGGCTTCCGGGTTGTGCCAGCGCCCCGACCTTCCTCGAGAGCAGCCTCAACGGTGGTACCGCCAGACCAGTGACGACAACCGCCGTTACCATCACAGACAGGTACGCGAACAGGCCCACGGACTCAGGCTACTTCGACACAGAAGTGCGGCCGAACCCCGTGTCGAGTTGATGTATCAACTCTTCATGGGTCAATCAGCCCATGGCGCTTGTGAGATTTTTCACCCACAATTGCCAAGAACCGATGAGAAATGCCGACCACTAGGGATGTAGATTCCAAACTGAAAGCGTTATAAGGGAGAGATGGACCGGAGCGATCCGGGCCAGTTCGGAGCGGTCAATACGCACTGGACACACGAGGACAGGTCAAGATGCGCAGCGAGAGACTTGCGCCCATGGGAGGCTCGGCCATCAACAGAGGGCCCACGCTGAACAAGTCAGTTGCCTATGAGGAACTGACGACAACTTCCAAGGCGGAAATAACAGAGCGACCAGCACCGGTGCCCGGATCTGCGCGGGTTCCCACTGGCCCGATTCGCCCCATAATCGGGACCAAGAGCAGCCGGATCAAAGCAGCACTCATCTGCTCCGACATTGCCTCAGTAGCGCTTGGCGCAGTCCTGTCCTTCGGACTCCTGCACAAGACTGCGGCACCCCCCACCACAACCGAGCTCGGCCTGATCACTCTCGCCGCTGTGCTCGCGTTTCTCCTGACCTTCGCCCAGCAGGGCCTCTACAACAGTCGCCACATCAGTCGCAGGGCCGAGGAACTCAGGCGCATGGTGAACGCCGCAGCGCTCGGGACAATCGGCGTTGCAGCCCTGTTCTCGTTCCTCGACTCCGATCCGGATCCCGGTGCCCTGTTGGCGCTGTGTGCCATATCCCTGGTTGTCTCTGGCGTGGGGCGAGAGGTCCTTCGGCGAATCATTCGCAGCCAGCGGGTCTCGGGCCGTCTGTCTCGACCGGTCATCCTCGTCGGCAGTAACCGAGAGGCCCGCGAGCTTCACGAGATGCTCTCGGACTCCTCGGAACTCGGCTACGACGTGGTCGGACGGGTGAGCGACAATCTGGCAGGCGAGTCACTGGACTCCATGGACAATGGCGAACACCAGGGTGGTTCGGGTTGGGACTCAAGCTCCCCATGGTTGGGCACGACCGACAACATCCTCGACATCGTCCGATCGAGCGGTGCGACCGGAGTGGTCGTGGCCACAACCGATATTGATCTGGAGACGGCCAACCGTCTGGTACGGACTCTCACTAATGAAGGCATCTATGTGGAGATGTCCTCGGCCATGCGTGACATCGCCACCAGGCGGGTCACCATTCGGCCCCTTGGCCGCTATCCGGTGATGTCGGTCGAACCCGCCGAGAACAACGGATGGCGTTCCACCTTCAAACGCTGCTTCGACATCATCCTGTCGTGCATGATTCTCATGGTGCTGTCGCCATTGCTGATTGCGGCGATGCTCGCCATCCGTATCACCTCCGGCCCGGGGGTCTTCTTCCGTCAGGTCCGGGTGGGTAGAAACGGCGATCAGTTCACGGTGTTCAAGCTCCGGACAATGGTTCCCAACGCAGAATCGCTCCTGACTGACCTGTGGGATCAGAACGAGGCCGCCGGACCTATGTTCAAGATGACCAACGATCCCAGAGTCACGAGGGTCGGCCGTCTGCTTCGCAAGACTTCCATGGACGAGGTGCCTCAGTTCTTCAACGTGATCCGAGGCGAGATGAGCCTGGTGGGGCCCAGGCCTGCACTTCCATCTGAGGCCATTCAATGGGATGACGATCTCCGCGAGCGTCTACGGGTCAAGCCCGGCATCACCGGGAACTGGCAGGTGAACGGCCGCTACACCTCATCACTTGAGGACTACCAGCGGCTCGACATGTTCTACGTAGACAACTGGTCGCTCGTCACCGATCTGGTGATCATGGCCAAGACGATTCCTGCGGTCCTCAAGCGTAACGGCGCTGCCTGAGCGCGCAGCGGTGGCCAGCCTGGCGCGCGGCCTGACGGCCATGACCGGGAATGAGCGCGCTGAACTGGCGGTGCGGCCAACAACGTCGACCCAGGGGCTCAGGCGTAAGGCTGGAATGACCCGCAGAGTGCCTCTACCTCGGTCCGAACGGCCTTGATCTCGACCTCATCCCCGGGCGAGCGAAGCACCCTGGTGATGAACTCCGCGATCTGAGCCATCTGTGGTTCGGCCATGCCCTGGGTGGTGACCGACGGTGTGCCGATTCGCAGGCCAGAGGTGACGAACGGCGAACGCGGATCATCGGGGATCGTGTTCTTGTTGAGTGTGATTCCTGCCCGGTCGAGAACGTTCTGGGCGTCCTTGCCCGTCAGTTCCTCGTTGAAGGGTCTCAGGTCGATCAGCATCAGGTGATTGTCGGTGCCACCCGAGACCAGCCTGAAACCATTGGATGCAAGCCCCTGGGCGAGTGCCTGGGAGTTCTTCACGATCTGGCTCGCATAGGTTGCGAACGACGGATCGGCAGCCTCACGGAAAGCGACCGCCTTGCCGGCGATGACGTGTTCGAGCGGACCACCCTGCAGCCCAGGGAAGATCGCCTTGTTGATGGCAGCACCGTACTCCTCCTTGGAGACGATGCAGCCACCGCGTGGACCACGCAGAGTCTTGTGAGTGGTGAAGGTGACCACATCTGCCAGCGGAACAGGATTGGGATGCACGCCTCCGGCGATCAACCCGGCGATGTGGGCCGCGTCGAAGAGGAACAGTGCACCCACTTCGTCGCAGATCTCACGCAGCGGTGCAGGATCGATGATGCGCGGGTAGGCGGTTGCGCCTGCAACGATCATCTTGGGCCTGTGTTGGATGGCCAGGTCCCGAATCTGTTCGTAGTCCAGACGCTCATCGCTGGGAGTGACGCTGTATGAGACGAAGTTGTAGAAGCGTCCCGAGATGTTCACGGGCGACCCGTGGGTCAGGTGACCACCATGATCGAGGCTGAGTCCCAGGACCGTGTCGCCCGCCTCGAGCAGTGCCAGATAGACGCCCAAGTTGGCGTTTGCACCCGAATGCGGCTGAACATTCGCCGCCTCGGCACCGAAGAGAGACTTGACTCTCTCGATCGCGAGGTCCTCGATCTCGTCAACAACCTGATTGCCGCCGTAGTAGCGCTTTCCGGGATAGCCCTCGGAATACTTGTTGGTCAGAACCGAGCCCACAGCCCTCATGACTGCTGGCGAGGTGAAGTTCTCCGACGCAATGAGCTGAATGGTTGTGTTCTGACGCTCGACCTCTCGGTCGATCGCTGTGAACAGTTCGCTGTCGGTATCGGTTGGCCAGGGCATTTCGACTCTCTAGGGTTTGATTGCGGTTGGATGCGGTTTGTGGCTGGAGCCAGCGGTGGAGGCCCGCCAGCTTTCTCAGGACTCTTACAGGGCGTCGATCTTGGCCACACGAGCAGTGTGGCGGCCGCCCTCGAACACAGCGTCGAGGAATGAATCCACGATGTCATGGGCAACGGCCGGACCGACGAGGCGCTCACCGAAGCAGATCACATTCGCGTTGTTGTGCTCCCGGGCGAGGCGTGCCGACGTTGCGTCGTGAACTGTTCCCGAGCGGACTCCGGGGATCTTGCCCGCCGCCATACAGATCCCGATGCCGGATCCGCACACAGCGATGCCCAGATCGGCCTCTCCCGATGCGACCGCCCGCCCAACAGCTGCCCCATAGTCCGGATAATCGACACGAGCCTCGGAATCAGTCCCCATATCGAGAACCTCTATCCCTCGCTCCCGAAGCTGGTCCCCCACGGCATTCTTCATGTGAAAGCCAGCGTGGTCGGCTCCAATTGCGATCTTCATCGTGTGCTCCACTCCGATGCCTTCTTCGATGCTCTCTCCGCGGACGCCATATCCACGACGCGTGAACCATCCTAGTTGGACCGCACAGGACCCTTCAGTCCGCTGGTCAGCCCGCAGCGCGCCCCGGATGGCCACGACGTCGCCCTTCGCGCCACACCGATCCACAGTGAGTCCGCACTCATTTAGAATCGGCCCAATGGGCACCCTCGGCAACGTTGACGCTATTGATCCCCGACTACCGGTAGTCGTCGGAGTCGGACAGGTTCTCAACCGAACCGACCAAGGTGCCGACATGGTCGAACCGGTCGAGTTGATGATCCAGGCCGCCCGTATCGCCGAGGACGATGCGGGATCGAGTGGGTACCTCAAGCGGGCCGAAGTCATCGCCGCCATACCCACGATCTCGTGGCGCTACAGGGATCC
>CAUJEC010000092.1 GCA_963169245.1 Actinomycetota bacterium
AATGGCGACAAGGTCACCGAGAGACAGCTTCGTGACGGTGACGAGGTGGCCTGCGGCAACACCGTCATGGTCTTCGAGGCGTCATAGGCTGATCCTGTGTCGGAGCAACTGCTCACAATCCTCAAGTTCTGCCTGCTGGCGCTCCTGTACCTCTTCTTTCTGCGGGTTCTTCGGGCGGTCTGGACGGAGATCAACCCGCCCAAGGTCGCTGCGGAAACTCCCACACCGTCGGCCAGATCAGGCCGCGCTCCCAAGGCCGACCGCGCCAGGTCAGACAAGCAGAAGAAGGCCCCTAAACCGACGGCAACCAACAAGGGTTCCAGACGTCCCGGTGGAGTGCCCTCTCGTCTGATGATTATCGAGCCCGTCGCCCAGGCCGGAGGGCATTACGTCCTTGGCCCCGAAACCACAGTCGGGCGCTCGCCCGGGTGTTCGATCGTCCTTGACGAACAGTATGTCTCACAGGTTCACGCCCGGTTCTTCGTCAGGGGCGACACACTCTTTGTCGAGGACCTCGGCTCCACCAACGGCACCTGGGTCAACGGATCTCGCGCGGTAGGCCAGATGCCGGTCCGAGTCGGTAATCATGTCCAGATCGGCAATCTGATCATGGAAGCCCAGTGACCGACTTGACTTCGCCCTCACTGTCGAACCCGAGTGGACTTCGTTTCGACGCTGGCGCGGCAACGCTCGTCGGTCAGGTCCGCAAGGCCAACGAGGACAACTATCTGGTGACCGACCATCTTGTCGCAGTTGCAGATGGCATGGGCGGCCACGCGGCGGGAGAGGTTGCCTCTGCCCTCGCAGTGGAAGTGCTCTCAGGGGTCGCGACCTCCCACGACATCCGGGTCGTGACAGATGCCGTGATCGATGCGAACAGTCAGATCTTCCTGCGGTCAGTCTCGGGGTCATCTGAACGGGGCATGGGGACGACGCTCTGTGTTGCTGCGGTCGTGGCCGACGGCGATGGCGAGGGTCTGGCCATCCTCAACGTCGGAGACAGTCGCGTCTATCTACTGGCCAATGACGAACTCCATCAACTGAGCGAGGATCATTCACTCGTCGAGTCCATGGTTCGAGCGGGGACGCTCACCGAGGCCCAGGCCGCAGTCCACCCGCAGCGCAACGTCATCACCAGAGCGCTCGGTGTCGATGGCGACACTGCCGTCGACGCCTGGATGCTCCGGCCCGCAGATGGCGACCGTCTGCTGTTATGCAGCGACGGGCTCTACAACGAACTGTCGAACCAGGTGATTCAGGAGATTCTCAGCACCTCGGCCACCCCAGATCGGGCCGCCGATGAACTGAGCATCCTTGCGAACGAGTCCGGGGGTCGTGACAACATCACAGTCGTCGTCGCAGACATCTACATCCACGATGGAGAACACGAGGAACTGGGCTCCAGGCTGCGGTGGCTGGGGACGTCCTCGGGAGAACCCGGTCGGATCGGAAGGTCAGATGACACGGCGACAGTGCCGATCGTGCCCGCCGAGGCCACACGTTTGAATCTGGACGATGCCGTCAGCGCCGTCGACGACGAGCCATCGACGGCGGACTCGGCAACTGACGCGCCCACGGGCGCGTCAGTAGGCGTCAAGCCGGGAGAGCCCAAGCCGGGCGGACCCGACGCGCCCACGGGCGCGTCAGCGGGGGTCGGCTCCGGAGAGCCCGAGCGAGGCGAAGATTTCGGTTCAGCCAGTGACGGCGTCGCAGACCGTGACGTGGCGGACGACGGTGCCAGAAGTGCCGCTGACTCCGCGGACGCCGATGAGGATCCTCTAGATCCGGTTGAACCGGATGACCCAGCCGGCCCGGGCGCCCCAATGGCGGCGGAAGGCCCAGAGGGCACAGCCGCCGGCGAGTCCCCGATCAACGAACCCCGCCGGCCCAAATGGCGCACCGCTGCGTTCATTCTGGCGATCATCGTCATCATCGCAGGAGGCATCTCTGCGATCCTCGTCGCGACCGGCCAGGAGTGGACAGTCACCGCCAAAGGCAACTCGATCGTTCTGCGCCACAACGGCATCAGTTCCCTCTTCGGGGGCGCCGATCCCGAGCCCGCCACCAAGGTTCGCCTGAACGAGTTGACAGAGAACGACCGAGAGAAGGTTCGCAACGGTCAGGCGTTCAACTCGTTGGCCGAGGCCAAACGATTCGTGGCCAACCTGCAGACCACCACGACAACAACAACGCCCAGCACCTCGACCACCACCACCTCGACTCCACCGACATCCGATCCCAATGCTCCGGCCTCTGGGCCCACCGGGACAGAGCAGCCCACACAACCGAACCCAGCCACCGAAACGACGGTTCCACAGGCACCGGCGACACCCGAGGCCGGCTTGGCCCCACCGATACCAGCACCCGGTCAATGACAGCAGTCGCATTCGAGGACCCGTCGGTCGCCCTGCGAGACGAGGCAAGGCGTCGAACCGCTCGACGACGTCGCACAACAGAGCTTGGGTTATTGATTCTTGCCGCAATGGTTGTATGCGGCACCTACGCGCTCGCAAGCCTGGGTCGCACCGCCTCACTACCGGCCAACATCCTCTGGTTCCTCGCAATCATCCTGGGGCTGGGGCTCGTCAGCCACATCGCTGTGCGCCGACTCGCACCACTGGCCGACCCACTGCTTCTGCCGCTCGCGCTGTTGCTCAACGGCCTGGGTTATGTGTTCATCGCCCGGCTCAACAACGCACTCGCTGGTAAACAGGCCGGCTGGAGCGCCGTGTCGGTCATCGGCTTCGTTATCATCCTTGTCGCCCTCAAGGACATTCGCGTCCTTGAGCGATACCGCTACACGGCAGGTCTGGTCGGCATCGTCTTGCTGGTCCTCCCCCTTGTTCCCGTCATCGGCAAGTCCATCAACGGGTCGCGAATCTGGGTGCGGCTCGGCCCCATCGGATTCCAGCCTGGCGAGATAGCCAAGGTAGCCCTCGCCATCTTCCTGGCAGGCTATCTGGTCGAACGACGCGAACTTCTTGGCGTCGCCAATTTCAAACTCGGGCCGATGACAATCCCCGACCCCAAGCACTTCGCTCCCGTGCTCATGGCTGTCGGAATCTCTCTGATCGTCGTGGTCTTCGAGCGCGACCTGGGCTCGGCCCTGTTGTTCTTCATCCTGTTCCTGGTGATGATGTGGGTCGCCACCGGACGCGCCACCTACGTCGCTGTCGGAATGACGCTCTTCGCCGCTGCCGCCTACTTCGCCTGGACAGCCTTTGATCACGTCCAGACTCGTGTGACGGTATGGATTGATCCGTGGGTCGATCCGACTGGCAAGGGCTACCAGATCATCCAAGCAACATATGCCCTTGCCTGGGGAGGTCTGACCGGAACCGGACCAGGACTGGGAGTCGCGGGTCGAATCCCCAAGGACGAAACCGACTTCATATTCGCGGTCATTGGCGAGGAACTCGGTCTGCTCGGATCTACCGCCATCATCTGCGCCTTCCTCTTGCTGGCAGGCAGCGGGCTGCGAGTATCACGCCGTTCCGCTGATCCGTTCATGTCGCTTCTGGCGGTCGGGTTGACTTCCCTGCTCGCGTTTCAGGCGTTCATCATCGTCGCCGGCGTGATCCGGCTCCTGCCCCTGACAGGTGTGACCTTGCCGTTCGTCTCATATGGAGGGTCCTCGCTAGTCGCCAACTATCTGTTGCTCGCACTTCTGATCCGGATCTCTGATCAGGTCGAGTCACACGACGAAATGCCGGTGGCCCAGCGATGAACCGTCAGATCAAAGCGCTCGGTGTCGTCATCCTGGGGTGCTACCTGGCACTGTTCATCAAGTTGAACCAGGTGCAGGTCCTCGACGCCGACAAGTACAACGACCGTCCCGAGAATACCCGCCAACAGGTACGCGATTTCAATCATCCCCGCGGCAACATCGTCTCAGCCGACGGGGTACTGCTCGCCAGATCCGACGAACAGAAGGGCGAACTTCAGTTCCAGCGGGTCTACCCCCAGGGCGACCTATTCGCCCACATCACCGGCTACTACTCCTTCGCGCTCGGATCAACCGGGGTGGAACGGTTCTACAACGACGAACTGACCGGCAGGACACCCGCCCTGCGGATACGTCGGATCAAGGGGATGTTCAATGAGCCGACCGCCGAGGGCGAACTTGTTCTTACGGTCAGCTCACCGTTGCAGCAGGCGATCAAAGATGCCCTTGGGGATAGCGAAGGTGCAGTTGCTGTAATCGAACCTTCCACGGGGTCGATCCTGGCGATGTACTCGAACCCGACCTTCGATCCGAACGCCATCTCCTCCAATGACCTTGATCAGGCGGCAAAGGTCAAGGGCCTCCTCGACGCCGCTCCCAGCAAGCCACTGCTTGCACGCACGTTCCAAGAACGGTTCTTCCCAGGATCGACCTTCAAGATCGTGACCGCTGCCGCCGGACTCGAATCCGGCAAGGTCACACCGGACCAACCCGTCTACCCGACAGAGACCTCCTACACCCCGCCGGGAACCACTCGCGCCATTCGCAACTTCGACGGTAGCAACTGCGGTGGGGCCCTCTTCGAGATTCTCCAGCGTTCCTGCAACGCCGCCTTTGCACGCATGGCGGCCGAGACGCTCGGGCCGGAGCCGATGATCGCCACTGCCGAGGCCGCTGGTTTCAACTCGGAGGTTCCACTAGACCTTCCCCGACCTGCCGAGTCGCGTTACCCCACTGATTTCGGGGCGCTCATCTCTCGACCGGAGGCGACCGCGCCCATCTATGAGAACTCCGCCAAGCTCGCCCAGACAGGCATCGGACAGAACGACGTAGCTGCAACACCACTGCAGATGGCGATGGTGGCCGGAGCGGTCGCGAATGGCGGATCGGTGATGCGACCGCACGTGATGAAAGAGGTCCGCGCCCGAGATGGCGCAGTCGTCGACACGTACAAGCCCGCAGAGTGGAAACGATTCACCACCCCAGAGAACGCCGAGACCCTGCGCAGTGCCATGGTGGGAGTCGTCGAGAACGGCACCGCCTCGATTCTCCAGACTCCGGGCCTGACCATTGGTGCCAAAACGGGCACCGCCCAGTTGGGCACCGATCCGCCGCGGTCACACGCCTGGATGGTTGCCTTTGCGGGGCCGGCCGGTCAGCCCCCCTCGATCGCTATTGCGGTGATCGTCCAGGACGTCCCGGGCAACTCCGGCGCGACGGGTGGCCGCATCGCCGGGCCGATCGCTCACCGGATCATTCAGGCCGCCCTCGGGCTCTAGACCGACAAACGACTCGGCTGACGAACGACCCAACTAACGAACAAGCGACCGGCAGGACTGCGGCGTCACCCCCGCCTGAGAACCCGACCGCCAGATGCCCCAGCCGGTGCAATGGTGCATCTACGCTGAATGCCGAATGACTGACGAGAATCCCCGCGTACTGAATGACCGTTACGAGATCTTCCGTCGTCTGGCCAGAGGCGGCATGGCAGAGGTGCTACTCGCCCGTGACCGTGTGCTCGACCGGCCCGTTGCCGTCAAGGAACTCGTGCCCGAGTTCGCGACCGACCCGAACTTCGTCGAACGATTCCGCCGAGAGGCACAGGCGGCCGCGAGTCTGACTCACGCAAACGTAGTGGGCGTCTACGACTGGGGCTCCCAGGACGGTACCTACTTCATCGTCATGGAGTACGTCGATGGCCCCTCCCTCTCACAGGTCATCCGATCCGATGGCCCTCTGCACCCCCGCCGTGCTGCAGAGATCGCCGCGGAGGTGGCCGACGGTCTGGGATTCGCCCACGCACGCGGCGTCGTCCACCGCGACATCAAGCCCGGCAACGTGCTCCTCACCAAGTCCGGGCAGGCGAAGGTCACCGACTTCGGAATCGCCCGGGCGCTCAGTTCGCCTGCCGAGGATCTGACCCAGGCCGGTTCGGTCATGGGAACAGCGACCTACTTCTCCCCAGAACAGGCCCAGGGCCTGAGCGTGGATGGTCGATCCGACCTCTACTCCCTTGGTGTCGTCCTATACGAGATGCTCACCGGACGTCCGCCATTCACCGGCGAGACGCCGCTCGCAATCTCATATCGTCACGTTCAGGACGCTCCGGAACCGCCGTCGACACACATTTCGGGTCTGCCGCGTGGGCTTGAAGCGATCATCATGAAGCTGCTCGCCAAGAAGCCCGATGACCGCTACGCATCCGCCCAGGATCTACGACTTGACCTGAACCGGTTCCTCGCCGGCGAGACGACACTCGCCGAGCAGGGTGCTCCGGGAGCGGTATCTCAAGCAACCACGGTTCAGCCGGCCACAACGGTCGCGACCCCTGTCGAGCCGACCGAGGCCTACGTCGAGGAGGACGAGGAGCCGAAGTCCCGCACAGGCATCTACATCGGCGTGCTCGTCGCTCTGCTCGTGATCCTCGGAGGCACCCTCACCTGGTTCCTTCTAAGTGACGAATCGGTCGACAAGATCGCAGTACCCAGTGTCGTCGGCCTTACCCAGACCGACGCCGAGAAGTCGCTCAAGGACGCAGGGTTCCAGGTGTCCGCGAGCACGAAGGTGAGCGACTCACTCGAAGCCGGACTCGTGTTGGATCAGACCCCCGGCAAGGACGAGCAGGCCGCTAAGGGTTCAACCGTCCGGATCGTCGTCTCCAGCGGCGCCGCGAAGGTCGAGGTCCCCGATGTGACCGGCAAGACCCAGGCCGAGGCCGAGAAGGCACTGACCGATCTCAAACTCCTACCTCGCGTGACCACCGAGGAGAATCCCGACGTCGAGTCGGGCACCGTCATCCGCCAGAACCCACCTTCGGGCAGGCAGATCGAGGCTGGCGGAGTCGTCGAGATCTTCGTCTCCAAGGGCGCTGGCGAGGAGATAGTTCCCGATGTCACAGGACAACCACTCGCTCAGGCCCAGGCCGCCATTCAGGCCGCCGGTTTCCGTTTCGCCAACCCGACCAGGGCAGCCAGTTCCAACGTCGCCGAGGGCTCTGTCATCAGCACCGACCCCGCGGCCGGCACCCCAGCCAAGCCGAACTCGGTAATCAAGATCGTCGTGTCGAGCGGTCCCGAGCAGGTGAACGTCCCAACGGTAACCGGACAGAACGAGAACTCGGCCACGTCCACACTCAAGGGCGCCGGTCTCAACGTCGAGGTCAAGCCGAAGTCAGTGCCAGCAGGTGACCCGAACGCCGGGCGGGTCATATCGCAGGACCCCGCTGGCGGTCAGTCCGTCGACACAGGTTCAACCGTGACGATCACCGTCGGCGTCGCCGCAGCGACAACGACCACCGCATCGACCACAACGTCCACCACCACGACCTCCGAGCCGTGAGCGCTCGGCCCTGAACCGGCTGTAGTCACATGACCAGGGTCCGTGGCCTCATCCCGTTCCTCGGGACTGTTCTCGCGCTCGGCATAGTCATCGGTCTCTTCGGATTCTCGGCGTCGCTCAATCCCATTGATGTGCTGCTCGGCAGGGGACGTCAGATCAGCGCACCCAACCTGACGGGTATGCCGCTACCCCGGGCGAAGGTAGAGGTCGAGCGCGCCGGACTCGAGTACACGACCCGCTCCGCGTTCAGTCTCACCGTTCAACGCGGTTCGGTGATCCGTCAGGAACCCGCCCCCGGAAAGACACTCAGAGTCGGCGACTCGATTCTCCTGATCGTTAGCAAGGGTGAGAACAGCGCGCCGATGCCTGACGCCGTCGGCAAGAAGCTGCGCGCCGTCCGAGGTCCCCTCGACGACGCTTCGATCAAAGTGGTCGTCGACTCGGTCTTCTCCGAATCGGTCGCCAACGGTGTCGTCATCAGCCAGTCACCGGAACCGCGCGTCATCGTCCGCGGCGGTGAGACAGCCAGGTTCCAGGTATCCAAGGGCCCCGAAAAGCGGCCTGTCCCGGAGGTGGCGGGAATGAGCCCGACAGGCGCCGCGTTCCTCCTTGGCGGTGCGGGCTTGACGCTGGGCGAGGTCATTGCGACCGACGACCCGTCGGTGCCACTCGGTGCGGTGATCACGGCTGACCCCAAACAGGGCACCTCGGTCGCCAAGGGCTCCAAGGTCGACCTGCACGTGTCCGCCGGCCCGGCACCGATTCCGGTTCCCGATCTTGTCACCCAACGCCTCGATGCGGCCCTCGCTGCGCTTAACGATTCGGGATTGCGCCCCCAGATCGCCGAGCAGATCCTCCCCGCTGATGACCCGAACATCGGCGTCGTTCTTGGACAGAACCCACCTGCCGGCACCGAGCTTCGACCCACCCAGGGTGTGACCGTCGTCGTTGGGGCCAAACCACCCGACCCACCACCAACGACCACCACCACAACTTCCACGACAGTTCCGGGCGCAACGACAACCATCGCCACGACCACGACCAAGGCCGGTGGGCGGTGACGAAGGGCCAGGATTCAGAAGCGAGGGGCGCCGCAGAAGCGAGGGGCGCCGCCAGAGCGAGGGTCACCGAACACGGCGACCCAGAGAGCGTCGAGTCGCCCGCCCAGCCATGGGTCATGTTCGTCGGGCTGATTCTGGTGCTGGGCCTTTTCGCTTTAGGGGCCCTTGGTCTCGGTCGATCACTAGGTCCGACCAAGACCGAGGCGATCACCATTGTGGTGGTACCACGCGGAATCGGTCGGCCCGCAGCACAGTTCCAGGCACAACTCGAGAAGCTCGGCCTGTTCGTGGAGATCCGCTACGCGAGTAACGAGTTGATCCCCGCCGACACAGTGACAGAGCAGACCCCGATCGCCGGCAGTCGCCTCGAACAGGGCAAGCTCGTTACCGTCACCGTCAGCGACGGCCCAGCAGGCGTCAAGGTCCCCGACGCGTCGGGGTTCAGGCCGATCGCAGCATCGAAGCTGTTCGAGGCGCTCGGCCTGACCACGACCACCGAAGAGGTCTTCGACGACAAGGTCCGCGCCGGCGAGGTCGTCTCAACCGTTCCCGAAGCGGGCGGGAGGGCCCCGGTCGGATCAAGCATCCTGCTTCGCATATCCAAAGGACCCAGACCACGGGTGGTGCCAGAGGTCTCGGGGCTTCCGGACTCGGCCGCGTTCGCAGCCATTGCAACCGCGGAACTCCAGATCGGCAAGATCAAGCGCACCGTGACATCGGACATGGCGGACGGGACGATCATGTCGAGCTCACCCGCTGCGGGCACAGAGGTCCCCAGGTCCACACCCGTGGACCTGGTCATCTCGCAGACGCCGGGTCTGGTTGAGATACCCGACTTCACCCGTATGACCAAGGCATCGGCCAGCTCGATCGCTTCTGATCAAGGGCTCAAGCTCAAGTTCACCAACCTGTCGGTTCCCGCAGGCGACACCCGCGGCGGCATCGTCGTCTCCCAGATCCAGATTGCAGGATCGATGGTTGACAGCGGAACGACTGTGGAGCTGACGATAGGAGTGGCCCCGCCACCTCCAACCACTGTCCCGGCATCGACATCCACGACCACCACCGTCGCCGGGGGCGACTGATGGCCGTGGCGGATTCCTCCGACGGAGTCGGGCCTGCACCTGGAGTTGAGCCCACGCCTGTAGCTGAGCCCGCGCCTGTAGTCAGCTCCGCGCCAGTGGTTCGTGTCATCTCCGACGGTGTTGTTCGAAGAGTCGACGTCCCACTCGGCGAGGTGGCAGCACTGCTGGGGTCAGACGGCGAATCCGTCTGGGTCCACCTGCATCGCGCCAGCGAAGCACAGTTGAGCGAACTGGCATCGTCGCTCGGGTTCCACGAGTTGGCCGTCAGGAGCGCTCTCGCTCCACATCAACGGTCAAAGCTCGACCATTTCGCCTCTCATCTGTTTCTCGCGGGTCATCAGGTCTCGCTGGACTCAGACACGTCGAAGCTCCAGATTGCCGAGGTTGACTCCTTCATTGGCGATCGTTGGGTGATCACGCTGACAAAGAGCGGCGGGCTCGACGAGTCATCGGTGCTTCAGCGCCTCGAGGACAGCATCGGGTCTGGCCAAAGCGATGTCGCGTTTGTCATCTATGCGCTGATGGACACGATTCTGGAGGGCTACTTCGACGTCGTCGAGGCTTTCGAGGAGTACTTCGACAACATCGCCGCTGAAATCTTCGACGAGGAACCGCTGCGACCCGATGAACAGAGGCAGTGGTTCTCCATGCGCCAGGCGCTCATCGGGTTCCACCGACTGGCTTTCCCTCTGAGAGAGGCGATCGGCTCGCTGATCAGAGACTCACAGCACCTGATCGGCCACGAGGCAAGGCCCTACTACCAGGACCTCTATGACCACGTTCTTAGGATCACCGAGTCGACCGAGTCGCTTCGTGACCTGGTCTCCACGATCGTCGAGACCAACCTGAGCCTGCGTGACTACCGTCAGAACCAGGTGATGAAAAAGGTGACGAGTTGGGCAGGCATCATCGCCGTGCCAACGCTTGTCACCGGCTTCTATGGGATGAACGTCGAGTTCCCCTCGATTGCGACCGGATGGGGTGCATTGATCGCGGTCGTGCTCATGGTGTCGACATCGCTGCTGCTCTACATACAGTTCAAACGTCGCGACTGGCTCTGAGTTCCACTTCGTTCGACTCAAACTGTCACTGCGCGTCTCTAGTCTGATCCCATGACACCTGTTCTGGCGGTTCTCTGTGTGGCGATCGGCCTCGTTCCTGCGACGCTGCTCGCATGGAAGCTCAACGACGCGCTTCAACAGGAGCGGTCGACCCACATGGAGTTCACGCGGGACTCCGCCGCAAGAGAGGCCGCCCTGCGTGAGTCGCTTGCTGCCGCCCGAGCGGGTTCTCTGACTGACGACCAGGCGGTGGACGCCTTCCGATCTCTGTCGTCCCAGGTGCTACAGGCCCAGAGCAGCCAGTTCCTCGACCTGGCCGAGGCAAAGTACGGGGCTCTTGCTCAGCATTCGGATCAGACTCTGGGCGCTCATGCAAAGACAGTCGAGTCCAGCCTGAAGGCACTTGGAGAGAAACTGGAGGCACTGGAGCGGGAACGGTCGGTGTCGGTCACCGCGCTCGGCTCTCGGGTGGACCAACTCACCTCGGCCACCGCAGCAACCAGAGAGGAGGCGGCCAAGCTGTCAGCGGCTCTACGTGACAACCGCGTACGGGGAATGTGGGGTGAGGTGCAGCTCAGACGCGCCCTCGAGTTGGCCGGCATGGACCGCCATGTGGACTTCGTCGAACAGCACACGGTCTCCGGTGGTGGAGCCACAGGGCGGCCCGACGCGATCGTTGCGCTGCCGGGTGGACGGTGCGTCGTGATCGACTCGAAAGTGCCACTGGAGAAATACCTCGCTGCGGTCGACTCGTCCGACGCCGAGTCACAGCACGCTCTCCTCGCCGAACACGCCCGATCCGTCGCAGGGCACGTCGGGGCTCTCGCCGGACGTCGGTACGAGGACCTGACCCCGGGTTCAGTTGACATGGTGCTCATGTTCCTACCGGGTGAACCGTTTCTGGCAGCGGCACTCGACGCCGATCCCGCCCTGTTCGAAAAGGCGGCCGATAAGGGCATCTATCTGGTGACTCCATCATCGCTCGTTCCACTCCTGCGAGGGATCGCCCTTGGCTGGCGTGAACACCAGGCGGACCGCGCTGCGGCAGAGATCCACCAGCTTGGAGTGGAACTCCACGACCGGATCGCCCTGTTCGTCGACCGTTACGAGAAGGTCGGGGTGAACCTGGAGCGGACAGTCAAGGCGTTCAACGACTCGGTCGGCTCCCTAGACCGGCGTCTTGTGCCGGCCGCGCGTCGACTGGCGGAATACGGGGCTTCGTCGACCAAGACGTTGGGCGAGCCGTCCGAGGTTGATCTCAGTCCTCGTCGGATTGCTCTCGCCACAAGTGACGCGCCCACGGGCGCGTTGGCGCTTGGGACGGAGCCACTGTCCGACGGGGACACCACGAATGACTTGATGACCACCACGGGCGCGCCCTTGGGCGCGTTTGGGAGTGATCCACTCCCGCGTCCCGATCAGAACTCTGATCCCGACGCGCCCGTGGGCGCGTCGTCAGTCAGCGCAGCGATCGAGGAAGTTCTGGATCATCGCCAGGCCACTGTCGGTGAGGACTGACTCGGGATGGAACTGCACACCCTCGAGCGGAGCGGTCCTGTGGCGAAGTCCCATGACTATTCCCGACTCGGTCCGCGCCGAGACCACCAGATCGTCAGAGAGATTGGATGTGTCGACCATGAGTGAGTGATAGCGAGTCACCTCCACCGGATTGGGGACTCCCTCGAAGATTCCCTGGCCGTCATGAGTCACGGTGCTGCGCTTGCCGTGGACGATCTCGGGGGCGTGGATGACCTGCCCACCGAAGACCTCGCCCATGCACTGCATACCCAGGCAGACTCCCAGAATCGGTGTCGTCTGGTGAAACTCGGTGATCACCGCATTGGAAAGAGTCGCCTGGGACGGATGTCCAGGTCCGGGGCTGATCAGAATTCCGTCGGGGTCGATACTCGCGACCTCGTCCAG
>CAUJEC010000093.1 GCA_963169245.1 Actinomycetota bacterium
TCGATCTTTGCGTGGACAAGAGGTTTGGCACACCGAGGCAAGCTCGATGGCACACCCGAGGTGACTGCTTTCGCGAACGCTGTCGAGGCCGTCTGCGTTGAGACGGTCGAGAGCGGTCAGATGACCAAGGACCTGGCGCTACTCGTCGGCAAGGATCAGCCATGGCTGACCACCCAGGAGTTCCTCGCAGCGTTGGACAACAATCTCCAGGCCAAGATGGCCGCTGGCTGAGAAGCCGCCCGCGAGCCGCTACTGGGGCTCAGCGATTTTCAGATTCGTACCGCTGCAATAATCACGCCGGCGAATGCAATCAGTGAGCCGATGTTGACCCAGATCATCCGACGCATTTCGGCGCGCAAGTCGAGACCCAGATCTCGCATTTCGGCGCGCAGCTCTCCGCCGAGCCGAAGTTCTGTCTCGGCGAGCTCTGCCCTCATGAACTCCTTGGTGACGGCCTCCTCGACATCACGGGCTGGGAAAAAGGACAACATCTCTGCCACCGCCTCCTCATCGTCGACCACGGCACTGAACCCCCGATACAGAGCAGACCTGCTTCTCTCGGACAACGCCATCTCAAATCCTCCAACAACTCTAGAACCAACAACCAACACCGGTCACGAACTGACCGGATTCCCACAGTCGCCGAGATGACGGACCCGACACAACGGGGACCAATCCCCGGTTCTGAGTCACTGGCAATGGGTCAGGAGTCAGGGGTTTTGAGCGATCAGATCCGCACCGCTGCAATAATCACGCCGGCGAATGCAATCAGCGATCCGATGTTGACCCAGATCATCCGACGCATTTCGGCGCGTAGTTCTCCGCCGAGCCGAAGTTCTGTCTCGGCGAGCTCTGCCCTCATGAACTCCTTGGTGACGGCCTCCTCGACATCACGAGCCGGGAAAAAGGACAACATCTCTGCCACCGCCTCCTCATCGTCAACCACAGCACTGAACCCCCGATAAAGAGCAGACCTGCTTCTCTCGGACAACGCCATCTCAAATCCTCCAACAACTCTAGAACCAACACCGGCCACGAACTGCCCGGAAGACCACAGTCGCCCGAACGTCAGTCCCCCCACAACGGGGACCGATCCCCGGATATCGAGCACTGGATGCCCACCGCCGCCGCTTCGCGCCGGAGTCAGCGGTCTAGCAGCGCCGGAGTCAGTGCTGGAGCAGTGGAGTCAGCGGCCGTCAGAGGTCAGCGATGGCTGAGCCCCAGGCCTCGCGACCCCAGCGCAAACCGCTTACGGCCCACACGTTCCGTTGCGGCCGCACTGTGTCCACTCGAGAATCTCGGGACGACTCTTGTCGGTTGCAAGGATCGCCACTGCGGAGACCACCGGGCGACCGGCCACATGTGCTGTCAGGCGGATCTTGTGTGAGGAGACCTCGGGTTTGGTGCAACACACCACGTCGGTCTCGGCCGAGGCGGTCATCTGCGAACCCATGCTCCAGAGTTGAAGCTCTCCGCCGATGAGCGACATTCCCGACTGCTTGCCAGCCCAGAAGATATCGAGAGCGGTATGGGGCATGAACGCTGCACCGAAGAAGTTCGCCGAACTACCCGAGCCGCTCGCTGTCGAGTCGACCTTGAGCTGTGACTTTGTCACTGGCCCCTTGTAGGCATCAGTAGTGGCCATCAGCCCGACGTGTTGAATGGCAACCGGCTGCAGATAGGACGGGAGCCAGGTGTCACCGCATTGACCACCGACAGGCCACACGCAGTCGAGTCGGATCTTCACCCCGACCGAGGCGCCATCGAGCAGTGATGCGATCTGGTGTGTGGGCGCCCAACTGACCGCTCCACACTGCGAGCTGCCCGCACTCAGCATCGGGTAGTACGTCGACCCTGTGCGATTGACGACTCCGGTGAACTCCTTGGTGCACACCGAACCATCGCTGAGCGTGAGCGTGAGCGTCGTCGCACCCTTGAGCGTCGTCGTGTTCACGCCCTGAGCCTGGTCACCCTTCTGCTTGATGACCACTCCGATCGACTGCAGCGAGTCAGCGTCATCGAGAGGCGCGCTCAGAGACACGCCGTTGAGCGTGAAGGAACGCTCCACCGACATCTGTGGCACCGGGCCGCCACACACTGGGTGTCCACAAACCGAGTTGAAGACGACGTTTGCGCTCGAGTCGTCGACCAAAGCGTTGGCCACATTCGACCAACCATCGACAGCACCGACACTTGATCCCGCCCCGTTCCAGGTGTCGACGGTGACGTCAACGTCCCAGATCACCATGGTCTGCCCGCCGAACGGGCAGCCGTTGAAGTCCAGACACGGACCTGCGTAACGGTAGGAAACCGCTCCACGCACCACCGCTCCTTCGAGTTGGGTGGCACTGGTGATCGCTGTCTTGCACGATCCGCTCAGGAGCTCGAAGGTGGTCTCCACACCATCGTCAAGACCGCCGTCCATCGCACCAGTGCTACAGGTCGCACCGCCGGGCAGCGTGACGGTGAAGTTGAACTGGCGGGACTGCACGACCGAGACCGGGAAGTTCGGTTCGTCGCCGACGATCCCGATTCGAACGCTCCGAAGTGGATCACTCGATGACGGTGTCGCCAGTCTCACCTCGAACTGCTTGGTGGCCGTGCAGGTGCTCTCCCAGCCGACAGGGAGGATGCACGACATCGTCACAGGTCCGGCAGCAGCGCTCGCGTCACCACTGACAAGATTTGCGGCGGGCAGGAAGTCGAGCGCCGCGCCAGGCGACACGTCAACCTGATTGGGCTGGGTCTTCTGTTGGAGGATCGCCGGATACGGCTGGTTGGTCGCAGAGACGTACGGGCAGACTGCCAGTCGTCCTGCGAGATGCTTGAGAGAGGTCCGACCGGACAGAACGATCGACGCACCGGGCGAGCTCGCAGTTACGCCGGCGTTGCAGGCCGCCGGGAAGTTGGCTGCAGTGGCTCCGGCGGATGTCGTCCAGCCCTTTGGCTCACCGAAGACGACACGGGCTGTGCCGTCGTTGATCACAAGCGAGTTGCGCTCAGCCGCTGGTCTGGCAGGGTCGTTTGCGTCGAACCAGTAGATACCGGTTGGGAAATGGAACGTCCGGTTTGGACACGAACCATTCAGCCACCGGTTGAGGGTCTTGACCGCCCTGTGGTCATATCGTCCAGCGGTGAGCGTTACAACTGGCCCGGACGGACAGCCGCCGGTCTCGGCCGGCAAGGTCGGGGTCGACTGATCGATTGCATAGTCAGCTGGTACTGCGGGTGATAGGACCGATGGGTCACCGCACAACGCTCCGGCGACAGCGTCAATGAACAGCGGCGAGCCGGGTGCTCGCAGAAGTCCGCAGTCGGTTCCAGAACCACCCAGACCGGCGGGAGCCTGGCGGAACTCACCGCGGACCTCCATCGCAGGCGAGCCACTCACCGGGTCACGTAACGCTGCCGCACCGGCCTTGGTGTTGACATGCCCATTGACCCGCAGCGGCAGCGGTCCGACGTGTATCAGCGATGGACTTACGCCCGATGCTCCGAGCGCGGCACTCGCGCCCGACACCGAGGACCATGGCCAAGCTGTTTTCCAGTTGGTGATCGTTCCCGCGTAGCCGTCGCCGACAAGCTTGACCTCACCGGCCGGGTCCCCGTATTCGTCGGCCGCCGCGGTACAGGTGACGCCCACGCGGTCTCCGCCGGAGGGCACGTCGAATGCAAGTTCGAACCCAGGAAGACCCTGTGGAACCGCTCCACAGCCGGCCCCTCCTGGACCTATACGCAGGTGGTTGAGAGTCGCGACGATCGCACCGTCTGAGGCCCGGCGTTCGCGTTCCATGCGTTCATGGTTCGCGGTGATCTTTATGGCAAGCATCATCATGCCGATCAGGGCCCCAAAGACAATCCCTGTCATCGTGATGACGGCGAGAACTGTCATCAGGGCGAAGCCGTCCTGAGGCCGATCCCGTCCTGGTCGCTTGCGGATCATCTGATTCCGGTCAGAACAGCAGAGAGATCTGACCATCACTTGACAACCGGTGGCGTCGTCGTGGGCGGGGTCGTCGGAGGCGTCACCGGACCATTGATGGTTGGGATAACCAGCCATTCAGACCAGGTGATCGATGACCCGGAGTCAACTCCAACACGGGCACGCGAGGTTGCAGAGGGCGGGCACGGGTTCTGTGGTATCTGCTTGGACGGGTTGGGACCTGCACCTACGAGTTGATTCGCTCTGACCTGATAGCAGTCGGTGGCCGTCTTGAATTCGAAGTCAACCAGATAACGAGTGGCGCCACTGACGGGATCCCAAAGGACCGAAGCGCCGTTGTGCCA
>CAUJEC010000094.1 GCA_963169245.1 Actinomycetota bacterium
CCATATCGACGGGAAGGTTTGGCACCTCGATGTCGGCTCATCGCATCCTGGGGCTGAAGCAGGTCCCAAGGGTTGGGCTGTTCGCCCATTAAAGCGGTACGCGAGCTGGGTTTAGAACGTCGTGAGACAGTTCGGTCCCTATCCTCTGCAGCCGTAGGTAGATTGAGGAAAGCTATCCCTAGTACGAGAGGACCGGGATGGACGTAGCTCTCGTGTGCCAGTTGTCCTGCCAAGGGCACGGCTGGTTGGCGACCTACGGACGGGATAACCGCTGAAAGCATCTAAGCGGGAAGCCTCATCCAAGATAAATCTACCCACAGGGTTAACCTGGTAAGGCCTGTGGCAGAACACCACGTTGATAGGCCGGAAGTGTAAGCGTAGTAATACGTTCAGCTGACCGGTACTAATCGGCCGAGGGCTTGGGTCTGTACAAACTTGTTCGTGCTCGCTATGAAGTCTTTGAGTCGCCGCTGAACCTTTTGGTTCGCCGCTCATTACTTGACAACAAGATCTGGTGGCCATAGCGGAGGAGTCACACCTGTTCCCATCTCGAACACAGAAGTTAAGCCCTCCAGCGCCGATGGTACTTGGGACGTGGGTCCCTGGGAGAGTAGGACGCCGCCAAACTCTCAACATGAGGGAAAGATCATCTCTGGTCTTTCCCTCATGTGCTTTTTGCCGTCACCGACGGCACTCTGACTAGGCTCAACATCCCTCCTCACCAGAAAGAACTCCCGATGGTTCTGCGTGTCTCTATTCCACGAAACGATTCCCATGATTGATAGGGATGACGAGCAAGGCGAGCGGCCGGATGGTCGCGAGGGCCGTGAATCACGCGAGAGGGGCGCGTCGGGCCAAGGTGATCGTCCGCGGACGGGAAGACCCCCGCAGTCGCGTCGTGACAGCGGAGATCGGCCAGATAGTCGTGGACGTTCAGAGGGATCCCGCGGACGTCGGGAGAGCGGTGGTCGGTCCTATGAATCCGGCGATCGTCGGGATGGTGGATCTCGACCGGTTCGGGGTCGCTCCGATGATGATCGGCGAGGTGCGCAAGGCGGGAGAGGCCGATCGGATCGGGATCGCTCATATGGTTCGCGAGATGGAGGGCGCAGCGGCGGTCCACGGAGTTCTGGACGTCCTTACGAGGAGAATCGTCGGCCAGGTGGCCGTAGTGACAGCCGCTTCGACTCTCGCGACGGTTCGCGGCGTCCCACCGATGGGTCAGGGCGACCTCCCAGTGGGGACAGCCGGGATCGTTCGCGGGGATATCCTGCCAAAGGGCCGGCGTATGGCCGTGACTCTGACGGTCGAGGTCGAGGTGGCAGTACGAGAGGCCCGAATGGTCCTCCTTCGCGTGGTCGTTCCGGTCAGTATGACGATCGAACAGCCAAGGACCGGTCCGAAAGGGGAGGTGGCCAGGGACGTGGTGCCTCCGACCGAAACCGCTACAACGCAGATGGCCAAAGGGGTCGCGAGCAAGGTCACAGAGACGATCGGAGCGAAGGCCGAAGAGGCGATCGCACAGATGGGCGGGGAGCCGATCACCGGGATGGCCGCAGAGATGATCGGCGCGATGGTCGCAGGGACGATCGCGGGGCGCGAGACACCTCTGCATCCAAAGATGAGACATTCGTAAAGCCCGAACCCGAGATCTGGATCGATGAAGGTCCCGTTGCAGGATCCTCAAGGGGTGCTAGGCCGCGTGCGGATCGCTCAGGCCCTTCGAGTCGCGCTAAGGGTTCCTCAAGGGCGGCCGACAGTAGGCCCTCAGGGCCGAAGGCCAGCTCAAAGGCCAGCTCCGGTTCAAGCTCAGCACGGTCAGGATCCAAACATGCCAAACCTGGGTCGACAGTGGCCAAACTTTCGGAATTGGTTGGTTCGACTCGTGGAGAGCGGCTGGCAGGGCGGGTTGGTCTGGCTGTCAGTGCGTTCGAAGGCGATCGCTTTGACGAGGCTCGCCGAATTCTGGGGCCAATTGTTCGCGAGGCGCCCGCCTACGTTGAAGGACGCGAACTCTACGGTTTGGCTCTCTATCGCCTGGGCCGATGGAAGCAGGCGGCGACTCAGCTCGAGGCGTTCATAGAACTGACGAGTGGGAGCACTGAGCAACATCCTGTATTGGCCGACTGCAGAAGAGCACTGAAGCAATACAGCGAGGTCGATCGTCTGTGGCGTGAACTCAAGGAGGCCTCACCAAGCAGCGAACTGGTAGCGGAGGGCAGGATCGTTGCGGCCGGCGCCCTGGCCGATCAAGGTCGCCTGGCCGACGCCGTCCGTCTGTTGTCCCAAGGATTCAAGTTCCCAAAGCGGCCCCAGCTTCATCATCTACGTCGGGCCTATGCGCTCGCTGATCTCTACGAACGCTCCGGTGACCTACCAGCGGCACGCGAACTGTTCAACAGGATCACTCACTTCGACGACGGTCACCTAGATGCCGAGGATAGGCTCCGCTCGCTCGGCTGAATTTCGCCGTCGATCTACTGGTCTATGTTGACGGTCGAAATCGCGGCCATCGACAGCCTGACGGTCCGCCTGTCTGGACGCGCCAGCATCCCAACAGCGGTAGTCATGACGGTCATTTGATCAGAGGATCTCGGGGCAGTCCGAGGATGCGTTCTCCGATCTGGTTCCTCTTAATCTCAGAAGTCCCGCCAGCGATCGACATGCCACGGTGCATCATGAACAAAATGTGATTGATGGCGCCCATTCCGTCGATGTAGACCGTGTCCAGCCCGTTCAGCTGTGCGAGCATCGCTGCCGACTCGTGTCCGAGTTCAGAGAGGATGAGCTTGGTCATGGCACCCTCCGGGCCAGGTCCTGCCCCAGCGACGGCACGACTTGCAGATCGAAGGTTCATCAAACCCATTGCCTGATGAGTAGCCACGTATCGGCCCACACGCGCCGCACCGCCATCGACACGCTCCGGGTGTTCAAGGTGTTGGCTCACGAGACCCGATGGGGGATAGGACAGACTCTCGCCGCCCCCTCCGATACTGACGCTCTCGTTGCCGAGGGTCGCCCGGGCTACTGTCCAACCGCCATCGACCGGCCCGACCACGTCATCGTCGGGAACGAACACGTCGGTGAAGAACACCTCGTTGAAATCGGATGCTCCACTCGTCTGACGGAGTGGGCGTACCTCGACGCCCTCGGCGTGCATGTCGATGACCATCATCGTGATACCGGAATGTTTGGGAGCATCTGGGTCGGTGCGTACCGTGGCAAGTCCGAGTCCCGACTCATGAGCGCCGGATGTCCAGACCTTCTGACCGTTGACCAACCAGCCGCCGGGGACTCTCGTTGCCTTCGTTTTCACCGCAGCAGCATCCGACCCAGCATCGGGTTCGCTGAACAACTGGCACCAGATCACGTCCTTGCGTAGAGCTGGCTCGACCCAGCGTCGTGTCTGCTCCTCGGTGGCGAACTGAACCAGAGTCAGGATGTTCCAGGCAGTGATACCCAGGTTCGGTCGTTTGATGCCCGCCTTGGAGAACTCCTGTTCAATAACCAGCTGCTCGATGGCGCCAGCGTCACGGCCGTAGGGCTTTGGCCAATTGGGCATCGAATATCCGGTTTCGATGAGCCGGTCGAGTTGTTCGTTGTAGGACAGTCCCTTGAGCGACTCCACGAACTCCGCCACTACCTCGCGGACGGCCTCTGCTTCTGGTGGAAGCTCGATCGCCTTGCCCCGGGTGACGCCTCGACCGGATAGGGCGACAAGATCTGCAGCTGCTTCATCAGGACGCATGAACGCCTCGAGTGCTATTGCCCGACGCATGTAGAGATGGGCGTCGTGTTCCCAGGTGATAGCGATTCCCCCGTGGACCTGAGTGCTCAGGTTTGCACAGAGATATGCCGCGGGCAGGGCCAGTGTCGCTGCGACGGCGGCCGTGAAACTGAAGATCTCACCGCCGGTTGATGCTGCTTTGGATGCATCCCAGACGGCAGAGGTGGCGAGTTCTGTAGCGACCGCCATGTTCGCACAGTGGTGTTTGACAGCCTGGTAGGTACCTATGACCCGGCCGAACTGGACCCTCTCCTTGGCGTAGCTCACTGCGGAATCAGTGCATGCCCTGGCCAGCCCCACGGCCTCGGCCGAGAGGATGAGGCGACTCATGTCGATGAGCGACGACAACCCACCGGGAATGACAGTCGCCCGCACGTTGTCGAGTTGGACGCCGACGCATCGACGTGTCGGGTCCAGGTTCGGGCGACTCCGGATACTCACTCCTTCACCGACCGGTACGACGATCACATCGGCTCCGCTGGGCAGGATCACAACATCGGCAAGTCCACCGCCCAGAACAGCCGCCGACGTGCCGGATACATAGCCATCAGTTGTCGTCACATCCGCGCTGAGAGCAACACCGGCCTTGATCGATCCATCGGCAAGGCCTGGCAGAAGTTCTGCCTTGAGGACGCTGTCGCCAGCAGCGTTGATGGTTGCGGATGCTATCAACGTCGGAACCAAGGGTCCGGGCGTGACAGAACGTCCGGTTTCCTCGACCACGATGACCAGTTCTTCGAGTCCGTACCCGGACCCTCCGAACTCCTCGGTGATGTGGAGTCCTGCCCAGCCAAGAGCGGCCATCTCGTTCCACAACGACGTGAGGCTCTCGGAGTCACTGTCGAGCAACTCTCTGGCCTCGCCAAGGGCGTTTCGGTTGGTGAGGAAGCTGGAGACAGTCTCGGCGAGGGCGCGATGATCATCGGAGATTGCTATCGACATGATCGGAAGTCCTTGGGCTATCGGCTAGTTGTCAACATGTCGAGACACCCAAGTGCTGCGCCATGCACAAACCTCTGAGTCCCCCGGTGGGCGGCTTCGGGCTCGCCCCCACAAGGATGCTAGATCAGCTACGGGACAAAGTTCAGTCTTTTGTCCCGTAGTACCCATCGTCGTTGGATTCGACCACGACGTGAGACAAGGCAGGGGAGTGAGACAAGGCAATGCAGAAGGAGAGCCCCAATGTAGGAAGCGAACGAATTGTCTGGCCCCAGTACTTACACGCGGCGCGGGTTGGTACTGGCCATTGTGACCTACGGGGCGCCACACAGCAGTTGTCAGAACACTAACGGCAGGCCGTCCACAAGCCTTACTCGGCCGTTGGTCCCACTCGTTCACGGTCGACTGTGTGCGCCTCAATGTTTGTACGCGGCGAGCTTCGTTGAGTTAAGCGTCCGTCACTTAGGACTCGAACCAGGGTTAGGAACACCACCAAGGAAATCACGAGTGCTGTGACTACTTGGGAAACCGGGCTGTCAGCATCGGTACCGGCCGTGAGTAGGTGAAATGTTGCGACCCAGAAGAGGGCATGGCTACTCATGTGAATCTTTCGCCACCAAGTTCGCGGGAGCCGCTTCATTGCGAGGGAACTGATCTCGACAGCCGCAAGTAGGTACATGGCGATCACACCCAGGGCGACTGCTCCGGGCCTCCACTCCGAAGCGAACGGGACCAGAACATCGATCACATTGAAATGCACGTAGTTGTCGACGATAAGTCCACCAACGTGAAGACCTGTGAAGATGACCGATGCCCCACCAACGAAGCGATGAAGGTCCAGAAGCCATGCGGGCGTCACCTTTCCACGTCCGAGCCGAGCCGAGAACACGAGGCCGAGAACCACCGTTACCGTCAACAACCCCCAAGCGACGTATCCGGTCGCTCGCGCGATATACCAGGCCGTGTGCGTCATCATCGGATCACCGCATCCGCTCCAGGGGAACAGTGAATACTCCCGTCCGACATCACCATTACTGCGTACGCGTCGCTCAGCCCTTCTAGGGCAAATGGGCCGGATATGAAGAGCGATTTGGTCAGGACCTCGGCCCACCAAGCCTCTGCTGCGATCACCGTCACCAGTGCCACGTCAGTGTTCAAAGGAGCCCCAGTGCTGGGGTCTATCAGATGATGAGCTTCTCCGTTCTTGGTCGCCCATCGGCGCAACATCTGAGAACTCGTCGCAACTGCTCCTTCTGGCATGGCGAACCGAAGTAGTTCTCTGTGTTGGTCAAAGGGATCCGGCACCGAAATCACCCAACCCTGTGCATCGCTGGCCTGGCCGATCGCACGGAGATCTCCACCCATGTTCACCATGGCGCCTTCAGCACCGAGGTCAATCAGCAATCCGGCGACGAGGTCAGCAGCCAACCCCTTACCGATACCTCCGAAATCCAATGTTGTTCCGATCGGAAGCGACACCGCACCGATGGCCGGGATCAAGTCGATTCCTTCTATGCCGGGCGCAGGGCAGAGAATGCGACTATTTACAACACCGGTGAGATGATCGAAGTCGCAGTCATAGCCATTTGCGACCATCGCACGTTCCACGGAGGGATCGAACTTTCCGTCGGTGAGCCGCGATGCCAGAACTGACCGAGCGATCAGATCGAAGGTTTCCTCGGAGACGATGACAGGCCTTCCGGCGCTTCGATTGACAGCGTTCAACTCGCTCGATGCGATGAAACGGCTCCAGCGACGCTCCAGATCATCAATTCTATCTCGTGCGAGCTCCAGCTCTGACTCTCCCAAGTCTGTAGCAACGATATGAACCTGCGTTCCCATTGCCCGAAACCGCGTCGCTATTGATTCTGGGCCCAGCGTAGCGACTCTCACCATATCGATCAGCTCCCCTCGCTCAGCGTCACAGGTACTCTGACAGTTGGCTGAATCACGGGGGCCTGTGCTATCCGCGGAGCTGCTTGACTATTGATGCCAGTCACAGGTGCGGGGCTCGGAGCCTGGAGCCCAACTGGAGGATTGGCGAGCGCTTCGATCGCTGGGATTCGGTTCTGTGCAGAGGCGTCAATCGCCGAAGTGGACCCGGAATCGGATGTCTCTTCGATCATCGCCCCCACCAGGACGACTGTCGCAGCAACGCTCAGGGATCCAAGGACCCTCCTGGCCCGTTTGGCTGCGTGCCGCTTGCGTATCCCCTTAGTCGTCATCGTCAGATCCTTCGTAGTGCTTCTCATCGTCGTCATGCTTGTCGTCGTCATGCTTGTCGTCGTCATGTTTCTCGTGGCCTTGTTCTTGGTCGTTATCGTGGTCGTCGTCGTTGCCGCTCGCACTCGCCGACGTTGTTGTGACCGGCGCAGAATCTGTCGGTGCGATCCATTGGAGTAGAGGCGCAGGGGGCGCGCTCGACTGGGGTGAGATGACATCTGGATACACAGCTCTGGATGCGATGGAGTTGTCGATAGGGACGATCTTGCCGACGTTCCCATCACTGCTCGAGCCCAGGATCCCGGAGTTGACGGCTATTCCCCCAGCACCAGCGAGAAGAGTGAGAGATGCCGCTCCGGCCAGTTTCACTGCCTTGCGTCGGTCCATTGTTCGTTCTCCTTTTCGCGTCAGCCGTGTGGCTGCTCAAAAAGACAGTACGAAACGGATTTTGAGTGGAATCTGTTGCGAACCTGAAGAGAGGCTAAAGGTTCTGCCGCTCTGAGGTTCCGCTACCAGTCGTTGCCGGCAAGGCCACTACGACGTCAAGGCCCACACCATCGGGTCCGCTGTCGATCTTGACACGCCCCTCGCAGCGACGCGCCAACTGTTCAACAATTGCCAGACCGAGACCGAACCCACCTCGCCCAGCAGTCCCCTGATGGCTGGTTCGCCAAAATCGCTCGAATGCGTGGTCGCGCTCCTCTTGTGACATACCTGGACCGTCATCGATGACGTGGATCTCGACCGCATCACCAGAGAGGTCCGAGCTGGGAGCTTCAAGCACCCGGACCACAATGGTTCCCTGCGTTGCGAGCGCATCCAGAGAGTTGGAGATCAGATTGTCGAGGATCTGTTCCACGGCCCCCGGCATCGCTTCGGCCCAGAGCCCCGAAGGGACTTCCTGGACGAGGCGGATTTGACGTTCATCCGCAGTTGGCTCCCAAGTCTCGACGCGATCGCTGACGACGGAACTGAGATTGAGTGGATCGCAGGACACTCCCGCTGAGTCGCCCCTTGCCAGAATCAACAATGAATGAACCAGCTCCGCCAAGCGATCAGTCTCACGGATTGCTGCCTGCAGCTTCGGCTGGGCCGAGTCGTCCAGATATGGGCCAAGAGTCTCCAACCGCAGACGCATGGCAGTCAGAGGCGTTCGGAGTTGGTGCGAAGCGTCAGCTACGAAGCGACGTTGTACCTCGAGTTGTTCCTCGAGCCGATCCGCCATCGAATTGAAGGTGTTGGCCAGCGAACCCAACTCAGGGGCACCAGGTTCAATCCGGACTCTTGAAGACAGATCACCTGCAGCGAGGCGATTGGACGCTGCCTCCAGATCGCGCACCGGACGGGAGACACTGCGGGCGATTACAACCCCGACAACGGCGACGATAGCCAGAACAACAACCGACAGCAGACCCAGCTGACGCCAAGTGGATGCTACGCGGGAGTCCAGGGTCGACATCGGATAGGTGACCCTGACGGCGCCATGGACCACTCCGCCAGATGCGACCGGAACAGCCACATAGATGAGCTTGGCGCCAAGGGTGCTCGAGTTCCGAACGCCAGAGTTACGTTCTCCATCCAGCGCGGCTGCGATCTCAGGCCTGGTCGAGAAGTCCCGGGGCGGAGCGCTGATGTGTTTGGAATCAGCGACGCTCAGACCCCCAAGAGTCACGACCACGATCCGTCCGCCTGAGCGCTGATATGCATTGAGGAGCTTTCCGATTGATGGCGTCGTGCCCTCCTCCAGATTGTCCTCGACGAGCGAAGCTATGTTTTGCGCGTCTCTTTCGATGTCGAAGGCAAGCCGGTCGTGCTCACGTTTGGCGAAGATCTGGCCCAGGGGAATGACAACGACCGCCAGAGTCAAGGCCGTGATTGTCAGATAAGTGAGGAGCAGTCGTCGCGCCATCAACTGCCCCGAAGGTGAACGGCTTCGATGTTCGTGTGTGTCATCTGAGACGGGACTCTCGCTGCTGCTCTCAAAGGACCTCTCGCCGGGTCTCTCAGTGCCGACCCGACTCGAATGCTCTCACTGCGCGTCATATCTATATCCGACACCGCGCAACGTCGTGATTGCTCCGGGGTCTCCCAGCTTGCGGCGAAGCGAGGCGATATGAACATCAAGGGTGTTTGTCGGCCCCCACCAATGCTCGTCCCAGACCTTCGAGATGATCTCCTCTCTTGTGCGCACCGTGCCGGGCTCCTCCGTCAGGAACGCCAGGAGGTCGAACTCCTTGGGAGTCAACTCAACTTGACCTGCATCGGATGTTACCCGTCTGGATCTCCGGTCGATCCGAATGCCGCCGATATCCTGAATCAACTCGACTGAGGCTTCGCATCGGTCCAATCGACGGAGAACAGCTCGGATTCGCGCAACAAGTTCTCGGAATCCGAAAGGCTTGATCACGTAGTCATCTGCTCCGATTTCGAGCAGGCGAACACGATCGAGTTCGTCATCGCGGGCGGTGACCACGATGATGGGCACGTCTGTGGACATCCTGATTCGGCGGCACACTTCGCCACCGTCTAGGTCTGGCAACCCAAGGTCGAGGAGCACGAAGCCCGCCCGACCGACGGATTCGATCGCCTCGGCCCCGGTGCGGGCCCGGGTCGGTGCGAATCCCTCCAAGACAAGGCCTTCGATCAATGGATCGGCTATGTCATCGTCGTCCTCGACCACCAGCAACTGCACGGGTTGGGTGATCGCGGAGCCGTATCCATCGGCCACGGCGTCAGTCTACGCTTCGAGCGATGGTGCTTCGAGTGACGATGGGCCACTGTCTACTCCACCTTCGACGTCCATGTGAGGCAGCACTCGATCCAACCATTTGGGGAGCCACCAGTTGGGCTCGCCAACGAGAGCCATGGTTGCGGGAAGAAGCACCATACGCACGATGGTTGCGTCCAACGTAACTGCTGTTGCAAGTCCTACCCCCATCATCTTGACCACCGGATCTGGACTTCCGACAAACCCTAGGAAGACGCTCACCATGATGAGCGCAGCTGCTGTGATCACTTTGGCGGTTGCTCCGAGGCCGGCAACCACGCTGTCGATATTGGAGCGACCCGCCAAATGTTCTTCTCTGATACGGGAGAGGATGAAGACCTCGTAGTCCATGGAGAGTCCGAAGAGAATGGCGAACATCATCATTGGAACGAAAGATGCTATGGGTACAGATTCTTCTAAGCCGATGAGACTGCGGCCCCAGCCCCATTGGAAAACCGCTACCACCACCCCGTAGGCCGCTGCGATCGATAACAGGTTGAGTATCGCGGCTTTGAGCGGCACCAGCAGCGATCGGAACACGATCATCAGCAATAGGAATGAAAGGCCCACGACCCCGGCAATGAACCATGGCAGCCGAGCCGCGATCTTGTCGGATTGGTCGACGAATCCTGCTGTGGGTCCGCCGACGTACACCTCGGTGTTGCCACCCCTGACGGCTGAGGGCAGTGTGTCGGCACGGAGCCGGTGCACCAGATCAGCCGTCGCCTGGTCCTGTGGCGTCGTTTTGGGTATGGCAGTGATGAGTGCGGTGTCGTTCGCGTCATTGATCTGGGGCGGTCCGACGGCTTTGACACCGGGATCCGCTCGTACAGAGTCGACTATTCGTTCGAGGGCCACGGGATCCCCTCCGCTCCCAAGGTCAGCCACGATCAGTAGCGGGCCGTTGAACCCGGGACCGAAACTGGCGTCGAGCAGGTCATAGGCCTTGCGTTGAGTTGTGTCGGATGGCTGGCTTCCAGCGTCGGCCTGACCCAGATGCATTCCGCCGAGAGGGATAGCTGCGATCAATAGCACCGCTGTTGCAGCGATGCTGGAACGCCACGGGTGATGCGCTACCCAGTGCGCCCAGCGGACCCACCCACTCGGGGGGCGATCAGTTGTACTCGCACCTTCGGCACCAGCTGCCCTCTCGCCGTTGCTGTCCATTCGAGTGACCCTATTGGACTCACCCTGGCGCAGATGCCTGGGCAGGATCCGTGGGCCCACAAAGCTGAGCATGGCAGGTAGAAGTGTCACCGCAACGGCCACCGCTATAGCTACGACGATTGATGCCGAATAGCCCAGGGCGGCAACGAATGGAATGCCCGCGAACTTGAGTCCTAGAATGGCGATCACCACAGTCATGCCGGCGATCACAACAGCGTTTCCGGCGGTAGCGTTCGTGCGGGCTATGGATTCCTCGATCGGCATTCCATCGATGACCTGATCACGGTGCCTGCTAAGGACGAACAAGGCATAGTCGATTCCGACGCCAAGTCCGATCATCATGCCCAATCGCGGAGCCACGGTGGGTATCTCGATCACTCCCGCCAGCAGGCCAATGGCCGAGATCCCAGTGATGAGTCCCGCCGCGGCGGTCAACAACGGTAATGCCATTGCAATAATCGACCGGAAAGTGATCAACAGGATCACAAGCGCTGCAATCACCCCGATCGCTTCCGCAGGCCCAGTCGACTGCTCCTTGAGCACTGTCGGGAGTTCGCCACCAAATTCGGTTTGCACGCCAACGGCACGAGCTGGCCCTGCGGTCGCCGTCAAAGACCCCAGAGCAGGATGGCCCAACTCGGCAGTCGACTGGTCGAACTGCACTGCTGCAACTGCGGTGGTCCCGTCCTGAGATTGAGTCACGGGAGTAGCGAGGGGATCGACGACCGAGGTGACATGGTCAAGAGCCCGTATTTCGTCGATGGTCGCAGCGATACCGGCGCCGTATTTCTGTTCCGAGATTCCGCCGTTAGGCACGTGGAACACGACCATTGCCGTTGCACCCGCCTTCTGGGGAAATCGTTGCGATAACAGGTCGCGTGCCTGTTGCGATTCGACTCCGGGTACCTCAAAATTGTCGACTGCACTTGAGCCCAGGCCCTTGTTGGCTCCAACGAGCGAAACGATGACCAGAATCCAGGCGACCAGCACAAAGAGCCGCCTCCGGGAGGCGAACCGCCCGACCTTGTGTAGTAAATCTGTCATCAGAACCTCCTGGTGCTGCGGTCATGGGGATCAGTTCAACAACCTCTGATTGATCCGCATCGAGCAAGATTCTGACAGTGTATGTCAGTTGGCAGTAAATGCCTCTATTTTCTCGTCTGTGCCGAATAAGCTGCATCCGTGACACAGATTGGGCTGAGGGATCGCAAGAAGGTTCGGACCCGAAGGGTCAT
Source organism: Actinomycetota bacterium (assembly GCA_963169245.1). Classification (GTDB taxonomy): domain Bacteria; phylum Actinomycetota; class Acidimicrobiia; order Acidimicrobiales; family Microtrichaceae; genus JAGQSZ01. Next base: position 12,119 of record CAUJEC010000094.1, read on the forward strand.
TGAGGATGTCGCTCTGAGGCTGTTCGCCGAACAAGGCTTTGACGCCACGACAATCGATCAGATCGTCTCAGAGGCCGAGGTCTCGCCACGGACATTTTTCAGGTACTTCGCAACCAAAGAGGATGTCGTTCTTGCCGACTATTCTGAGCAACTCGACGACATTCTTGAAGATCTGAGCTCCCGACCGTTCCAGGAAACGCCGTGGGAATCGATGCGCGCTGTCTTCAGAACAATGGCGTCCGATCCCGGGCGTCGATCAAAGATGTTGCCCCGAGCACAGATGATGGCAAATGCGCCCTCGGTGTTCGCTCGCAGCCTTCAGCTTCAAGCAGGCTGGGAGATTCAACTCGCCACTGCGCTCCGGGCACGGAGCGGTGACAAAACCGACGAGATTTCACCAGCGCTCATGGCCGCCGCAGCTTTAGGAATCATGCGGGCGGCAATTCGTCGATGGAGCGAACAGGCGAATGATATCGACCTGCCCGAATTTGTGGACGAGTGCTTTGATCGTCTTAATAAGGGATTCGGAAGCTAAGAGGACCATGATAGGCGGGTACCGCGCAGCGCAAGTAAGGCCCTCCCGCATGGCGTCCCTGGTCTGTTGGGACGTCCTGCTCAGCCGGCATATCAGAATCGGCAACCGACTCGGTGTTGCCGCCAAGGCCTACAGTTCGGGGATCCGCCATCCCGACTGTGGATCTGCCGCACAGGCGGTGCCTAGCAACTTGGCCAGCCTAGTAGATCAGTTGAACAGTGATCGCCTGCTGGCTGACACCGGCTCGTCTGAGGTCGGTGAGAAGGAACGAGCTTCGGTCTCGTGACCCTCGGTGAGGTCCAGAACCTCGTCGTCCCCTTGGCTGATATCGGGGTACCCGGAGGCCTCAGGTACGGTCGTGAGTCCCCCGACCGCGGCAGAAATCTGTTGTACCGCAGAAGGTAGCAACACCGGTTCTAGACGCATCAGCCATGAGCCGAGCAGATCAGCTGCGACTACATGCGCCTCATGGGGCTGCGACTTGATCGTCAGCTTCTTGGCCTTGACAATTATCACAGGCTCAACGGCCACCTTGAACCCACAGCGTTCGCGAAGCATCTGTGTCAGTGCCTGAGAGGTGAGCTTGGCCTCCCGTAGATAATCGGTGCTGTGGTCGTCGACGAGGAACGACCGGTCCGCCACCCAGACTTCTGAGCCGCTGTGGTCGCGACTCATGAGAGCGAACACGCCAGCAGTGCCGACCACCACGTGCTCTGTTGTGATTCCATCGGGTTCCAGTTCGAGTTTCTCCGCCACGAACCAGCCGCCACCGAGTTCGGGTGGTTCTATTTCGAAATGGGCACCCACGTTCGTCTTGTCCTGGGCGGCTCGCTGTCGTGCGATCCGGGCCGGTCCGTCGGCAAGTCCGAGACTTCGCTTTGCCTCGGTCCGGATTGCCTCGAAATGTCCGGTGTGTAGATCAGCCACCGTCTCGAGTGGTGCCACATGCTCGGTCCAAGCGGTTCCGTCCCAGTATCTGATCTGTCCCGGAGTGCTCGGATCCACATACCAAGCAGCTTGTGGTTGTTCCTGCTCTACTGACATCTTTTCTCCAACTTCCTCTGTTGAGAGAGATTGTGACACCACTTGAGGTCCGAGTCGACAGGAACCTTGCTGTGGCGGTCCGGCCGCCGTATCAATATCGCCGTTCGAGCCTATGCTCCCCCGTCGTCGTTCAAGGTGAGGTGAACACAGAGCATGGAGATTGAGATCTGGTCCGACGTGGTCTGTCCGTGGTGTGCGATCGGTTACGCAAGGTTCGTGAAGGCCTTGGAGCGCTTTGAGCATTCCGATTCGGTCAACCTCAGATTCAGAAGCTTCGAGTTGGATCCGTCCGCACCGCCGATACGCCCTGTTTCGATGGAACAACACCTTTCACGCAAGTACGGCACGAGTCTCGAAGAAGCACGCCGATCTATCGATCACATCTGTTCAGTTGCAGCCGAGGACGGAGTCGTCATGAACTTCGAGACCTTCAACGCCGGAAACACCTTCGATGCACACCGTCTCCTGCACCTTGGGTGGCAGAGCGGCAGACAACAGCAATTGAAGGCGGAACTCCTCAGGCGAATCTTCACCGATGGCCTAGCCGTTGGAGATAACAAAGCGCTCACCCAGGTCGCTCTGGACGTCGGTCTTGAGCCCACCGAGGTTCGTGAGGTGCTCGACAGTGACCGGTACTCCGATGACGTGCGCGAAGACGAGGCACGGGCACAGAGTCTGGGCATCACGGGAGTTCCGTACTTCCTGATCGACCAACGGTTCGCCATCCCAGGAGCACAGTCGACCGAGCGTTTTGCTCAGGCGCTCAGCGTTGCATGGGAGCGCTCGATCAACTCCGGGAGTGAGCAAAGATGACGCCGAGCAGTCCTCCCACAAGCGCAGTGTTCTTGAGCACCTGAATCCGATTGGCGTTGCGGGCCACCGGGTCGGTGTCATTCCAATACGCGTGACCGGCCACAGTTGTCGGGACGAGCGCCGCAGCGAGCCCCGTTGCGGCCGCTCGGGGATAGACGCCGGCGATCAACGCAGCGCCCCCGAGGACCATTGCTGCTCCGTTCACCTTGACCGCCAGTTCTGGTGAGGGGACACCGAGTTTCTCTGCGGCCGCGACTCTGCCGCCGGGCTCCTTGGCCGCCTCGTAGCCAAGGATCACGAAGGGCATCCCCAACAAGGTGTCGGCCAGACGAGAACCAATTGACATGTGAACCTCCGTGATGTTGCCAGCGTCGGCAGATGTCGCCACCGTTGGCAACAGTCGCCATCTTCGGCAGCATAGTCAGCGCTCGTCGTGCGCTGTGAGGGTTCAGGTCAGTTGGAGAAGGCTCAGTTGGAGAAGGCGTTGAGCCGCTCTGCCCACCGCAGTCCCTGCTCGTATGCGAGCGGGTAGACGGCCTTTCCACGATCCTTGTCAAAGAGATCCATCGGGTTCAGTCCCACGTACTTTGCGATCGCCTTGTTGGGCCGGATGAGTGTGATCCTCCGGTCGGGGTGACGCTTGCGCCAGCTGTTCAGTTCCCTGTCCAGCAACAATCCGGCGCCTCGCCCGATGGGACCCATTGGTCCGCCGGCGAGTGGTGCGACGACGATCACCGATCGTGCTGCCGCTGCAGCGTCAATTGAGGTCGCCGACCACATCCCGCCATCTACGTAGAGGCGCCCTTCGATTCGATGGGGAGGGAGGATTCCCGGCACTGCCGATGACGCAGCGATCAGGTCGGCGAGAGGATATTTACTTCCGTCGAGGATGTGTCGCTTGCGGCTCCGTAGGCACACCGCCGAGATGGAGACATTGGCATGGGACGCCTCGCCGAAGAGCTCGCGAGCCGAGTCGGCCAGGATCCCACGAGTGCGATTGGGGATAGCGGGAACGTCAATGTTGATGATGTCCTCGAAGGTCTTTCCCAGGGCCAGAGCAGATGCAGCCCAGGACCCGGCGGAGGTGCCGAGCGATGGGGCATCGGCCACCGAGATTCCGCCGGCAGCGAGTCCATGGGCAACCCCGACGCAATAGCCGATCCCGAAGACACCCCCACCTCCGTAGACCATCGACAGTGGATGGACGAAGGAGCTGGTGATCTGCGGGCGTGTCGATCTTTGTCGAACCGATCTGGCTCCCGGCGAGGTAATGGCGCCTGGTGCGAGCTTGATCTGATCTTGACGTGACATGGCTCACCCCCGTCTCATGGGCCTGATCTCACTGTATAGAGCCCCTGTGGAATCAGTGTGCGATCCGACATCGTGAAAGTCGACACAGAGAACTACCCAAGTCGAGTCAACGGCGATCACCCGGCAGGACCCCGTTCACCCAGCAGGGATGGCGATCGGGGGAGTTCGTACCGGCGAATCGACTCGACCTGACAAGCTTGGGTGATGAACGTGACTCGGGTTGATCAATGGCTCTGGGCAATACGCCTCTACAAGTCACGTTCGCTGTCGACCACAGCTTGCAAGGGCGGACACGTGCAGGTGAACGGTCGGCCGGCCAAACCCTCCACGCCGCTCAAGGCGGGGGACCGGGTCACGGTGACTATCCGTGACGAAGTACGTGATCTCGAGGTCGTCAGACCAATCGACAAACGGGTCGGCGCGCCGATCGCCGAAACATGTTTCATTGACCACACACCGCCACGCGTGCAGCGTCATGCAGAGCCGGCATTCGGCGTCAGGGATCGGGGAGCGGGTAAGCCGACCCGGCGCGAACTGAAGCAGATCAACCGGATGCGCGGGAGATCTGACTAGTCGACTCTCCAGGTCCCGCCTGAGTTGATCAGTGCGGCAACGTCACCGGGCCCGTTCTGTTCGAGAGCCAAGGCGACCTGGGCGGCCACCTGCTCCTCGTAAACCGGGCGCTCGACCTGTCTGAAGATTCCAACGGGAGTCGGCATCGTCGGACCTGTGGCGAGTCGAGACAGCGCAAACGCGAGAGTTGGATCCTGACGGTGTTCATCGTGGACGAGGAGGTGTTCCACACCGACGTCGACGGTGTTACAAACATATGGTTCACCAAACTGGTTTACGGCGACACCATGTTCTCCGTCGGTGCCCCACCGGATCGGCTCGCCATGCCGGAGAGGTATGAGCATGTCGGGTCTGGCGTCCTTGCGAAGGATCGTGTCGAAGGCGCCATCGTTGAACACGTTGCAGTTCTGGTAGATCTCGACGAAGGCGGCACCACGGTGCCGGTGTGCCCGAGTGAAGATCTCCTGCATGTGTTTGCGGTCCATGTCATGGGTGCGGGCCACGAAACTGGCTTCGGCTCCGATAGCGACCGAGATCGGGTTGAATGGATGGTCGATCGAACCGAACGGGGTCGACTTGGTGACCTTTCCCTGCTCTGAAGTCGGCGAGTACTGGCCCTTGGTCAGCCCGTAGATCTGGTTGTTGAACATCAGAATCTTCAGGTTCACGTTGCGGCGCAGCGCGTGCATCAGATGATTGCCGCCGATCGAGAGCATGTCGCCGTCGCCGCCGATCACCCAGACATGAAGGTCCGGTCTTGTGACGGCGACCCCCGTCGCCACTGCCGGGGCCCGACCGTGTATGGAATGCATCCCGTAGGTGTTCATGTAGTACGGGAAACGTGATGAACATCCGATCCCTGAGATGAAGACAAGGTCATGCGGCGGCACTCCTATCTCAGGGAGCATCGACTGGAGAGCGGCCAGGATGCTGTAGTCACCGCATCCCGGACACCAGCGAACCTCCTGATCGGATACGAAACTCTGCCGGGTCAGCATGACAGGTGTCTCGCGTGTTGTGTCAGTCATCGTGCGATCTCCTCGAGGATGCGGGACTCCATGGCAGCGGCCTTGAACGGGACACCCGACACCTGGGTGTAGCTGCGGGCATCCACCAGGTAGGTGCCCCTCAGGAGCAGGGCGAGTTCGCCGAGATTCATTTCGGGAACAAGGATCTTGGGGTAGCGGGCCAGTACGTCACCGAGGTCAGCGGGGAAGGGACTCAGATGGGTCAGGTGGGCTCTCGCCACTGGGTGTCCACGATCCCTGACGCGTCTGACGCCGGCCTTGATCGAACCCCACGTCGAACCCCATCCGATCACCAGGAGTTCAGCCCCTTCGTCGGTGTCCAACTCCACACCCGGGATGTCGTTCGCTATCCCGTCGATCTTCGCCTGTCTCAGCCTGACCATCTTCTCGTGGTTCTCGGGCTGATAACTGATGTTGCCTGTTCCGTCCTGTTTCTCGATACCCCCGATCCTGTGCTGGAGCCCGGGGGTTCCCGGTACCGCCCAGGGCCGAGCGAGAGTCTGAGGGTCACGCAGGTACGGGTGGAAGACCGGTCTTCCGTCGGGACCCTCGGCATTTGGTTCGGTGGTGAAGGGGACCGAGATGTCGGGCATTGCCGAGAGGTCCGGGAGGAGCCAGGGCTCGGCGCCATTGGCAAGGTAGCCGTCGGTCAGCAGAATCACCGGGGTCCGATACTTGACTGCGATGCGCACCGCCTCGAAGGCCGCTTCGAAACACTGCGAAGGGGACTTAGCCGCAACCACAGCAAGGGGGGATTCGCCATGGCGACCATAGAGAGCTGCCAGAAGATCCGCCTGCTCGGTCTTTGTGGGCATACCCGTTGACGGTCCTGCCCGTTGCACGTCGACAATGACGAGCGGCAGTTCCATGCTGATCGCAAGACCGATCGCCTCGGCCTTCAGGTCGAGCCCCGGCCCCGATGTCGTGGTCACCGCCAGATGTCCGGCGAACGCAGCGCCGACTGCCATGGCGGCTGCAGCGATCTCATCCTCGGCCTGAACTGTCCGGACATCGAAGTTCTTGTGTTTGGAAAGCTCATGGAGGATGTCCGACGCCGGGGTGATCGGGTAGCTGGCGAGCAGCATCGGAAGCCTCGCGGCCTGTGCCGCCGCCAAAAGGCCATACGCGGTTGCGAGGTTGCCGATGATGTTCCGATACGTGCCTGGTGGAAGTGACGCCGGTTTCACCTCATATGGATGGTCGAAGAGCTCTGCTGTTTCGCCGAAGTTACGTCCGGCTCTGAATGCCGCCAGGTTCGCGTCTCGAACCAACGGGCGGCCGGCGTACTGCTTTTCGATCCAATCGATCGTCGGACCGACCGGTCGGGTGTACATCCAACAGACCAGCCCGAGAGCGAAGAAGTTCTTCGACCGTTCAGCATCCCGCGCCTTGACGCCCAGATCCTTGGTGGCGAGCTTGGTCAGAGTTGTCATCGGCACCTGATGGACATGGAACGCCGAGAGGGAGTCGTCCTCAAGCGGGTTGGAGGTGAGCTTCGCCTTCTCCAGATCCCGTTCCTCGAAAGCGTCGCTGTTGACGATCACCGTCGCGCCCGGCGTCAGGTCGCGCAGGTTTGCGACCAGTGCCGCCGGGTTCATACACACCAAGACATTCGGGGAGTCCCCTGGTGTGACAATGTCATGGTCGCTTATGTGGACCTGGAAACTGGACACGCCCGGTACGGTCCCCGCTGGGGCGCGAATCTCAGCCGGATAGTTGGGTAGGGTGGCGAGATCATTGCCGAAGCTCGCGGAGAGGTCGGTGAAACGGTCTCCGACGAGTTGCATGCCATCACCGGAGTCGCCAGCGAATCGGATCACCACACGATCAAGGGTCATGGGCTCAGGCGCTCTGGCGTCCGGATCCGGTCGGAGTCCTGTCTCGGTCGTGCTCATCTGACCCCCTGAAGGTTGAGCCACTGAAGGTGACGGGTCGCGGGCTCGGACCCGATCGCAGTGCCATGTCAGGACCTGAACCCTGACAGCGTGATTACTTTGACATGTAAACCATGGGTCGGGTGGGCATTTCGCCGAGACTTCCGCCACGAATCAGGCAACGGTTGCCCTGGCTACATCTCGATCATCACTGTGACGGGTCCGTCGTTGACGAGCGAGACCAACATGTCGGCTCCGAAAACTCCTCGCTGAACTGCGATACCGCAGGACTCGAGTTCCCCGGCCACGGCCTCCACGAGTGGTTCAGCGAGTTGACCCGGCGCGGCCGCCACCCACGACGGCCTCCGTCCCCGCTCCATCGACCCGTAGAGCGTGAACTGGCTGATGACCAACGCCGAACCGCCACTGTCCTCGAGCGAGACGTTCATGACTCCGTTGTCGTCGTCGAAGATCCGGAGTCCTCGAAGCTTGGCCGCCACCTTTCGTGCGATCTCAGCGGTGTCGTCATGCGTTACGCCAACCAGAACGCATATCCCCGAACCGATCGCACCGACGACCTGCCCGTCGACGCTCACCGACGCCTCTGTCACACGCTGAACGAGTGCACGCATATCCGGTCAATCCGACTGGGCATCGAGGTCGAGCCCGCCGATGAACCGTTCCACGAAGTCCTTGTTCCGTGCGCGACGCATAGGCGGAAGCAGGTCGAGAATTCGATTGCGGTAGCGGGCTTCGGCGAGTCGAGGATCACACACGGCGACCACTCCCCGGTCGGTGGCGGTGCGGATCAGGCGGCCAACTCCCTGCGCGAGTTGCATTCCAGCTGCCGGCACCGAGACCTCCATGAAGGCGGCATCTCCGGCGAGTTCGCTTCGAGCCTCGATGATCGGGTCGGTGGGAACGGGGAAAGGAATCTTGTCGATCACAACGACCGAACAGGTCGAACCCGGACTCGACACACCGGTCCAGAAACTGGCCGTCGCGAACAACGAGGAGTGTTCGTCGTCGAGGAACTGGGCCTGAAGAACGGGATTGGGGGCGTCGCCCTGAGCGAGGATCCTGAACTCGGGCATCCGGGTCCGACACTCATCCACGGTCGCCCTCAACATCCGATTCGACGTGAAAAGGGCGAGCGTGCGGCCGTTGGCCGACCGGATGAGACCCTCGATCACATCCACCACGTCGTCTGGCCAGTCGACATGAGTCGGCTTGTGGACCTTTGGAACGTAGAGCACGGCGTTCTCAGCGAAATCGAACGGCGAGGGCACGCTGATGAACTTCGCGTCGAGCCCAAGCCTGCGAGGTGTGTGCGAGTCCAGGGTCGCTGAGCAACACACGACCGTCGGAGGGTCATCATCATCCCAGGCCATCCTTCGCAACGTCGCAGCGATATCGATCCGGGTGAGGCGAAGCGCGAGTTCGGTACCTTTCAGCGCCTCGACCCACAGGACCTTGCCGGCCCCCATGTCGCCCAGAAGCGCGGCGCAGTCTCCAGATAGAGACTCGGCGCTTCGGATGGCGGTGTCGACCCTGTGTTTGACCGATGATGCCCCCGACCTGCTCGCTGCGACCTTGAGTGTTGTGAGCGCACGATCCGTTGCCGCGTGTACCGCCTGGACCGCGTCAACGAGGTCGTCGGTGAGCCCGTCGGGTAGACGCTCCGGTTCGTTGGCATGGAGCGCGCTCTCGATTCGATTGGCTGCGTCCTTGAGGTACTTCTGAGTCGCTTCGTCGTCGGCGACGCATCGACGGTGAAGCGAAGCGAGCGCTGTGACCTTTGCAGCAGTCAACTCGACACTGAGCGAGCCGACCATCGAGTCCTCGAACTCGTGTGCTTCGTCGATCACCAGCAGACTGTGCTCAGGCAGCAGTGACCGGTTCATCTGGAGATGTGCTCCATAGAGATGCGCATTGACGACGACGATGTCTGCATCCTCAGCACGATCTCTCGCCGCCTCTGCGAAGCATTTGGCTGAATGCGCGCAGTTGGCCGCTCCCACGCACTCGCCAGGGCCGACCGAGAGCATCGACCAGATGCGCCACGGAGGGCTCGTCGGCAACTCCGCCATATCACCCGTGGGTGATGACTCTGCCCAGTCGAGTATCTCGGTCAGTGCTTCGACATTCGCGTCATCGCCGAGGTCTACGGGGATATCTGCAGGGTCTGTGTCGTCACCAACATCGAGGTCGAGTGACTGTTGACGAGGCCCGCCGAGTTGGACGCGGACCTCCGACGCTGCTGCCTCGCAGAGATAGTTGGATCTGCCCTTGAGCACGGCGAAGGTGAAGGGCAGATCCAATGTGTTCGCCAGGAATGGGAGTTCGACGGAGGCGAGTTGATCCTGGAGTGCCTTCGATGACGTCACCACCACAGTGCGGTGACCCTTCTGGGCTGCGATGACTGCCGGGATCAGATACGCGATCGACTTGCCCACGCCGGTGGGGCCCTGCACAGCGAGGTGTTCACCTTCGGTGAAGGCCTTATGGACTGCACTGGCCATCTCACGTTGCTCGGGGCGGTCCTCGCCATCGACGATATGTGCGACAGCCCGGTCCAGGAGGATCGACAACTGTGTCGGTTCGGGGTCTGTCATCAGATGGCGTTGCAGTCGTTGTAAGAGTGGATCAGACCCCCAAGCGTAGGCGTCACAGGCGTCGGTGATGGCAGCCGGTTCGGCTGTCACTAGCGTGGGCGGATGCAACTTCGCGGATCTCGAATTCTGGTCACTGGAGCAAGTGGAGGTCTGGGTGTTGCCATCGCCCGAGAACTGGCACATGAGGGGGCCGAACTGGTCCTCACGGCCAGACGTCGTGAACTCCTCGACTCCCTTGCTGCCGAGACCGGAGCCGAAGTGCTGGTTGCCGACCTGGCTGACCGAGCCGATCAGGAACGTCTATGTGAGGCCGCGATCGCCTGTGACGGCGTGGTCGCCAACGCCGGAATCGGCCAGGAACCCGATCTTCGGGGCGACGCCGGGGAAGCGACAGTGATCACCGACCGAGTCATCGAGGTGAACCTGCGCGCCCCGATCGTCCTTGCACAGCGTTTCGCGGCGGCAAAGCTTGCGGATCGCCGTCAGGGAGCGATCGCTCTGGTCGGGTCACTGTCAGGGATGTCGGCAACGCCGGGCACGCATATGTACTGCGCGACCAAGTTCGGTCTTCGAGGCTTCGCGCTGTCCTTCGCCCAGGAACTCGAGGGGACCGGGGTCACGTGCTCACTGGTTGCGCCCGGGTTCATTGCCGATGCAGGTATGCATCACGACAGTGGCATGGAACTGCCATCAGCGGTGCGTAAGAAGCTGCCGGTCGATGTCGGGCGTGGGGTCGTTACAGCGCTCAGGAAGGCCCCGATGGAGGTCTTCGTTGCGCCTGTGGAATTGCGTGCGGCATCGATGCTGTCCACCTTCGCTCCGGCGATCAGCGCGGCTGTATTGCGGCGAGCGGGCGCCGCCGAGGTTGTGAGCAACGCGCGCGACTGACGGTGACCTGAGTTGGACTTCAGACCAATGGGCGAGCGCTGATGCCCCAACACCAACGAACAGGGCCGCTGTGGACCATTCGCAGGCTTCGACGTCGAGCAGAACTCGAACGCCGCTTGCGATCTTCCAAATCAACTCGACCAGCCGACGGTAGTGGTGTCGTTGACGACGTCCGCCCTTGCTTCGACTCAGCATCTTCGGACCGTCCGCTTACAACCGTCGACGCGACGCTCAGGCCGGGCCCCGGGCGTTTCTACCGGCGAATCATCCAAGGGCCGGGTGAACCCCATGTTCTGCGCGACTCCCGCGGAGTTGTGGCGGCGTCGGATCGGAGTTCGCAGAGGACGAGTCTCCTCTACTTCGCGCATCACACGGATGTCCATCTATGTGATGCGCAGTCGCCGAGTCGACTCGAACTGGGTGAGAAGCTGGCATGGGTGGCACCGGGGACCGATGCCGGACATCGGCCACAGGAACACGCAACCGTCCAGGTCTTCGACCAGATGGTCCGGGCGACCAACGCAGTTCGGATCAGCCCCGTCTCCGGTGCGGAGATGGCCTTTTGCATCGAGACCGGGGACAACACCGACAACCGGCTCTATGCCGAACTTCGCTGGTTCATCGACACTCTCGATGGTCAGGTGGTCACACCGAACACGGGTGGCCCCGACTATGAGGGAGCGCAGGCATCGAATGACTTCGGCTGGGTTTATCACCCTGATGACCCTTCCAAAGATCTCTATGGCCGATTCGGATTCCCTTGCGTTCCGGGGCTTTTAGCGTCGGCGATCCGGCCTTTCGAGGCGCAGGGATCTGCTGTGCCTTGGTTGGCAGTGCTCGGCAACCATGATGTGATCTGGCAGGGGACCTTCGGGAACAGGGGGCGACTCCGGCTCGGTGACATCGGTGATGGTCTGGGCCTGGCCTCATCCAAACCAACCCGGCTCTGGTCACTTCTCGCCGGGATCGCTGCTGAATCGATGGGCGAGTCCGCAATGGCACATCGACTCGACCGGCTTGCAGCGATGCGTTCTGTGACGGTGACCGCCGACCCGATCGGCCGTAGGCCGCTCTCCCTGGTTGATCAGTTGGCCGAGTTCTTTGTGACAACAACCGACCCCGGACCGGTCGGTCACGGATTCACCGAGGAGAATCTGCTCAACGAGACCGCCTACTGGTCACGGCCCCACGGGTCGAACTTCCAACTCATAGGGCTCGACACCAACAATCACACCTCGGGCTCCGAGGGGCGAGTAGGGCCTCGCCAGACTGACTGGTTGCGCGGGGAGTTGCGGGCCGCAACTGATGCGGGACGTCTGATCATCGTCTTCAGTCATCACAACTCTCTGACCATGTTCAACTCCGTCGATGACAGCTACGACCCAGGTCGGGCCACTTCGGGTGAGGAACTCGTGTCGATCCTGCTCGACCATCCCAACGTGGTCCTGTGGCTGAACGGACACGATCACGAGAACAGGATCCTTCACCATCAGCGCTCCGCGGGCGCTTCGGAGCGGAGCCCTGGCAGCGATCGGGAGGGTGTCGGGATCTCAGCGGGTCGACCCGGGGCGTTCTGGGAGATCTGCACAGCGAGTTGTATCGACTTCGGCCAGCAGAGCCGAACCATCGAGATCTTCGACAATGCGGATGGCACGATCTCGGTCCTCTCCACGGTCATCGATCACGCTGCTCCCACGTCAGCTCTGGTGCGCGGAGACGGCCAGTACTCGCCGGCCGAGGTTGCTGCTTGGAGCCGGGAGTTCGCATCCAATGACTCACGGTGGATCGATCCTTGGGAGCAACGAGGTGACGCACAGGACAGGAACGTGGAGATGTTGTTGCGGGATCCACGAACGACCGGCTGATCGAAGTGCGCGAGGCGCCGACCCGACCTGAATTGTTGGGCCCGGCTCGATGTCTGTCTTTTTTGACGTCAAGAGGGGCTGTCGCAGCGTTAGTGTCCCATTCATGGTTGAACGGCGCGACTTTTTCAAAGCAGGAATCGGTGCAGCGGGTGTGGCTGCAGTTGGAGCGACTGCTGCAGCGTGCGCGCCGGCGCCGGGCGCGCTCAAGCGACGAGGTCCGGGACCGGAGGCGGGCATAGATCACATCGTGGTCGTCATGATGGAGAACCGTTCCTTCGACCATTTCCTGAGTTGGCTTCCCGGCGCCAGCGTGGCTCCGAAGGGGATCACCTACCTCGATGACGCCGGTGTTGCCCATGAGAAGCACCGCTACGCGAACTGGGCGAGTTGTGAGATGGCGGACCCCGGGCACAGTCGAGTGGCGGGGCTGCGCCAGTACAACGAAGGGGCCTGTGACGGGTTCCTCTTCGAGTCGCCCGACACCTACCCGATCAGCTATCACAGCGCCGACCAGCTCGCCTTCTGGCAGACCGCAGCGCCTGCGTGGACCGTCTGTGACAATTACTTCGCAGCGTTCATGGGACCGACATTCCCGAACCGCTTCTACCAGCACTGCGCCCAGACCCAGGCGGACTCGAACCGTCTTGAGATCGTTGAGATGCCGACCATCTGGGATCGAATCAGCGATGCCGGTCTGGAAGGCCGTTACTACTTCTCAGATGCTCCCTTCACGGCTCTGCTGGGCCTGCGCCACCTGCTGATCAGCCGTCCCTTCGAGGGGTTCCTCTCCGACGCTCGCGAGGGTCGGCTTCCCCATGTGAGCTTCATCGATCCGCGTTTTCTGATCCCATCGCTGGTCGGCACATCGGGCGACTATCACCCGGTGTCGGACATCCGGGCGGGGGACGAGTTCCTCCACACCATCTATGAGGCGCTGACCAACTCGCCCAACTGGGAGCGGACGGTGATGGTGGTTAACTTCGATGAATGGGGAGGGTTTGCTGATCACGTGCGTCCATCCGTTGCCCCCGACATTCATCCTGATTGGGGATTGCGTGGATTCAGGGTGCCTTGTCTGGTGGCGTCTCCACTGGCCAGGCGGGGTCATGTGGCTCACGGGGAGTATGACCACACCTCGGTTCTCAAGATGATCGAGTGGGCTTTCGATCTTGCCCCGCTCACTCCGCGTGACGCAGCGGCGAACAACTTGGCGGACGTGTTGGATCTGAGTGGTAAGCCTGAGCTCTCGGTGCCGCATTGGGACATCCCGGCCTTCACGCCGGAGAACTGCGTCGAGCGACTCGGTTCGATGCTGTGGGACGGTCTCGTTCGGTTGGCTCGCCAGAATGGTTGGCCTGTCTGAGTTTCCCGTCGCTTGGCAGGTGGAGTGGGGGAGGACATCGTCGCTGGCTGAACACCGGTCCTGAAGGGACCGGTGTCACTGTCACGGGGCCAATCCCTACGATAGTTTTTCTAGTGAATACCAGAAAAACGAAGGGATCGAAATGGCTGATGACCACAACGACAACGAGGTACTCCTGGATGTCCGAGAGATGCTCGCAAGGGGAGAAGAGCCGTTCAGCCTGATCATGAGCACCGTCGCCGATCTAAGGGGTCGGTCGCTTCTGCTCGTCTCGCCGTTTGAGCCCACCCCGTTGCTGGGGGTGCTCGGATCGCAGGGTTTTGGTTATGACGTCGAGAAGGTCAGTGAGACGGAGTATCGCACTCGCTTCGTCGAGGCGTTCTGATCTGGGGCGACCCACGAGATCGGTCGCCCCAGACCTTTAGAGGCGACCGATGCGAACTCGCCACACCTCGGGGCCCTCTTCGAGGTAGTCCCAGGTGAACTCGCCGGAGTGCTCGGCCTCGAACTGGTAGCGAAGCGGCTTTGGGTCGTGATCGTTCACCAGCACGAAGCCGGTGCCGGCATCGAGGTTCCCGTAGGTCTCGAAGATGAGTTCGTGGCGACGCCTGGGGATCTCGCTGCGGATGTCAAGGACTTGATCGACTGTGGGCACTTGTTTCTCCTGTTGTATTGGATATCTGTGTGTTGGATGTCTCTGTATTGGATGTCTCTGTGTTGCCCGTGTCCCGGCGCGGTTCCCCGCAATAGCGTCGGTGCCGTGAGGAACCTCTTCCAATGCGAAGCCGAACCATTACCTATTATTTCTAGTCAAAGCTAGAATAAAGCTCCAGTGAAACCTGTCGGAGATCAACCATGACCACCGAAACCCGAAGTAGCGACTCCGATGAGGCTGAGGTCGTGCTCGATGTCCGACCGATCATCGAGCGCGGTGAGGAGCCGTTCGCGACGATCATGGAGACCGTCGCTGGACTCGATGGTCGCGACCTGCTGCTCGTGGCTCCGTTCGAGCCGACTCCGCTGCAGGGCGTGCTCTCAGCCCAGGGTTTCACCTATGAGTCGAACCAACATGGTGATGCCGAATGGCAGGTGCGGTTCAGTCGAACCGGGCACCAAGACGGTGAGGCTCTAGCGGGGGGATCCTCGTCCTCAGCTGTGAGCAATGTCACCGACTCGGCAGCAGATGGCACGGGGGAGTCGCCTGCGGAGTCGGTGTCGGAGTCGGCATCCTCGGGTGGCGAGTCTCCGTTCACCATTCGCCGCCCGCCGTCATCGGCTGGAACCGGGTCTCACTCCTCGGGTCCTTCGACACCTGGCGCCGCCGCAAAGGTTGCTGTTCCGGGCGCATCGGTTGCACCTGGTGCATCGTCGGTATCGGCTGTGCCCTTCAACCCCGCGGCGATGGCTGCCATGAACCCAACGCTGAATGTCCCTCCCGCCTGGCTGCCCCTTGGGTTCATGGCAGCTGCTGGCGTCGGGCTTATCGCGTTCGGCATCGCGGCTGCCATTACCGCGTCGTCAGCAGTGGACTCTCCACGTAGTGACCATGTGATTGCAGCTGTGCATTTCGCTGTGCTCGGCTTCCTCAGTACAGCCGTGCTGGGGGCCATGCATCAGTTCGGTCCTGTCGTCGGCGGCAAGCCTCTCCGCTCGATTCCGGCGGGCGTGGTCACCGGAGTCCTCTTCGTGCCGGGTGTCTGGATCATCCCTCTTGGTTTCGCGACCGGTCACAACACCGTCGTCCAGGTCGGAGGGGTGATGGCGACTACGGCAGTGTGCATCGCGGCATGGAATGCTTCCCGTCCCCTGTCGGCACGTGGCAAGGGCGCGCCGATCATCGGTCTTCGACTCGCTGTCATATACCTGGTCGTCACTGCAGCCTTCGGAGTCACCTACGCGTTCGATCGGCAGCATTTCTGGTTCCCGCTTCTGGAGAACCGGGTTCTCGCACACGCCCACATCGGCCTGCTCGGCTGGCTTGGACTCGCATATATCGCTGTGGCCGAGAAGCTGTGGCCGATGTTCCTGCTTGCACATCGACCACATGCCCATGAGGGTGAACGTGCGGTATGGCTTGTCGGAATAGGAGCACCCGTGGCCACGGTCGGGCTCCTCTTCGCATGGAAGGCCGTCGCAGTGATCGGTGGGGCGGTTGTCGTGGTCGGCCTTGGCCACCACCTGGCGTCGCTCGCGTCGGTCATTCGGCATCGGCGCCGCAATCTGGAACTCCTCCACGGTTTCGTGTTGGTCTCGGCCGCCTGCCTAGTGATCGGCATCGTCCTCGGTGTCGTTGCCGGTCTGGCCCAGATGGGCATTGAGACCCGCACTCGACTGGTCAGCGCAGAGGTGACAGCTTTGATCATGTGGCTGGCGCTCGCCGTAATTGGCCATGCTCACAAGATCGTCCCCTTCATCTCGTGGAACCGGCTCCGTGATCGGGGAATCACAAAGGGCCGTGATGGCCGACCGCTACTTTTTGCGCATCTGGTGAACGCGGCCGCTGCGCGGGTGGCCCTTGGGTTCGCCCTAGCGGGCGCTGTGTCGATGATCCTCGGGATGGCCACTGGGGTTGCCATGTTCGTGGGCGTCGGCGGTGTCGGGCTGGCTCTGGCTGGTCTCGCTGCGATGTCCAATCTGGTCTCTGGACCGGTACTCATGATCCGATGGCATGCCGCTCAGGTGGCCCAGCAAGCGGCCGACAGTGGAGGTGCATCGTGACCCGAGTAGTGCTCATGCGAGCCATAGTCTCATTGGGGGCGAGTCGTCATCTGGCTGCCCCGTCACCCCTGCAGGGAGGATCAAATGGCACTGACAAGTGACCCGATCGAGGCGATCTACACCGCTCTGCGTCAGGTCTATGACCCCGAACTCGGACTCGACATCATCAGCATGGGTCTGATCTACCGGCTCGAGGCGGAGGGGGATCGGATCAAGATCGACATGACGCTGACCACTCCTGGCTGTCCGGTCTCGGAGACCCTGCCGGAGATGGCCCGCCTCGCTGCGGCCGGAGCGCTCGGCCCCGGTGGAGAGGACCGAATCGACTTTCAGATCGTCTGGGATCCACCATGGTGTCCAGACCTGATAGAGCCAGAGAGCCTGGCGTCACTCGGATTGTGAGCC